>CAYQZH010000098.1:0-13838 GCA_964421865.1 uncultured Phycisphaera sp. | reverse complement strand
ACACTTGAATTGTGCTGAAAAGACGCCCCAAAGGGCCAAACCCCAGGCCACTGCTCTTGAGCAGTGGCGCCCGGCGCCGCCCACGAAAGACGGGATTCCAATGATTCATTCGACCCTGAAAGGGTCGCATAAACCCGCCGGGGAGTAGACGACCCCTTCAGGGTCGCGGCGTTCGATGCCGATGCAATCCGGTGGCGATGCCACCGGCTACGATCAGGCAGGCTTTCAGCCTGCATCACGCCCATTCAGCCTGAAGGACTGAACGAAACGATATTCCTCGCCTATTCAGCCTGAAGGGCTGAACCCAACGACGTCCCTCTCGCACGCAGCCTGAAAGGCTGGCCTACAGTAGCCGTGGGCAAGAAGCGCCGCCCCCGGGTGCCGCCCACGGATACCGCGACCCCCATGATTCATTCGACCCTGAAAGGGTCGCATGAGCCACGCATGGAGCGACGGATCCCCAACGCTCCCGCGGTGAGCACAAGTAACGTCAAGACTGCCAAGCCCCAGGCAGAGGCCGCCCGAACTTGACGCCGATTTCGCTAAGCAGCGACCGCGTGAGGATCACCACGCCCCATTCGGAGACCGCCGGGAGCGGCGTGCTCCCCAGCACGATCGTTTCCCCGGGAGCCAACGGCCGTTCCCCACGCGCGGTAATGAGAGTCAGCGTGTCGTTGTTCGAGGGCGGTGCATTGACTTCCAACGTTTGCGAGTTGTAGGTGATTGAGTTTCCCTCCGGCAGTACAAGCGTCGCGATGACCACACCGCCGGCCAGCAAATCCACCGTGACGTCGCCCGCCGCCGCGATTTGTGCGGACTCAGCCCCGGCGAACGCTGCATTGGCTGCCGCGAGTCTAGCGACCTGGCAACTGCCGGGTTATCGGCACCGCAGATACCCCGGATGACCAGTCGCCGCCGCCTCGATCTGGGTTCGCACAAGCGCAAAACGACCCTGCGTCCGGCCATGTCGCCGAACGGCTCGGACACGCCCACGATGGGCCCAGCCCACCGTTCCGTGGGGAAGCCTGTGAATGGGGGCGAGAAACGCCGCCGCGTTAGCGCCGATCGCGTCCGCCGCCGTAGCCGCCGCGATCTCGGCCCCGTCCGCCGCCACCGCCGCCACCGCCACCACCACCGCCGCCACCGCCGCCGCCGGAGCGACGTTCCATCGGCTTGGCTTCGTTGACCGTCAAGGTCCGCCCGCCCAGCTCGGTACCGTTCAACTTGCCGATGGCCTCGCCCGCTTCCTGCTCGTTGTCCATCTCCACGAACCCGAAGCCGCGGGAGTCGCCGGTGTAACGGTCGCGGATGATCGCCACGCTGCGGATCGCCCCGTACACGCTGAACGCCGCCTCCAGCTCCTGCTCAGAAGTGTTCCGCGAGAGGTTCCCTACATAGATCTTCTTCAATGTAGACTCCAGAATACTGCCTCGACGGCGTTCCCCCGTTGGGGGGCCGCGGTCCGTTACCGCAGCCGATCACCCGCCCGAGTGTACAACGTCCGTCTTCCCCGATTCGAAAGGTCTCTGCCGTTTGGGCGGGAACGCTTTAGAACGGTTCGCACGCCGTATAACCGAACGGGTTCCACTTGTCAAACAGCCCCAAAACGCCGGCTGGCGGGCTAGGGAGCGTGCAACCGCGGGGCGGACGGCCCGGACCCGTCGATCCGCGTTTGTAGCGATACCCCCCGCCCGCGACCGATTATAAAGTAGGTCTTCCTGTGGACTAGGCCGACGGCCCCGGCGAACGTATAACCCTCTGCGGATGCCCGGTTCGGGCGGCCGTCGCCGGTAGCAATGACGCCGGACGGGACCGCTGGCGGATCGGATGGTGGATCAATGCACACATTAGGGCAGTTGGGGTTCTTTGATCCGAGGTACTTCTTATACGTCGGCCCGGCGATCCTGCTTGCCCTTTGGGCCGAGGTGAAGGTCAAGTCCGCGTACGCCAAGGCCTCGCGGATTCCCGCCCGCAGCGGGTTGAGCGGCGCGGAAACCGCCCAACGCATCCTCAACGTCCACGGCATCAGCAACGTCGCCATCGAACCGGTTCAGTCGTTCCTCGGCGACCATTACGACCCCAAGAAGAAGGTCCTCCGTCTCAGCCCCGACGTCTACCACGGTCGATCGCTCGCCTCGCTGGGCATCGCCGCGCACGAGGTCGGCCACGCCATTCAAGACGCCGCCGCTTACGGTCCGCTGGCCTTCCGCAACGGTCTGGTTCCCATGGCCTCCGTCGGCAGCAACATCTCCGTCGGACTCATCATCGCGGGGATTATCTTCGGCTTGACCGGAATGTCCGTCGCCGGGCTAGCGCTGTTCGGCGTGGTCGTGCTCTTCCAACTCGTGAACCTGCCGGTCGAGTTCAACGCCTCCAAGCGCGCCCGCCAGACCCTCCTCAGCAACGGCATGGTCACCGCCGACGAGGACCGCGTCGTCGGCAAGGTGCTCAGCGCCGCGGCCATGACCTACGTCGCCGCCACCATCACCGCCGTCCTCACCCTGATCTACTACGCCTTGAGGGTCTCCGACCGCCGCAGCTAGCCAACCGTCGGGTCATCGACCCGGTACGTGTTTAGCGTGGTTGGGTACTCACCTGCCGGAGGCAGGTCTGAGAATGGCCCCGCGTTTCAACGCGGGGGAAGATCCGACGAATCACCCTCCAGTCCCGGAGGGACGGCTGAACGGTCCTCGCGACTTTCAGTCGTCCCTTCGGGACTCGTGCAAAAGTCCAAACGCCACTGTTCCCAGCGTTAAAACGCTGGGCTAATCTCGTCGCGTCCCTCCGGGACGCTAACCACGTACTCGACCCGGCCACGCCCTACGGTCGTATGCAGTCGTCGGTGATCAGCTCCTTGGGCTTCGGATAATCCGGCGGGATACCCGGCGCGGTTACACTCTCGCCGCGTTCGATGCGCTCGGCCACCGAAAGGTTCAGGTCCAACAGTTGTTTGAGCAAGTCGCCGTCGAAGGAAAAACCGTACGCCTCCATCACGGCCTTATCCAGCGCCGCGTGCGCATCCTTGAGCGGGTTTCTGCCGGGTAGTTCCAGGCCGCGATACACCGCCCGCAGACCACCCTTGATTTTGGACAGGGCATCCGCCCGCACCCGCCGTACCTCACGCCCCACCTTTGCCACGGCCCGAACCCGCCTCACCGTCGGCTTCTGCGGCCAGGGAAATGTGTTGAACACCGAGGCCGTTGAATAGTTGTAGTCTTCCTCATTCTTAAGGCGTGCAGCCTTGGCCTTGTACCATTCGCAATGTAGCCTCGATTGTAACAGGGCAAAGGAATAGTCGTCGTCAAATGCGAACAACTGAAGTGCGTCACCGGGGACGATGCTCGTAGCAACGAACTCGAACACAAACGGCCATCGCTGAGTCCTTGAACCGGCCAGAACGCGCCGATGACGCTTGATCCACACTCGCAGTTCGGATCGTCTTGCCCAGAACGTCCACCAGCGATTCAGGTGCTCAGTCCTCGCTTCGACCATATCCGAGCCGGTCTTCTTCGCAATCTCGAGTGTATTCTCGACGTCTGGAAGAACGTGGCGTTTTAGATGTGCGAAAACCGACGGAAACGCAGCCAGTTTCAGAATGTCGCCAAAATCGGCGTCAATAACGAGACGCCTGGGTTTACCGTCTCCTGAAACAAGTTCACGCCCGATGAGGTAAGGGCGTATGACTTTGGACGCTTTGGCATCCTTCTCTTGCAGTGCCGTTGACTGCTCCTGCGTGACGATGAAACCGGCGTAACCTGGGGTCATACCCTGAAACGCGCGTTGCGGGTCCGTATTGCATATCAACGCCCTGGCCCCGCTCGTGTCAAGCTGATCGGACAGGGTAGAGCTGATAAACCTGCATTCTCGCGCCGTAAGTTCAAAATCCTTCGCCGCCGGTCCCTCGCCGCGTTTGCGAATCTTGGTGCGTTCACGCGGCGGATCGACCTTAAACCACACGCGGCGTTTCTTGGGGAGCAGGCGTGAGTTCTTTGTCTTGACCCAGTTGACAATCGACACATGTACGTTGGCCTCGCCCGACCACGGTTGATTGTCCACCGCTTCGATAATGGTCCCGGTGCTCACGATGTGATCCAGCCCGCCGACGCGGGACTGATTGTTGCGTATGTTTTGCGTGCCCACCAATCCCGCCCGACCGGCGACGGGGTCGGCGGGCGTGCACTCCGGCAGACGGTCGTGCGCCAGGCGGAGCCAGTAGACGCAGTAGTCGGCCATGCCGGGTACCTTGGGGAACGTGCGGCGCACGGCATTGACGTAGTCGGCCCCGCGCTCCGGCTTGAGGCGCTTAGCCCCGAGAAACGGCGGGTTCCCGATGATGACGTCCGCTTGGGGCCAGACCGCGGGCGCGATCCGACCGATGGCCCAAGGGTCCTCGTCCAGTTCCGCGAACAGCATCGTCGGAAACGGTTCGCCGTTTCGGAAGGGCGTGATGAGCGCATCGCCCGCGATGAAGTTCTCGTCAAGTCGATCGAGAGGCAAGGGCGGTTCGTGAATATGAAGCTCATCGATAGCCAGCTTGCGGGCGATCATCATGGTCACCTTGGCGATCTCCACCGCGAACGGATTGATGTCGATGCCGAAAAACTGATTCGCATGTACGAACCCGATCTGCCGCTGACCCTTCTCGTCCTTCTTGCGTTCCTCGATGCGTTCGAACAGACGGGCTTCGAGACGCTTCAGTTCCCGATAGGCGATGTACAGAAAATTGCCCGACCCGCAGGCCGGGTCCAGCACGCGATAGTGGGTCATCCGATTGCGGAGCTTTTCGAGTTCCGTCAGCGTCGTCGCGTTCTCGATGAGGTTCCGCCACGGTTCGACGATCGTCGGCCCGACGATTTTCATGATGTCCGTCGGACGAGTGAAGTGCCCGCCGTAGGCGTGGCGTTCCTCTTTTTCCAAGGAACGCTCGAACAAGGTACCGAAGATTTCGGGACGGACCTTGGACCAGTCGGACTTGGCGGCCTGACGAAGCTGGTTCAGTTCGTCGCCGTGAAGATCGAGCAGGGCGGGTTCCTTGAAGAGTCCGCCGTTGAAGTAGTCCACGCCCTTGAATCGACCGCCTGCGGCGCGGACCGGCGAATTCATGGCCTTGAAGAGTCCGCCGAGCAGTTCGTAGCTGTCCGCCGGTTCTTTGCATTCCTCGAGCAAGCGGACGACGAAGTATTTGTCCAACAGTCCGATGTCCTCGGCGAAGAGCGCGACGAGCATCTGTAGCGTAAACCGCTGGGCCGTCTCTCGCGGAACCTTGCGGATGATGAGCTTGTTGAAGCAAACGGCTAGGAGATCGGCGGCCTTGCGCGTGACCTCCTCGTGATCGTTGCCGAAAACCGGGCGCTGCGGCGTGGGGAATAGGAACGCCAGCGGGCCGTCGCGCTCGGGCAGTTCCGACAAAGGGAGCCGATCAACCGGCGTGTCCATCTGGGTCTCGAAGTCGTAGACCCAGATTTCATCGAAGTTGCACAGGATCACATAATGCGGCCGCCCCGGGACCAGTTGCACCCAGTAGTCGAACGCCTGCCGGTAATGGCGGGTAAGGTCCTCCCCGCGTTTCTTCATTTCGATGAGCACGTACGGCTTCCAGACGTAGTCCGCAAAGGCGGCGCCTCCGCCCGCCTCGCGCCCCTTGCGCACGCGGAACTCCGGCGTGCCGCCCACGTCGAGGGAACCCTTGTGCCCCAAGGCTTGGAAAAGATGGTCGAGGAAGATCTGGGCCTGGCCTTTTTCGTCGCCGCTGATGTGTTCACTCGCCCAGGCGACGAAGTCGGCCAGACGTTGCTTTCGCTCATCGACCATCGGGTGCATTATGGTCCGACGGGGCAACCTACGGCAACGCCTCCTGCCACGAGCGCCTGCGGACGCTACAGACCCTGGTCCCGGGTCGGGCCGTTTGCGGAGGTCCCGGCGCGCCGGGATCGCGGATCAGGCACCGCAGCTTCTTGGCAAAGGCCTGCCATTCCGCGCAACCGTTCCGTTCCCCGACCTTCTCCAGTTCGCGCAGTCCCGGCGCGCCGGGACACGAGGCAATACGGCCGAACGGAGACCGGTTCACCGTTACAACGCCAGCAAAAACGCCGTCAAATCCTCCTTCTCCTGCTTGGACAGTTTCAGCTCGAGGAGGAGATTGAAGAACTCGACGGTGTCGTCGAGGGTCAACAGTCGATCATCATGCAGGTACGGCGGCGAGTCCTTGATCCCACGAAGCGGGAAAGTCTTGATGGGACCGTCGGCTGAGGCCATTCGCCCGTTGACCATCTGCGGTTTGAAGAACCGCTCGGTCCGTAGATTGTGCATCAAGTTGTCCGTGTAGTACGGGGATGGGTGACAGGTTGCGCATTTCGCTTGCCCGAAGAATATTTCCTGACCGCGGACCTCCGATTCGCTCGCCTTCTTCGGATCGAGTTTGCCGTCGAGTCCCAGTTTGGGGGCCGGCGGGAAATCAAGCAGCTCCTGAAACTCGGCCATGAAATGCACCTGGCTTCCGCGCTCCAAGATGTTGACCCCCTTCTTGGTAGCGATGACGGGATCGCCGTCGAAGTAGGCCGCTCGCTGTTCGAACTCCGTAAAATCCTCGACGCTTTTCAACGCCCGCTGCGAACCGAACAACCGTTGCACGTTGACACCCCGCAGGGACGGCGTGTCAATGCGGTGGCGGAACTCCTGCGGGCGAACGTCGCCGGCGAGGTGCGTAGCGGCGTTGGTGTGCCCGTTATCGTGGCAATCGAAACAAGCCACTCCGCGACTGGGCTTAACCGTTCGACGGTCCTCCGTCTGGTTGAACTGCTGCTGGGCGAACGGGGTGAGCAGCAAACGCAACCCTTCGAGCTGCTTTGGATTCAGGATCCCGTTGAAGATCTTGTAGTAGTTCGCGATGGTCACGAGTTGACCTTTGGACACGTCTCCAAGGTCCGGTCGAGTCGTCAAGTAGATCGGCGGCGGGAACTCGGGAAGGAAGTGGTCCGGCAGGTCGTATTCGAGATCGAAGCGCGTCAGGTCCCGCTCCTCTTGCTTCTTGATCTCGTCGATCATGAACTGCGGGAACAACATCCCGCCCTCGGGGTGGTTGGGATGGGGCAAGGGGAGAAAACCCTTGGGAAACAGCCCCTTTTCGCGGATTTCCTCCGGCGTCATGGCCGCCAGCTTCTCCCAACTCATATCGGGCGGCAGGTTGGCACGCACGCCCTGTTGGATCGCTTTGCCGCGGGACATCGTTACACCCTTCGCCGGAATCTTGCTCAGGTCGTAGCGGTCCGCAAGTAAATCCTTCTGCCGTTTCATCACGTCGGGTTTGGCGGCGGTCATGCGCGCCATGATCGCCTCGAATTCCTCGGTCACGACCACCGGGGCGTAGCTGGAAGGGGGTTTGTCCGCCGCCTCGACGCGAGCCGGGGCCCCGATCACCGAACCCATGACGGCGGCACACGAAAACCACATGACTGGCCGGCCGAACGCCAATACGCTGTACGTTGTTACGCTATGGTTCATGTCGAACACCTCCGATCGAACTGTAACACTACCACGCGCACCGTTCTGCGGTGCGGCCCTAAATTGTTCCGCAATGCTGCTTTCATAGTACCGAGCCAAAACCGTGTCAAGGGGGTGAGGAAGGAGATTGGTCCGCTACAGAGATAGCCTAGCTCTACCGACCCTTGGCTACGGAAATGGGCGCGCTGATCGAGAAGGGGTGTGACGCCTCGTCGGCCTTCGACGAGAGCTTATCCTCGACGAACACCTTGAGCACATAATCGCCGGCCGGCAACGTCGGCGGCAAAGTGATCCGTTCGGCGATGAAGAAATCGCTGCGGCGGCGACGGCACGTATCGACGATTTCCGGCTCCTCACGTTGCCAAACGGACTTCCCGTCGACCGTGAGCACCTCCAACCGAGTCCCGAGCCGTGTCTGAAAGAGGCCCTCGGCGGTCTTTTCGGCGCGAAGGTTGGCGATTTCCGAGTACACGATCGTCTGCGTGGTGCGGCCGGCGACGAAGTCCTCCCGGGGCATCTCCTCATAGGCCCCGAAGGTGATGACTTTCCGGCACAACGCAACGGCGGAGACGACCGGGTCGGCCTGGTCGGTGACGGCCTCGCGGAGTTGGTCCACCCGGGCGATCGCTTCCTCTCCGGTGAGCAACGGATCGCGCGCCGCGTTGCGGATCGCCGCCCCCGCTTGCATCAAGCCGGTAAGCATCGTTCGCGCTCGTTCCCCGAGGTGGGGCGACACGTCCATGGCCTGGGCGTCACGCTCGAACGCAAGTTCTACCAAACGCAATTGCCATTCGGCCTCAAAATCCTTCTTGGCCGCGACCTGGTTTCGCAACTGGACAAGGAGTCGATCGACCGACCCCGCGCCGTCGGCGGGCTGGGCGTCAAGCGGAGCGTTCGTGGAGTTCGCGCTGCCCGGGGACACCGCGTTGGACGACGACGGTCCCGCCCAACGAACGGCTACGGATTGCACTGCGGGGATCGCCAGAGTCGGCTTGGGGGGTGAGGCTTCCGGCAAGGCGACCTGCGTGTTGGCGAAGGCTTGGTCGGGCGGAGGAGGCGCATGATCGGCCTGTGCCGCTGCGCCGGAGGGTTCGGTCCTGGCAGCCGATGCATCGGCCGAATCCGCGCCCGCGGGGGAAGTCGGCGAAGAGCCCAGCCGGTACCGTTGGGTCCGCGCCAGGAACTCCTCCACCGCGGCGAGGGTCTCCTGTTCTTTCTCGACCGGCGGCGTGGCTGCCGGAGCCGGCTCACCGCCTGCCGTCGGCGGTGACGATGGGGCCGACGGTTTGGTGCGGAACGTCGCGCAGCCCGGCATCGCACCTGCCATCGCGACGACGACAGCGAGCCTCATCGCCGCGCCCGCCACACCGCGCCGGCTGAGCCGCGCGGCTCGGGCAACCGTTGCGGTCGCTTCTCGGTCGATTTGAGCTTCCATGCTCCGCTTCCTATCCCACTTTGCTGCGCGTTGTCCGCACGCAGGCACTGTGTTTGACGATGAACCTCTCCACCGCGACGTCCACCGTGGACAGGCCGGTTTTGACGGCGATATCCGCGGCGAGCAGGTCACGCTGTTGTTCCCGCAACTGATCGACGCTAGTTTGTTCGAGTCGCCGCCCTAACGTCTCCGGATCGGTGAACATTCGACGAGCCAGACCGCCGAGGTCGGCGCCTTGTTCCCACTCGCGGCGGGTTTCCAGGAGCCGCCGGACGCTCCACGCGAGTCCCGCAATGGCCCGACCGGGGGCGGCCCGATCCGTGGTCAGCACTTGTTCCCATTGCTTCAGCGCCCGCGACGTGTCACCGGATGACACCGCGTCGATGACCGCGAAGACCTTCTCCTCGCGATGTTCGCCGGTCGCGGCCTCGATATCACTGGGCGTAATCTCAGGCCGGTCGCCGACGTAGGCGGAGAGCTTGGCAAGCTCCACGTCGAGCCAGCCGAGGGCGTCGCCAAGGTGTTCCTTCAGCCTCTGCGCCGCGGCGTCGCTCAGTCTTTTCCCGTAGGTCTCTTTCGCTCGGCGCATGATCCAGACGACCACGGCCCGGCCTTTGAGCGGTTCACACTCGATGACCGCGCCGCCGGCGGCGATGATCTTGCGCAGTCGGGTCGTCTTGGGCATGGAGTCGCACAAGAGAATGAGGCACCCGCCTTCCGCCGGAGCGGAGCAGTACCTTTCCAGGGCCGCCCGGTTTGCGGTGATGCACTCGTCGGCGTCATCGACGACCACGATGCGGCGGCCTCCCAACAGCGACGGCGTCCGCACTTCGTCCAAGATATCCGCCAGCGGAGCGTTTTCGCCGTCAACCCGCGTCGGTCCGAGCGAATCCGTTTCCGGCCCCAGCGTCCGCAGGATGCCCACGAGCGCTTCGTGTCGCAAGAACCGATCCGGTCCGACGACGGCATAGACGGGGTGCATGGTCGAGGAGGCTGTGGGCATGAGATTACTTGCCGTTGGTTGGAAATCCACGGGACGTTTCGGTCATCAGGGCGAGCCGCTGCTTCGCTTCGGCGATGGTCTTGGCCGCAGCGGGGTCGATGCGCGTGGCGCGGGTGTAGCAATCCCGTGCCAACACCTCGTCACCTTGATAGACGGCCACGTCGCCCAGGTTCACCCACACCTCCGCGTCGTTGGGATTGTACCGCAGGATCGTACGCAGCCGATCCGCCGCCGCCGAATAGTTCTTCCGCTCCCGATCCACCATCGCGGCGCCTTGCAGAGCGGCCCGCAGATGGGGCCGCTGCTTCAGGGCGATTTCGTAGGCGTTCAAGGCTCGATCCAGGTCGCCCACACGGTAGAGCATGTCGGCCATTTCGGCAAACGCCTCCGTCCGCTGCGGGTCGAGCTTGACCGCCTCACGAAGTCGAGCGATCCCCTCGACGTACTCGCCGTGCTCGCGGTGAGCGGCGGCCTCCGTCATCAGCTTCGCGATACGCTCTTTCGCCCGTTTCGACCCGGGCAGGGCGGCATCGGCATCCGATGTGGCGTCCGTCTTGCCCGCAGCCTGGGCCGCCCCGACGGACAACTTATCCGGCTGGGTCGTACCCGGGATAAGCTCGACAATTTGGCGTTCGCTCTCGACCCGATGGCCTCCAAGGTCGCTGACCGTCAGGCGAATGGCGAGGGAACCGTTCAACTCCTCGGGCGCGCGCCAGTCGTAACGTCCGGTGTTGGAGAGCGGTTCGGCGACCACGGGCTTCCACGTCGTCTCCGGCGGGCGCTGATACGCGATCTCCAGGGGCCGTACGGTGAGCTGCGAATCCACCGCCGTCCACCGAATCTGCACGATGCGCTGACCAAGCTGCGTCGTCTGTCGAAGCGGATGAAGCTGGACGACGGGGGGCGTAAAGTCCACCAGCGCCCGCTGCTGCGGTTTCGTCGAGGGCGTCGGCGGTCCGCTCGAGGCGCCGGTCGCGTTCGTGAAAACCAGGAAGAATCCAAACGCCCCCTCGCCGGGGGCCGAGAAGGTCAGCGGAGAATGGCGGTCTTCGTCGTAGCCGTACTCATGCCACGTCGCTCCGTGGTCCTGCGTGTACCACAGTTGCACCGCGTCGAGGGGAAGGGCGTTCTCGTTGACGGCGTACTCGATGTCGAAGGTGCGCGAGCGAACGCGGACGATGTCCTCGCCGCCCGCCGCTGCAACGCCGAGACCGCCCGCGAGCAGCCAAAGGCATCCATGCCTGAACCGTGTCGGCGGCATCCCATCACCGTATGGAAAGGTTCATTCCGCATGCCCGGCCTCCATGCCGAGCCGTGCGTCATATCGGTCCACCGCGCACGACCGCTGCACGAAATGGACCGACGTTCGGACGGCCTCAACCCGCTTGGTCCACGCGCCTCGCCCCCGTTTCAGTAGTGCTATCCAAACCCCAACGCCATTGCCTGTATTGACAAGGCAGCCCGACCTGCGCTGGTCCGGCTCGTTCCGCAGGCCGGACCAAGTCGGAGTTAGGAACATTGTCGCCCATGACCCCCTCCACAGATCCCAGCGAGCGGAACTAACGCACCGGGCTCTTACCTCAGGTGATGACCCCTATGTGACGCAGGGGACATGCGTCTTAAGTGAACTGTATTGGGGTTAGGCGAGCGTCCACGGCCAAGCGAAGTCCCGGTGACCCGGAACTTCGCTTGACCGTGCCACCCAATCCGGGCCCTACGACATGACTATGCTGCACGTCGATTTTGGAATCACTCTTCCAATCTTCGCCGCGGCACGGGTGTTGCACCTTTTCAACGATGCCACGAGGGCCGCGGCGCGATCTGCGCCGACGGCGAGCAGCAGCCCGCCGGAGGTCTGGGCGTCGGCCAGCACTTTGACGAGCGTCTCATCGACGCCTTTCGCCGCAAACCGATCGCCGAGGTGTTCCAAGTTCGATGCGGCTGCTCGCGTAACTGTGCCGCCGCGGGCAAGTTCGAACGTCCGCGCCATGAGGGGGACGCTCTTCGCGTCGATTTCGATGGTGACGCCGCTCGCTTCGGCCATCTCATGGGCGTGGCCGATCAGGCCGAAACCGGTGATGTCCGTGGCGGCGTGGACGCCGACCTCCAGGGCCGCTTCGCACGCGCCTCGGTTCAGATCGGTCATGACGTCGATCGCCTCGGCCAAATCCGATTCCGAAATCAGGCCCTTCTTCGCCGCGGTGGTGAGTACGCCGCTGCCGATCGGCTTGGTCAAGACGAGTACATCGCCGACCTTCGCCCCGCCGTTGGTCAGAATGCGGTCGGGGTGTACGAGACCGGTGACCGACAAACCGAACTTGATCTCGCTGTCGCGCACCGTGTGTCCGCCGGCGACGACCGCCCCGGCGGCGGCGACGCGTTCCGCTCCGCCGCGAAGGATTTCGGCCAGAATCTCAACGGGAAGTTCCTTGTCCGGGAAGCCAACGATGTTGAGCACGGCGAGCGGGCGAGCGCCCATCGCATAGATGTCGGAGAGGCTGTTGGCCGCCGCGATCCGACCGAACTGGTACGGGTCGTCGACCAGCGGCGGAAAAAAGTCCACGGTCAATACCAGAGCCGTCGACGCGTCGAGCTTGTAGACGCCGGCGTCGTCGAAGTGATCCGCGCCCACGAGCAGGTTTGGATCGGCGGATCGGGGCAAGTTGCGCACAACCTGTGCCAACGCTCCCATGGGGAGCTTGCCGGCTCAGCCAGCGCAGCTTGCGTAGTCGGTTAGACGTATTTTGCGCGACTCGTTCATGGCCTGGAGTCTATGGTGTGACATCACTCGCGTCCATTGAGGGGTGTGTGCACGACCGTGAATCAAGCCCCACCGCGAACGCGGATTGACACGCGATGCGGCGGCCCTATGCTGGTTGCGTTCGTGCCGCCCGTACCCGAAGATCGGCGTCGGCGCGCACGCGGCCGCGGATGTGGCGGAATTGGCAGACGCGCTGGTTTCAGGTACCAGTGGGGGCAACCCTGTGGAGGTTCGACTCCTCTCATCCGCATTCGTAAGTGCAGGTAACTCCATGCGCGTCTCCACCCTCGCGATTCAGTTCGTGGATCCGACGGACGATGTCTCCGCCTGAACCGGCGCCGGGCGCGGTCGCAACGGTGATGCCGGCGCCAAACCCGACGCCTGTTTAGATTTCCGGTCGGCGAAGGGAACGGCTCCGCGACTCATGTCATATCGACTGAACATCATGATATCCAGGGCCAGGTTTCGGCGATAGATCACGTTGGTGACCAGGGAGGTTAACGCGTTGGAGAACCTGCGACTCGCCAGAAAGTTGCCAAACACACGGCGAAGCAGGCGTGGATAGGCGTAGAACCACCGAAAGGCGCCGACGAATTCGCTGACCATCTCGTCCCAGGACAAGTTCATGTAATGGGCGGTGGGCAGGTTGAGCGTGTAGTACTTCCAATCGTCCGGGAAGGAATTCGCTCCTATTCGACCGTCCGCCTGCAGCTCTTTCCACAGGCGCGTGCCGGGCAATGGGGTCATGAACATCAGATTCAGTGAATCAAGGCCGTAGGCTTCTGCGGCTTGCGCGATTTGCAATCCGACGCCTTTCCGGTCGACGTCGAGCCCGAAGATGAACGAACCCATGACCGCAATGCCCTGTCGCTGCAGGCATCGCACGGAGGTCCTGACTTCGTGGCCTTTACGAATGTTGAACTTCTTGTTGAGTTCGGTCAGCCCCTCGACGGTGACCGTTTCGAATCCAATGAAAACGCCGAAACATCCGGCTTCGGCGGCCAGCCGAGCGAGCTCCTCGTCTTCGCCCATGTTGAGGGTGGCCTGACAGATCCACTTTTTTCCCAGTCCGGCATCGATCATCGCGCGAAACAGCTCCTTGCTGCGGGCGAGGTGCTGTTTGGTCGTGCCGACCAGGT
>CAYQZH010000097.1:0-13849 GCA_964421865.1 uncultured Phycisphaera sp. | reverse complement strand
CCGTTGACCCAGGGTAGCGCCTTCGGCGCAACCCTGGGCTTGAGGTCATGACCCCGTTGGGGTCGATCCCATGTACACGCTAAACACGAACAAGCGGAGAGGGCCTTTCACCGGCAAGCTCAGCGAAGATTCGTGCTATCGAGCCTTGACCGCCCGCGATCGGCGGTTCGACGGCGTGTTCTTCGTGGGCGTGAAGACTACCGGCATCTATTGTCGCCCGGTGTGCCCGGCGCGAACGCCGCGCCGCGACCGCTGTCGTTTTTTTGTGGCCGCCGCAGCCGCCGAGCAGGCTGGATTCCGCCCTTGTCTGCGATGTCGCCCGGAACTTGCCCCCGGTCAGGCGCCGGTCGATTCCAAGAGCCGTTTCGCCCACGACATCGCCGCGCGGATCGAGGCCGGTGCGCTGGACGACGATGGGAGCCTCGAACACCTGGCCGGGGAGTTCGGCCTGAGCTCGCGTCAGCTTCGCCGCATCGTCGCCGCCGAGTTGGGCGTTTCACCCGTCGAACTAGCCCAAACGCGGCGACTCTTGCTCGCCAAGCAGCTTCTCACCGAAACGCGGCTTCCCATCATCGAGGTGGCCTATGCGAGCGGGTTCGCCAGCGTCCGCCGCTTCAACGCCCTCTTCCGCGCCCACTACCGCCTGACGCCGAGCCGGCTTCGCAAAGCGGCCGAGTCGCCCGCCGACGAGCACACGCTCCGCCTGACGCTCAGCTACCGCCCGCCTTTGGCCTGGGACGAGATGCTCGATTTTCTAGCCGCTCGCGCCATCGCCGGCGTCGAGGCCGTCGAGGATCGAACGTATCTTCGCACCGTTGCGCTCCGGAAGCACCGCGGCTGGCTGCGCATCGGGCGGGCCGAAAACGGACACGCGTTGAGCGTTGATCTTTCTCCGTCACTCACGCCGGTACTGCCCAACGTGCTCGCTCGACTCCGAAGCCTGTTCGACCTGGACGCACGTCCTGATGTTGTTGCGGAACATTTGGCGGCGGATGCACGGCTCCGCCCTCTGGTCCGACAGACGCCGGGGCTTCGCGTTCCGGGGTGTTTTGACGCCTTCGAACTTGCCTGGCGCGCCGTGCTCGGACAGCAAGTGTCCGTTCGGTCTGCGACGAGGCTCGCGGGCCGCATCGCAAACACATTCGGAGACGCGATCGACACGCCGTTTCCGCAACTGAACCGTCTATCGCCGACGGCAAGCCGTTTTGCCGCGACGGAAGTGGGGGACCTCGCCAAACTCGGCATCATCCGTACCCGTGCGGCGTCGCTCGGGGCGCTGGCGAGAGCCGCCGCCCGCGGCGGCCTCTTGGACTTGTGGGCGGCGGAGCCGGAGCAAAGGCTAGAACAACTCCAAGGCCTTCCCGGCATCGGTCCGTGGACGGCCGGATACATCAATATGCGCGGCTTCCGTTGGCCCGACGCTTGGCCCGAAGGCGACTTGGCTCTGCGAAAAGCGCTGGGCGTCGCGTCGACGCACGAGCTTCGAGAAATGGCTGAACCGTGGCGGCCTTGGCGGGCCTACGCGGTCATGCACTTGTGGCATTCGCTTTCAAAAACCGAATCGAGGAAACGATGAATCAGGAAACGCTCCATTACACGACGCTGTGCAGTCCCATCGGCGAACTTCTGCTGGTCTCCGACGGCGAGGCTCTGGTCGGACTCTATCTCGAAGGTGACTGCCGCCGGCCCGAGCCGTCCGCTCTGTGGCGACGCGACGCGGAGAGGTTTCATTCGGCCGGTGAGCAACTCGCCGCCTATTTTGCCGGCGAGTTGGCGACGTTCACGCTCCGGATCGCCCCACGCGGGACCGCCTTTCAGCTTCGAGTCTGGGAGCTGCTACGCCGCATTCCATTCGGCACGACGGTCAGCTACGGCGAACTTGCCCGCCGCCTAGGACAACCCAGCGCGAGCCGTGCCGTCGGCGCTGCAAACGCCTGTAACCCGATCTCGATCATCGTGCCGTGTCATCGCGTCATCGGCAGCGACGGCGCGCTGACCGGTTACGCCGCGGGCATAGAGCGAAAAAAGTGGCTTCTCGACCACGAATCCGAGGTTTTTCCCGGCTGCAATCACGTCTCTCGGCCGGACCGCCGAGCGACTGCGGACGTTTCGTAACTCGTAACTCGTAATTCGTCACTCTTCCAGTCGCCACATGTTATGGAACGGCGTCGGCGCACGATCTCGCAGGGTGCCGTCGTTGTTCACGACAAAGGTAGGTCGACCACGGAAGCTCTCGGCCAGGCGCAACCAGTTGCCCGGTTGCGCGATCACCACATCCACATCCTCTCGTATGCCGAGGACGTGACGAGCGTACAGCAGGGGAAGCGATTCGGGCCAACGGCTGAGGATGACCGAGTGCTCCGGAAACGTCGCCAAGTCCGCATCGCGCAGGAAGTCCGTCGCGTCCACGGAGCCGCCATAGTTGGGCCGATGGGGCACGTCGAGGACGCTCGTGACCGTAACTACCAACATGAGACCCGCGGCGACAAGCTGTCGTCGCCAAGCGCCGTCGATGGGGAACAGTTTGGATAGGGCCGCGCCGCCGAAGACGGCCAAGGGAAAGAGCAGCGGCAGAAGGTCGGCGGCCTGCCCGACGTCACGAAACAGGCACACGAACACCACGCTCTGCAGGCCCATTCCGCACAGCAGAATCCCGGTCGTCGCGCAGCGGCGAAACGTGGGCACGATTCCGAACACACCGAGCAAGGCCGTGACGGTAAAGGGAATGGTGTCATACGCAACGAGCTCGTAGCGGAGCCAGCGCAGCTTCCCCCGAAGCGCCGGCCTGTCGATGCCCAGGCGATAGTGAAACTGCTTGGCACTCACCTGCCAGCCGATGCGTTCCAGTTTGGCGACCGCTCCCTCGCCGGACTGCGGTAGCTCACCGGCCTCCGCGTTGTGTTGCTCGATGTAGTTGTACGGCGTCTGCGGCGTATCACGCGCCCAGAGGTAGCCGAGCGAATACAATCCCGGCAGCACGGCGAACGCCAGGACCCGCAGAAAGGACTTCCACGCGTGCCGTCTTGACGGCTCCCACCGGCGTGCGGCCGACCACCACGCGGCCACGAAAAACGGCAATGTAAGAACCACGGGCGGCCGATTCGCCAGAGCCACGCCGAACAGGAACGCCGCGGCGAACAGACTATTTCGCCCGCCCGTTTGAGCGTACCGAATGAGTAGATAGGCCGCGGCGGTGAGGAAGACGAGCGAAGGCATGTATACTTCCGGGGTCGTCAAGTTCTGCCAAAACCGAGGGTGAGACGTGAGCAGCAGCGCGATGGCCCCCGCCGCCCACGGGGCCACGCCGATCCGCACTTGCGTAAGCACGCACAGCACGAGGACGACGATCCCGGTGGCCATGCAGAGAACCGACACGGCGAAGGCGGGGTTCACCCCCGGTATCCGCGTCGCCAAGTAACCCAGGGTGACGTAGCCGGCGTACCCCGGCGGATGGGGAATGCCCAACGTTGCCGATGCGACCTGGAGATCGCCCGCGTCGCCGAAGCAAATGCCCCGCGGCAGGCGTGGGATACTGACCGCCGCGACGACCGCGACGACCAGGAGCAGCGCGGGCAGAACCCGCCGGAGCGCCACCGGCCGCGCGGGGGCACGAACAGCGGCGTCGGCACCCGTCATGGTCGTTCCGGGGTCGCCGAAACGCCCCTCACGTTGTAGGCGGATCGCCACCAGTGAGCACCGCGACAGGAGCCTATTTCAACTTGTACTTCCCCTCGGCGATGGCGATGTCCAACCCCGCGTCCTCGAAGTGGTTCAAGTAGCGGAAGATCGTCCGACGGGAGGCGCCGGTGGCCTTCATCATCTCTCCGATCGTCGCCCCCTTCTTGAGCATCGCGGAGAGCTGCTGGTGCCGACCGCTGACCGACTCATTGCTCTTCATGCTCTTGATGAGGGCCAGCGCCGTCTTCTTTTGACGGGCGTTGCTTCCGAATCCGCCCTTCGAGGTCGCGAACTCCAGCGCCCGAAGGAGGGTCTGAGTTTGCAGGTAGCCTGTGCTTTGCACGATGATGTCTCCGAAGTTCCGGTCGTTTCTCGTCCTACCCAGCGGCACGTCCCAGGAACGCAACATCGTAGCCTACCGGCCCGCGTTTCGGCAACCAGGGGAACGATCTTTCCGCAGCGTCACGGCGCGTCACCTCACCGGCGGCGGTGCCACGCCACGGCAGTCCCGGCCCTCGGGCCGACACTCTCGCCGGACCTCGCCCACCTTCCGGCGCTGAACCCATCCCCTGTCACTCTGGGGGGAGTGCTATCGCCTTGCGCTCTCCAGAAAGTCCATAACATATTTATTGGCAAATAGTTACGAAACATGCGCCCCTGGAAAAACGGGCGAAACGACCATCCGTACGAGGATCCGTCTGTGCTTGTCCTCAGGGGTAACCGCGGGGAACATGGGTACCAGGCTGGCGGGGTGCGCGGACGGGCGGCGGCCAAGGTGTCCGATTCATCCGCAGGCGGCACGGTCGAGAAGCTTGTGCGTGACGCGCTACGATCACCGGTGTTCATCCTCGGGCCGCACCGTTCGGGAACGACGCTCCTCTACGAGATGATGGCCGCCGGCGAATCCTTCAACATCGTCACCGCCCGACACGTGATCCACTTCGACGAGCTTCGCCGCGGCACGAACGGCCGCGGGCCCGATCGAAAGCGTTTGCGGGAACGCTTCGACCGCCTCGGCATTTCCAGCCGGCAGGTGGATCGGGTCGGCGCAACCCCGGACACGCCCGAGGAATACGGGTTCCTCTTGGATAACGCAGGCGGCGGAGTATCGTTGACCCCGCGGAACTTTCCCCTTTTCCAACGGATCTGCGAGACGGTTCAAGGGAATCACGGCGTGGATCGCCCGCTGTTGCTCAAGAACCCCTGGGATTTCGGCCACGGCGATACGATTCGGACTTTACTGCCGGATTGCCGGTTGGTGTACATCCACCGCAATCCCCTGCACGTGTTGAGTTCCTTGTATCGCTTCGTCACCGAGGCCGTCGCTCATCCCAGCGCCTACCTCTCCTTGTTGAGCGACCGGTATCGCCTCTTCGTCGAGAGCGAGTTTCCGCTCCGCGCCGCCCGTCTCGTGTGTGGTCGCGGCCCGCGATGGTTGGCCAAGGCGATGATCTACCACACCGCCCGGTTGGCTTCGGGCTACTTGAGGAGCGTTTCGAAGTTTCCGCCCGACGCACGCATCGACCTTCACTACGAGACCTTGTGCAGCGCGCCGAACGCTACGATGTCGGCCATCCTCGCCCACGCGGGCGTTGCCGGCGGTGTGCGGGACTATCAAGCGATGATCCACGTCAACCCGCCGCGTGTCGCCGATGAAATCGCCGCGGAGGCCGGCCTGGTCCTCACGCAGTTGACCCCCTATGCCGCGGCGGTCGGCTACGATCTCCGACGGCTCGTGGCCGCCGTGACATGACCCGCTCTGCGACCCTGTTCGACCGCGACCCGGAAACTCCCGACGGCCCCGGACTTCGAGGCCCCGCCGGCGCCCCGGCCAGGAACCACGCGTGAGACGGCTCCCGCGAATCCTTTACGGCTCCTTCGTGCTCTCCATCCGGGCGTATCAGCGGTTGTTCATGGACTTCCACGTCTGGGGGCGCGAGTATATTCCCAAGGGCCCGAAGATTTATGTCAGCAACCACATCACTTCCACGGACCTCTACTGGACTCTGCCGGCCTTTCCCGAACCGGTCCACTTCGTGCTTGGGCCGAGCTATCAGTTTCGCTGGTGGGGTCGGTTCCTCGATACGTTCGAGATGATCAACGCCATGCCGGGCGAGGCCAAGACGCTCATCGAGTCGTCCGTCCGATACTTGCAGAAGGGCGAGCCGGTGGCCATCGCCGCGGAGGGAGACATCCAGGACCCCTTCCGCGTGGGGCCGCTCCAACCCGGGGTCGCCGCCATCTACCGTCGGGCAAGGGTGCCGATTGTGCCCATGGCCCTGATCGCTCCCCAACGGTGCCTTCGCGAATACCCCTTCCCACAAGTGATCGACGGGCGGGTGTATCGCACGGTGGTCGCCTTGCGCGGGCCGTTCGGCGTCAGCTTCGGCGAACCGTGTCTTCCCGATCTCCCGGAAGGATCACGGAAGGAACAGAATGACTACCTTCTGAACTTCCTTCGTGAGCGATTGCAGTCGCTGGCCGAAGACGCCCGGGCCCACAAGTTCTGGCTGTAGCGTCACCCCTTGTGGGTGACGCAGCGTGGCACTTGCGTCCTCTGCGAAGGGCGGCGTTACCGTTCCTCCACGCGCTGTCAAGGATT
Source organism: uncultured Phycisphaera sp. (assembly GCA_964421865.1). Taxonomy (GTDB): domain Bacteria; phylum Planctomycetota; class Phycisphaerae; order UBA1845; family UBA1845; genus SBAX01. The sequence goes on along the minus strand of CAYQZH010000097.1, from coordinate 7,569 downwards.
CTGGTCGAGGACGCGGAACGTGATCGACGCCCAGAAGCTTTCCCAATCGGCCTTCGGCGCATCCCGCGGGGCGTACGCGGGCTGCTCGCGGATGGTATGGATGGTGTGCGTCCGCAGGAACCACAGCCCCGGGCGCGACAGCTTGAACCGGGCCGCGCCGTCCACATCCGTGGTGGCGTGTTCGACATAGGTGTGCGCACCGAGCCCTTCGTGGCCGGACGAAATCCGCAGACCGGATGCCGGCTGGCCGTCGAGCAACACACGCACCTTGACGTTATCGCCCACCTTCCACCCGCACGGATTGGAGAGCGGAATAATCTCGAGCTTGTGGCCAATGGGTTGGGTGAAGCTGCGTTGCGGGGCGTCGCCCGCGACCTCGACGAACGTTTTGGCGAACTTGGTGTAAAACTCGCGTCCGGGCTGGTCGGCGGGCCCTCGCCGATGGGCGGCGAGGGCCGCCGTCGCCTTTTCCTCCTCGAGGTAATCCCCGAACTCCTTCGCCGCAAGTTCGATGAAACCGGGCTGCATCGCGATGCCGACGGCATGGACGCCCGGGCGATCGAGCTTGAGCCTCGCGGCGAGTTCGTTCCCCTCGACCGAGGCGCCCTCCACCGGGCGTTTGTTCGGGCCCTGCGCGACGACCCATTCGGTGACGCGGTCCGGTTTCGAGGCGTGCTCGCTGATGGGGAAAACCTCCGCCGTCACAAAGGCCAGGCGAACCGACTCGTTGATCGCGACGAGGTTTTTGTCGGCCACCAGCCAGGAATCGTGTGCGGCCACGCGCGTCGGTACGATCAACCCGACGACGAGGAGTGAAAGGACGGTCGTGTACTGCGAAAGGAGAGTGAGACGGCGATTCATCGGTTTTCTCCACATGTCGTATGCCGGTGGCATACTCGTTCGCACGGGCCCCGGGCGCGACGGCACTTCGTTCCGCCTGCGGTTCGGATCAAGCGTTCAGGGTTCACAGAACAACGCAATGCTGGCTGTGAAACCGTGGATGAAGTTCTTCCCGCCGATCGGACCGAACTCCCCGCCGCAAAAAAAGCCCGCCACGGGGACGTCGCCCAGCACCTCCCGCAACACTCCCACATCATGCCCCGCCGTCGGCCACATGTGCGTTCCCCGACCGTTGCAGCCGAACAACATCGCCCCCTGCGCGTCGCCGCCCGCGAAGGGACCGAGCATCGCTCGAAGGTCTTCGTCGGCGCTGTGCGCGTCGCGGACGTGGAACTGCATCGTCGCCCCCACCCGAGCGTGTCCGGCGATGCCGATAGCCCCGGATTTACGGTCCGCGCCGAGGATGTTGTGAATCAGGAAGTCCCCGCGACCGAACTGACCTTTGTACTCATCAATCACCCGGCCCACGAAGAGGGACTGACGGGCGAGTTGTTCATCCTCCTCCGATAGCCCGGCCAAGGTATGCTCGAGCCGTTCCAACGCCGGGCGGCCTCCCAGCTCATGGATGATATTGCGGTCACCCCGGGTGATGACATAGGGCTTGCCGATGGGTCGGCACCCCTGTGAGACCACCGTCTTCACCGTGAGCCGACCGGTCAAGGCCACGCCCACCAGGCCTTCCTCGTAGATTTCTCCGTTGAGGATCAACCGGTTCCCCCGAGGCTCGCGGCCCCCACTGGCGATTCCTCCGACCAGCGGAGCTTTGGGAAAGAACTCGTTGATCTGTTCGATCGCGGCGTAGATGTCGACGCTGAACGGGTCTCCGAAGGCGACGAAGGTCGGCTTGCTTTCCGCGGCGACGGCGACGATCCGCTCCCAGTCGAGGGCTGTCCGGGCCGATTCCAGGGGCTCCTGCCGCAGGTGGAACGGGCGGACCAGGACATCCGGCATGGACGCCGCCAGCAGCGACATCGACGGGACGCGCTCCAACTCCCTGTCCACGCCGATGGTACCCTCGGCCGTGCAGCCCAGCAGAACTGCGTTGGGGAGCTTGGCGGCCACTCGTTCCAACGCCTCCGCGAGATCATCGTCGAAGTGGGGCGTGGCGAAGAGCAAGGCCAAGTCCACGGCGCCGGGCGTGACCCGCGCGTCGAGCGGCGCGAGCAACTCCTCCACCGCTTGGTCGGACTCCGTTGCGGCCGTCACTGAGGATGCGAAACGCAACCTACCTCGCCTTTCCGAAGGAACGGCCGACGCCGGGTCGATCCGACCTCGCCGGTCCTTCACCCATTCACCGCCCCCCACCCGCACTGCCACGACGATAAGACGCTCTGGCGTAAGAATCAAATGCGCGGTAGGCTGCGCAGCGTAGTGGTCCGGCAGACCCCGGTTTCGCCGTGAGGAGCGACGATCCTTTCCGATATGCACGCTGACCGCGCCGACGCCGTGCAACGCTGGCACATTCAGGTGAGTCCGCGCCGCGCGGACCTGGATGGGCACGGGCGCGACATGCTCGCCGACATCCGCCGAATCGGGCTGGAACACATCGAGGGCGTGCGATCGAGTCGGATTTATCTGCTCCAAGGCGCCCTGCTGGAGTCCGACGTCCGACGGCTCGCCGAGGAGTTGTTAAGCGACCCGGTGGCCGAGGCGTTCGAGGTTCGTGAAGGCTTCTCACGCCGCAACGAGGCGCAAGGTGCGATCGAAATCCATCCGCTTCCCGGAGTCATGAACCCGGCGGCGCTGAGTACGCTGGACGCCGCGCGGCGATTGCTTGCGCCCAAGGGTCGCTCCCAGGCCCGAATCGACGCCGTCCAAACCGCTCGGCGGTACATCGTCCTCGGCGCGAGGAGTGCCGTGGAGCTCGAACAGATCGCGGCCGGCGTTTTTGCCAACGACTGCATTGAAACATGGTACGTTCGCGGGTTCTCTCGAAGCGACCCGATTCCCGATGCCTTCCCGACCCCGCGACAACGCCCCTTCGAGCTGCGGCAGGTGCCGGTCCGACGACTGAGCGATGACGAGTTGACCCGCCTCTCGCGTGACGCGCACCTGTTTCTTTCCCTGGCGGAGATGCTTGCGATCCGCGATCACTTCGCCAAACGGAATCGCGAGCCGACCGACCTGGAGTTGGAGACCCTGGCCCAAACCTGGTCGGAACATTGCGTGCACAAGACGCTCAAGAGTGCCATCGTTTACCGAGGCGAGGACTTCGGGCGCTCCGGACAAGTTGAGGTCCGCTTTGACAATCTTCTGAAGGACACGATCGTCGCGGCGACGACACAACTGAACCGCGACTGGTGTCTGTCCGTATTCGTGGACAACGCCGGCGTCGTCGCCTTCGACGACGAGTACGGCATTGCCTTCAAGGTCGAGACCCACAACCATCCGTCCGCCATCGAGCCTTACGGCGGCGCCGCGACGGGCGTCGGCGGCTGCATCCGCGATATCATGGGCTGCGGACGGGGCGCCAAACCCATCGCCTCGACCGACGTCTTTTGCCTCGCTCCGCCCGATTTCGACGCCGATCGACTTCCCACGGGCGTGCTTCACCCGCGTCGCGTTCTGAAGGGCGTCATCAGTGGAGTGCGCGACTATGGCAATCGAATGGGCATTCCCACCGTCAATGGGGCGATCTACTTCGATCAACGTTACTTGGCCAATCCGTTGGTATTCTGCGGGTGCCTGGGTCTGATTCCGCGTAATCGCATCCACAAACAACCGCACTCGGGTGACTATATCGTGGTAGCCGGCGGCCGAACGGGGCGCGACGGCATTCATGGAGCGACCTTTTCATCCGCCGAATTGACCGAAACGCACGGCGACGAGTTCTCCCATGCGGTCCAGATCGGAAATGCCATCGAGGAAAAGAAACTACTCGACGCCCTTCTCCTGGCCCGCGATCATCCCGACGGATGTCTCTATTCCGCGGTGACCGACTGTGGCGCCGGCGGACTGAGCAGTGCGGTGGGAGAAATGGGCGCGGAACTGGGGGCCGCAGTCGATCTGGAAAAGGTGCCACTCAAATATGCCGGTCTGCGGTATGATGAAATCTGGATCTCCGAAGCCCAGGAACGAATGGTGTTCGCAGTCCCGCCCGAACGGCTTGCGCAATTACTCAGCGTGTTTAAGGCTGAGGAGGTGGAAGCGACGGTGATCGGCGCATTCACCGATGACCGCGTTCTGCGCGTCCGATATACGGGGCATCAGGTCGGCGAACTGGACATGACCTTCCTCCACGACGGATTGCCGCGGATTACTCGTACGGCGTCCTGGAACTCCGAGCCGCGGGCGGAACGAAGTCCCGGCGCGCCGGCAGCCCGCGCGAGGCATGAATCTGACACTTGCGTTTCCGCGAATGATAAGCTCTTGCAGTCTTTGTCGGATTTGAATGTCGCGTCCAGGGAATGGGTGATCCGCCAGTACGATCACGAAGTTCAAGGCCGGAGTGTGATCAAGCCGCTTGTGGGTCCGGGGTTCGGGCCGTCCGACGCCGCCGTTCTCCGACCTCGTTACACAAGCTATCGTGGAATTGCCGTCGGGTGTGGATTGTGTCCGGACTGGACGGAGGTCGATCCGTATTGGATGGCGATTCGTGCCGTTGATGAAGCGTTGCGTAACGCGATTTGCGTCGGTGGCGATCCCGAGCGGACGGCGATTCTTGACAATTTCTGTTGGCCGAAGTGCGACAGCAAGGAGTCGTTGGGCGCTCTCGTGCGGGCCTGTCGCGGGGCCTATGACGCGGCCATCGCCTTCGGCCTGCCGTTCATTTCCGGAAAGGACTCGCTCAATAACGAGTTTTCCATGAGTGCCGACGAGGCGCGGCGAACAGGCTTGCCACAGCGCATCGCGATTCCAGGTACACTCCTTATCAGCGCAATCGCTCAAATTGAGGACGTCCGACGATGTGTGTCCATGGACTTGAAGGAGCCGGAGCACTGTCTGGTTTTCGCATCCGCTCCGGTGGGAAGCGTCGGACTGGACCAGGCCAAAGCGATCCACCGTCAAGCGGCGCATTGGATTCGCAGTGGAAAGGTACGTTCCGCTCACGACGTGAGCGACGGGGGACTAGCGGTGGCCGTGGCGGAAATGTGTATGGCATCGGGGTTGGGAGCGGCGGTCAATCTCTCCAGTGGAACCTGTCCTCATTCCCTATCGCAGCCGGTCGCCACTTCCTACATTCTGGAACTGGGGCGAACCGATGCCATTGCGTCGGGCTTCCCCATCATTGGCCGGGTGACCGAGCGACCTCGGTTGTGTGTAACCTTGGATGGATCAGGGCGAATTGACCTCAGCGTCGACGAAATGGCTCAGGCATGGCGATCGTCCCTGGCGCAGGGCGGAGGTCATTGAGCATGGGCGGCGTGCGCGTGCTCGTCATTCGGGCGGCGGGAATCAACTGCGACGAAGAAATCATGCACTGTTGGCGGCTGGCCGGTGCAACGCCCGACTTACTGCACCTCAATGCCATGGCCGCAGACCCGCGGATTCTTGACGGCTATGCCATCGTGACCATTCCCGGCGGGTTCAGCTACGGCGATGACATTGCGGCCGGCGTGATTCTCGCCCGGCGACTGCAAGACGACCTTCCCGACTTTTTTCGCGCCTTCGTCGATCGCGGAGGCGGAGTGCTGGGGGTCTGCAACGGCTTTCAGGTATTGGTGAAAATGGGTCTGCTACCCGGAGGAGAATTCGGGCGGGACCAGGTTACCGTAACCTTCAATGACTCCGCGAGGTTTGAGGCCCGCTGGGTCCGCATGGAAGTGTGTACATCGCGATGCCCCTTCCTCGAACAGGGTAATCATTTGGAAATGCCGGTGGAACATGCGGAAGGAAAAGTCGTGACCGCCGCGGACGCGGTCACCGAGAGACTGATCCAAAGCGGCCGGATTGCACTGCGGTACATTGATGTAGAGGGCCGCTACGACACCTATCCCGCCAACCCCAACGGCAGTACGGCCGGGATCGCCGGATTATGTGATGCCACGGGGCGAATCTTCGGACTGATGCCCCACCCGGACCGCCACTTCGACCACACCCAACATCCGCAGTGGACGCGGCGCAAGCCAAGCGGACCTCCCGACGGCCTGACGGTTTTCCAGAATGCGGTGCGATATTGGTCCCGATAAGAGACCTGCGACCGGTCGCAACGAATGACGGCCGCCGCCGAGGCCGATATGACACTACCGGGTCGGATCGGAAGTCGTTGGGAGAAGGGCGTCCATGATCGAGCAGAGAGTCGCATTGGTGACGGGCGGGTCGCGCGGGATCGGCCGGGGGATCTGTCTCGAGGTCGCCAAGGTCGGATACGCGGTGCTCATCAACTTCAACGAAAACCTCGGCGCGGCCGAAGAGGCCCGGGGACAGGTCGCGGCGCTCGGCGTGCCCGTGGAAATCTGTCAGGCCGATGTCACTTCCAAGTCCGACCGCGACCTACTCGTCGAGTACGCCATGGACCGGTTCGGGCGGATTGATCTGCTGGTCAACAGCGCGGGGATCGCCCCGAAGGTGCGAAAGGACATCCTCGAAACCGAGGAGGCCAGTTTCGATCGGGTGCTAAACACGAACCTGCGGGCGCCCTACTTCCTGACGGCACGGGTGGCGCGGCAGATGATCGACCTGATCCGCGCGAAGTCCATCGACCACGCGGCGATTGTGAACATTTCCTCGCTGCGTTCCTACACCGCGGCGGCCAACTACGGTGAGTACTGCATCAGCAAGGCCGGAATGAGCATGGTGACCAAGCTCTTCGCCGTGCGGCTGGCCGAGTACGGCATCAACGTCTACGAAATCAGTCCGGGCATTATCGAAACGGACATGACTTCGGCCGAGTCCGTCCGCGAGTACTACAACGCGAAACTGGCCAAGGGCATGACCCCCATCAACCGCTGGGGCAAACCCGAAGAGATCGGCCTCGCCGTCGCCGCCATCGCTCGCGGCCACTTCCCCTTCAGCACCGGGGCCGTCTTCGACGTCGACGGGGGGTGGCACTTGCGACATCTATAAACGCGCGAAGGTGGTCCGCGCCTGTCAGAGCCGGGAGCGGGAGCGACCGGACAATCCGAACCCGGAGCGCGAGCGACGGGTCAGTCGCCGGTGAACGCGTTCTGCCAGACACCCAAGTCCCGCAGGTCCACGTCATCGTCCATGTCAACGTCGAAGAACCGCCACCCGGCCAATTGCGGATCGACGGACGGGCCGAGCAGATAGTCCACAAACACCGCGAAGTCCGCCCAGTCCACGTCGCCATCAGCATCGGCATCTCCCGTCACCCGTCGGATGGCGAGTCTGTGCCCATAGCCCGCAGCGACGGCGACGAAACCGCTGTTAGGCGCCGGGACGTTGGCTTGACCAGGCCACGCCACGATGGACCCGTCGGCCTTCAGACCCAGACTGTAGTCCTCGCCCGTGGCGACGCCTACGAAACTCGTGTTGGGCGCGGGAACGTTGGTATGACCGTAGAAGTTTCCTCCCCACCCCACGATGGACCCGTCGGCCCTGAGGCCCAGACTGTGGTCTCCGCCCGCGGCGACTGCTGTGAAACCGGTGTTGGGTCCGCCGGGCGGCGGCTTGGTTTGACCGTCGCCGTTGTATCCCCACCCCACGATGGACCCGTCCGCCTTAAGACCCAGACTGTGGGACTCGCCCGCGGCGACGCCCACGAAACCC
>CAYQZH010000096.1:0-13883 GCA_964421865.1 uncultured Phycisphaera sp. | reverse complement strand
CCTTGGCGCTATCAAAAACGCGATGCCGACTCCCAACTGACGAACTTGGGCTAGCTCGGTTTGGACGCCGTTCTCCCAAATGAACGATTTGTTCGGGTCGCCGCCCCCTACGGGTTCCACCACCACCCCTTGGTTGTTGATGTCCCAGGCCTCGCTTTGGGCTGGAGGAGGGTAGCCCAAGGTCCCCAGGTCGATCATCTGCCCGTTTTCCCAGAGGTAGGCGTGCCGCTGTCCTTGGGGTGTATCGGCGCTGCCGACCACCTGGCCCTTGTCGTTGATCCCAAGCGCCACGCTACTGCCCCCGCCCAGCGTGCCCAGATCGATGATGTTGTAGGTCAGAGTGACAGGTCGCCAGGCCGGGCTGGCCTGCCCGCCAAACTCCGGGGCCGTGAGCCCAACCAGAACGGCTACTGCGATCGTACGAGTTGCCGTCGTCATCCGCTTGTGCCTTTCCCATTTCGGTTACGGGCACCCGGAGCGATGGAATCCTGATACAAGAAAGTGAGCCCGTTGTCAGGGGGTACAAGAGGGCCCTTCCCTGCCGACAGGTGCTCCAAGACAGGCTGATGTCCGCAGCCGCGACGCCGTGAGCGGTCGCCGTTACATCGCACCACTGCACCCCCGCCGCGCAGTGTTTTTTGCCCTTCGCGGATGGCGGCGTGACTGGCGAGGAGGCACGGAAAAACTACAGCGGTGCTGTGGAGCAGTTTTTGGATGCGAGGTGAGCCGGGGTTGGTCGGACCTTGCAGACCGGTTACACGCCGTTATACTCCTCCCTTTCGATCGCTTGGGCGGATTCGAAGTGAGGGCCGTATGCCGAAGATGAAGACCCACAAGGGGCTGAAGAAACGCATCAGGATCACCGCGACGGGCAAGGTGAAGTTCAAGCCCGCCAACTCCGGGCACCTGATGAGCGGCAAGAGCGGCAACCGATGCCGTTCCATGCGTCGGACGCGGGTTCTGACGGGCAAGGTGCAGGCTGCGATTCGGATCGCGGTTGGAGGCGAGGCGTAGCAGCCAGTTGAAGAAGTATGTGCGACCGACTTTCTCGTCGGTCAAACCCTGGTCGCGGAGCCAGAAGACCGACCGGAAAGTCGGTCCCACCACGGAGCTAAGTCATGGGTAGAGCAACCTACGGGGCCGCCCGACATCGTAAGAAGGTCCGGTTCCTCAAGGATGCCAAAGGCTTCCGCGGGGCGGCCGGCAAGCGCTGGCGATTGGGGCGCGAGACCATCATTCGCGCGGGCGTCAACGCCTATCGAGACCGCCGGCGTCGTAAACGAGAGTTCCGCGAGTTGTGGATCACGCGGCTGACGGCGGCGTGCCGGATGCGCGGCCTCCAGTACAGTCGGTTCATCTTCGGCCTCACCGGTGCAGGCATCGAGCTCAACCGCAAGGTGCTCAGCGAAATCGCGATCTCCGCCCCCGCAGACTTCGACGCCTTGGTCGATCTCGCCAGGAAGTATCAACCGAAATCCGCGGCCGCCGCATAGAGGTGGTGTGGGGCCGACTTTCTTGTCGGTCATGGGGCGGTGTTCTCGCGAGACCGACTGGAAAGTCGGTCCCACACACTCATCCCACAGATTCGTCGCACAGATTCCCGTAGGGTCACGACCCCGCCCGGGCGATTTTTTTGGGCGGCTTCTTCTGGAAGAGCCGTTTCAGTTCGTCGCTCAACGCACGAAGCGGCTGGGCACGCACCGTCGGACGAGACACCGGTCCGGAGACGCGAAGCTCGACGAACTCCCGCGCCGCGCCTTCGACAAGATCAGCCAGAATCGGCAGCCGCGCCCATGACCGGGTGCCGATATTGACCAACCGCAGGTCCACGGCCTGATCCGGCAGTGACATCGACCCCTCCCCTACCAGCGTCAGCGACCCGCCGCGCAGGGCAATTTCCGTGAGGTTCAGACGGTTGCCCAGGACGTAGAATTCCGCCTCCAACTCGTGCAGGGCGTCGTCATCGGGGATGGATATGTCCAACACGTTAAGGATAGCCAGCAGGATCGGCAGCCGATAGATATAGCCGTCCCGAACCTCCAGGCGCCCGCCGCCGCGTCGCGACAGTGGCTCGCCGACCACGCCGGTAAGGTACAGATGGGCGTCCGCCAACCCGCGGACTTCGTCCGGCGCATCATCGCTCGCCGTAGCAGGCGGGGCCGCTTGCGGGGTCCGCCCGGCCCGAAGCCACGGTGCGATCTGCATGCCGTGCACCGTGGCCGACAAGTTGTAATCCGTGCGGTCCGGACCGACCAACAGTTCAGCCTGTCCGGTCAGAGCGCCCTCGTAGATCGCGGCTTGCGCGTCATCGATCGCCACCCTCCCCACGCCGTCCGCGGAACGCACCAACGACCACGCGCTTTCAATGTCGCTGAGAGTCCGAGCATAGACGCGTCCCGACGCCAGTTGCAGGCGGCCCGAAAGAGTTGTGCCGCCGAGCCGATCGAGCAGCGTCCCGGAACCGCTCAGCGTTCCCGAAAGATCTTCCAGCTCTCCTAGCCCGGGAGCATCGACGTGGTGCAAGTCGATCCGCCCGTCGACCGACCACGTCGGGGAGGGCGCGGCCTGGGACTGTCGATAGTGAAGCGCGTTGCAGCGAACGTCAACGCGGCCCCGAAGCCCGGCGCGGTCCCATCCGCCGCGCAGCCGCTCGGGGAGCAAGCCGCGAACATTGCCATCCAGCGGAAGGTCGTCGGCACTCAGCACGATCGTTCCTTCTTCGCCGTCCTCCGTCTCGTGGGTGTCGAAATCAACCTGAACCTCCGCGCCGGCGTAGCGACCGCGAAAGCCGATCCCGCGGGAGCCGCCCGCCCCGACGGTCATCGTTCCATGAACGTCCTCGAAGGCGGCAGGAAAACGGGGATGCCGGACGGCGACTCCGTCCAGCTCGGCCGTGGTGGAGTACGAAAGGGCATTCTCACGAGTCGGATCGCGACGCACGGCGATGTCGGCACGGATCGGCCCCTCCACCCGCCAGTCCGTCAGCACCGCCCGCAGCTTCGGCGGGGCGGCCGCGCGCAGCTCGTCGTCGATCCGCAGATTGCGGCAGCCGACGGCCAGCTCGACCGTTCCCGCCTCGTTCAGCGCGAACGCACCGGAAGCCGTCACGGTCCCGCCCCGGTAACGACCGACGACGCCATCGACCACAATCGCACCCGCATCGACACGAACCCGTCCTTCTAGATCGGTTATTTCCACCGGGAAACCGTCGGGTCGGACCGACGCCCCTCGAAGCGTCACCGTCGATCGAGGCGCCGTCTGCCCGGTCTGTGGATCCACCGTGACCGACGTCTCAAGGTCGAAGGGACCGCTGGGATGCAAGGCCGCGACGCTCGTCCGAATGTTGTCCGGTAACGCCGCGATCAGGGTGCTGTCGAAGTGGGCCCCCTCCGCGACGATCATCACTTCCGCGTCGGCCGACTCCGCGGCATCGAGCGCGACGTGACCCTTCACGCGAACTCGGGCGTCACCCGCCTTGCCCTCGACTCCGACGATTTCCAGCCGGTCGTCTTGGACGCGCAACTCGCCCGACAAGTGATCCACCGCATAGGGGAACTCCAGGTAGCTCGCGGACAGATCCTCGAAGCGCAAGGTCGTTCGGGAGCGGTAGAGCTCAGGCTCGCCGCCGCCGCACGCCGGACGACTCAGGGCGATGTCGGCATTCAAACGGCCCTGGGGTCGAAGGCGATCCTTGATTGCCCGGTAGCGCGGCGCAAGTCCACGGTCCAGTTGGTCATCGATCGGAAGACCGACGCCGTTGATGGTGATCTCCGCGGCCGCGTAAGCGTCCGGGCGTTCCAGGTGGCCGTCCACGCAGACGACCCCGCCGTCGTGCTTGCCGCAGATGTGCCGAATCCATACGCCCTCGGGTTGGTACTCGACGGCCCCGCTCAATTGCACCGCGCGGTAGGGGAAATACCGCGCCGAAGCGTCGCCCCCCCGAGCCGTCACCAGGACGCGGCGCACTGCGATCGGCTCCTCGGCGCCCGCCCGCTTCGCCGCCGCGACCTGAAGGTCCACGGTTCCGTGCGGGTCGTAATCGCGGAAGAACTTTTCCAACTGCCCGAAACGACGGATGAAGCGAACCTGCTCGGCGGGCGCCGGCTCGTCGTCGCGGGGCAGTTCCAAGTCGGTGACGGTGAGTTGGGCGTCGAAATCCACGTCGTCCAGCGTCGCCAGCCTCTCGACCCGGCCGCGCATCGTCGCCGACACCTGGCAGGCGCTGCCGTGGAACCGGCCGGAGAACTCCGCGCGGATGGCGTCGGCGGCGACCTGGACCATTCCGTTGACGTGCTCGAACCGTAGGTATCGCTGATCGTGGGTGAGTCCGCGCTCTTCCTCTTGGATGGGAATCGAGAGCGAGGCGTCGTGCAGATCGATGGTGGCCGACCGCGTCACGTCGCCTCCCACTCCGCGCCCTCCGCCGATGAGATTGTAGTCCCTCGCTCGTACCCGCCCGTCCAGTCCGAGTAGGTCGCACCACGCCCCGGCCCCGTCGTATCGCGCCTCGACCGCCAGCATGACCGTCTCGATGGAAAGCGACGGCAAGCCGCCGCGCACGTTGCGAAGGTATCCGCTGTGCAGGTCGATCTGCGAATACCCGCCGGCGGCCGGGTCCGAATCCGATTGCCACACGAGATCATACAAGCCCGGATTCTGCTGCGCCGGTCTTCCGCGGATGGTTAGCCCCAGGTCTTCGACCGTCCGATCTCGGTCCGCGCCGCGGTACACCACTCGAATTCGTGCGTCCCGCAGTTCTAGGGTCGGGAGCGCCGCGTCCAGATCGCCGACTTTCGGGGCGCCCTGAAACAGTCCGGCAATGTTGGTCGTTCCCAGGGTCGAATCATGGACGATCAAACAGGTCGGCTCGATCGCCACGACGGAGCGGATGCGAAGCTGCCCCCATACCGCCGACAGGGGGTCGTGAGTCAGCAGCACTTCCCGGCAGGAGAAGACGCGGTCCGGTCCCGGCGCGCCGGGATCGGGCGTCAACCGTTCCCGGCCCGGTGCGCCGGCCACAACCACGTCGAACAGGCGGATTCCATCGAGGATGGAGAACGCCGCCGATCCCACGCAAACGCGACCGAGGGCGAATTGTTGCAGAAGGGCCTCGGCCTCGGCGCGGACGCGCTCCGGGTCGGCGTAGTGCCGGTACGTGAGCACCCCTGCGCCGATCAACGGCAATCCGAGTAGAAGCACCGCCCAACCCGCGACCTTGCGTCTCCGGCGTCTGGATTTATTCGGCATGTGCAGGGCCATGGGCTTGAACCCGCCTATAAATCGCGGCCAAGGCGACGGCGGCGAGGATTTCGATCATGGGGAGGGCGGCCAACCGATACCGCACGCTCCCGATGAACAGACTGTGCAGGGCACTGAAATACAACGCGGGCAACAGAAGGAACAGCGCCGCGCGCAGTCCCCCACGCTTCCTTCCTATCGACAAGAGCATAACTCCAACCGCAGCGAGAGCGAAGGTCGGGACCGTCCACGCGACCGACACCCAGCGCACAACGCGCGATCGGTAGGTGTCCACATTCGGCATCGGATTCCACATCCGCAGCAATTTGCTTCCCGCGAGGCGCGCGATTCGCCCGGGATCGTGCCGGATCGCCGCTAGCGCCTGGTCGAGGAAATACCGATTCCACGCCACTTCGTCCAAGTCACGAACCGCTTCGGATTGCTTCACGGCGCCGAGGTCGCTCGCCCCGGTCGCGTTCGGTCCTACGCCGTCGTACAGCGAGATGCCCGCGCGATGCGTCAACCAGCACCAGTCGCCCGTGACGGCTTGGTTACGCAGCGCCCAAGGCACCAGGGATGCGACGACGACCGCCAGCGCGAGCGCTACGCCCAAGACGGTCTTTCCCTCGAACCGTCGGCACGCGATTACGAATCCCAACGCGACGACGATGAGTCCGAGACTCGACTCGCGTAGGTAGACGCACAACGCCGAGAGGATTCCGACGCCGATCCATCGCACCATGCCTACAGGTCCCGCGTCCCGCCGTCCCCCACCCCAAGGGGCGGGGCACCCTCCGGGCCGCAACACCCACCAGAGAGCGATCAAAGCCGTCACAAACGGCGTCTCCGTCAATAGCAGAGAGGAGAAGCCCGTCAGATACGGGTCGAACGCGACCAGCAAGCCGGCAAGGAGCCCCGTTCGGCGGTCGAACCAGGCTCCGGCGGCCGCACCCGTCAGCGCCGCCGCGGCCGCTCCGACGAACCAATGGAGGGCCTTGGCGGCCGGAATACCGCTTCGCATCGCCGTAAACGGGGCGAGGACTGCGGGGTAGAGCGGCATCCGCGTGGCGCGGAAGCCCACCTCATCCTTCAGCCCCTCGCCTTCCCAAAGCGAGCGGGCCATCATCCAATACTGCTCCTCGTCGGGGAACTCCAAGATCGTCGGATCGTCGGCTCGAATGAACCGCGTTACTCCCCAAGCGGCGCGCACGAGCAAGGCGACGACGAAGATCGTCGCGTACCCGCGCCAGCCGCCGCGTTTGGGGTCCGATGACATGGATACGGCTAAAGCGGCCTCGCGCAAAGGTGCAGAACACGGCGGGTCAGCGCCGTCAGCTTCACGCGATCGTCAATCCGGTACCCGATCACCCAGATGGGACCGAGTTGGTCGCATAGCACCGCGACCCGTTGACGTTCCTTCGGATCGACCTTCGCGTCCGCCAAAAAGTCCGCCAGTTTTTTCGATCCCGGCGATCCAAGGGGGCAGAAGCGCTCGCCCGCTCGCCGCCCGCGGATGACCAGCGGCGCCCGCACCGCTTCCCGGTCCACGCACTCCTCCAGGCGATGGGCCGCACGCCGCAACCGCGGAATGTCCTCGGCCGACACGTCCTGTTCGCGGCACTCGATTTCCAGCCGCCGCATCGGCAGCAGCGTTCGACCCGGAAGATGGACCGCGACCTCCGCCGCTACGCCCTCGCGAGGCTCCTCACTCGGAAGCGAGAAGATCAACTGATGATATCGCTTTTCAACCGTCATCCCGCCGGGAAGTTGGGACTGTTTGCCGCTCGCCGGGTCGGCGATGAGATCGAGGACCGCGACGACGTGCGAGAACGACAAGTCCTGTTCGCCGAGACCGAACGACGCGTACGCCTGGCGAATCAGCTCCGTCTGCACAATCCGACTTTTTCTCAGCATCGCGTCGGCGTTGAGAACCAACACCTGGTCGGTTTGCGAGACGATGAGCGTCTCAAACGTGCGTTGGACCGTCTCCCGCAGGAACTCCTCCAACCAATGGGCCTGTTCACCCAGCCGCGTGAGCGCATCCCGCACCTGCGGGTTCACCTCCGCCTCGATCTGTGGCAGCAGCGTGTTACGAATGTGGTTGCGCATGGATTCGTTGGAGGCGTTGGTTCGGTCCTCACGGAACGCGATTCCCGCGTCGGCCAGGTAGGATCGCAACGCGGCACGCGGAAAGCCCAGAAGCGGTCGAATGAGCCGGATGTCGGAGTCGGGGTTCAGACTCCGGCTTCGGGGGATTCCCGCCAACCCCCGCAGCCCCGTCCCCCGGAGGATGCGGTGCAGGATGGTCTCCGCGTTGTCGTCGGCATGGTGCCCGACCGCTACGATCTTCGAGCCGGTTTGCAGGCACACGCGCTCGAAGAAGGCATAGCGCTCGCGGCGGGCGACTTCCTCCACGCCGGTCGACTCCCGCTCGGCGGCCGCCTTCACATCTCGGCTGTCGATGGCGCAGGGAAGCGACAGGCTGTCGGCGGCGGCCTGCACGAAGGCGGCGTCCTTCTCGCTGTCCGTACCGCGGAGTCGGTGGTTGAGATGGGCCACATGCAGCCGCAGCCGCCAGCCCGCCTCCTCGTTTAGGCCGACCAGCAGGTGCAGCAGGGCCATCGAGTCGGCCCCGCCCGACACGCCGACCACGGCGTCGTCGCCGGGTTGGAGCAGTCGTTCCGCCGATAAGTCTTGGACCAGGGAACGGAGTATCGTCGCGTGATTCACGGCAGCCGCCAGGTGTTCCACGACCGCGCCCGTTCACTCGCCTGTGCCTGTGATACTGGGGGCCGAGCGAGGCGTAACGTAGTGTACTCTATCCGTGGACCGATGACGAGGCCGACGTGTGCCGGGTCGCCTTTCCCGCCAGGACAAGGTTTTTAAGGTGCTGGATCGCCCGGTGCGGCAGGCGGCGAATCCTCCGCAGGCCACTCGCCTTGCAGGTACGCCATGATCTCCTCCGCGTTGAGGAAGCCGTCGTGGTCGGCGTCCGCGTCGCGCAGGTCCGACAGGCCTAGCGCATCCAGTTCCTCCAAGGAGATCACGCTCGATTCCGACGTCGCCGCCCCGCCCGAGGCGGTGGCGCAACACGCCCCTTTGTCCGTGGCGAGGAAGTTCCGCTGAATGAAGTTTAAGTCATTGGAATCCACGACGCCGTTGCCGTTCAGGTCGGCGTGAAGTTCCGAGCCGGTATCGCACGGTGTGTTCGCGGCCAACACTGCCGAGTATTGCGCCAGCAGGAGCGCCTGATCCAACAGATCGATCACCCGGTCGCCGTTCAAGTTGCCATTGATCAGCCAGTTTCCGTCGAGCCTCGGATCGCCGTCGAACCTGACGACATATTTCCCATCGACGATCTCCGGATGCGCGACCGAGCGGAGCGTGTGTCTCGGATCGCGAGCGGTGACGCAGGCGTATTGACCGGGCGGGACTTTCAGCGTGACCTTCAGAGCCTCGCCCGGAAAATTGAACAACCCGCCAAAGTCGAGTGTCTGTTGGACGACCACCGCGTCTTCCACGCAGTTCCGGTAAAGCTCAAATTCGATGCAGCGCTTCAACGGGTTGGGCGTCATGGTCGCCGAGAACTGCACGTCGACCTCCATGGTGTTCGACTCGCGGACATCGACGGCCCACTGACACGAAGCGGACGACCCGCAGGAGTCCGTTGCTGCACACCTGAACTCATAGTGCCCAACCGGGAACCGTCCCCCCGTCGGAATCAGGTTCGCAAACCGGATCGACGCGTCGTTCAGCCCGTGGCATTCCATGGGCAACGCCCCGTCGCATTCACTCGTCGCCGTGATCGGATTCCAGGTCACGTCCGCGTATACCCGACCGGCGAGAGCGTTCAAGGAGACGCTCCCCGGACAGGTGAGCACCGGCCCCGCCCCGTCGAGGTACACGTCGCCTGTGCAATACCGCGTGTGCGGAACGGGAACACCCAGCGGGCTGACCAGCTTGGTGTACTGGGGATTAGCGTCGATGAAACAGAGTTCAGTCGTTTGGCATTTCTTTAAGGGTCTAAACCGCAGCCTCGCCATGATCGCCGGACCGTGCGTGCCGGGGTTGTTCGAGAAGACGTACACGGCGTAAAACACCTGTCCTAGGCTCTCGTCGGCGTTGCTTGCGAGTTCCACCCCGAACGGCGACGCGGGGTCGGCGGTAGTGCCCGGCTGGATGAGGATGAAGTCCAGAGCCGTCCGGTCGTACTCAATCACGAACTGTCCGCCGGAAATCGTCGCCAGACTGTTCCCGAGTTCCACGTCCACCACGAGTTCGTCGTCGAAAGGATGGCAGTCTCCCTCGACGAGCGCAATCAAGCTCAGATCGGGGATGGGATTGCAGAGACATCGCCCGACGTCCTGGTGGCACGCCAGGCCGAAGCAGTCCGCGTCCGTCGTGCATGGCACCGTTCCGGCGTCATTTCCGACGCACCCGCCGTTGCCGTCGCATCGGTCGCTCAACGTGCACACCTCCCCATCGCTGCACGCTCCACCCGCCGGAGTGGGCGGATGAGTCACTTCGCCCGTGGCCGGGTCACATTGGTCGAATGTGCAGGGGTTTCCGTCGTCTTCTACGGTGACCACCGCGCCGCTGAGCGGATTGCAGCATTCCGTGGCGACATCGTAGGTCGGCGTCGAGGAGCACGCCCCGGCCACGCACGAGTCCATCGTGCAAGGATCCTGGTCGTCACACTCGGCCGCAGTCGTACAAGACCGACAGCCCGGGATCGGCGTCCCGACGCAATTGCCGTCGCGACACCGGTCCCCGTCCGTACAGCCCTGGTCATCGTCGCAACGGTCGTCGATTCCGCAGTGATCGAGGACGATGATCCGAATGGCGTCCTTGAGGTCCAACTTGGGGTTCTTAGTCTGCAAGGGCAGTCCGCCCGTTCCGAACGCCGCGTCCTCCGCCAGGTTGATGACGCACGCGTCCGATCCCGTTCCCGTAATGGGAGAAATGACCACGGGATGTTGGGGGTCGGCGCGGGCCACCGCGATCGCGTTGTCGATCGAGTCGCGGTCGTCCCCTGGGTCATTGCAGCCGTCCGGGAGGCTCCCGTTGCACGGGCCCTCGTCGCTGATGGGCACAACGATCCGCAGGGCCCCCGGCGTCCACGGAAAATGCGCGGCCACGATCGCCGTCGCTGGACCCCACGACTCATACGGCGATGTTCCGTTTGGGAACGGACAACTGCCGGCGTTGCCGGGCACGGCGCCGCCGAGAAGATTGACGACGTTGTCGGTGAGGCAGGCGAAGCTCCCGCCCGGCGTTTGCGTGATTCCCAAGACCGTGGCCCGTGCGCCGGCCCCCTGAGCGTTCAGATCGGCGATCACCTCGCTGATTCCGGCGCATAGCGCCGCCGCCTCGTCCCGCATCGACCCCGACGTATCCATGACGAAGACGACGTCCATCGGCAGGCAAAGCAAGCCTGGACTGCACGGTACGCAATGGGCGATCGGAACGTTGGAGCACACACCGTTCGAGCACACGTCGGAGGTGCACGGCTGTCCATCGTTGCATTCCGTGGAGAAGGTGCACGCCGCGGTGGCCGCTGCCGTGCGTTGGATGGCTTCCGCCGAAAGACGATCGACCGGCGTCGACGTGACGGGCTGAGGCGGCTGAACCAACGGAAGCGGCTCGATGCCCTTCGTCGCCGTATACCCGAACAGTGCGACGAACACCCCCATCGCCGCCGGGCGATTCCTGCCGAGTTTACGTCTTTCCCCCTTCATGACAGTGCATCCCCCCTACGGTCCAGTGAAGGCCGCAAAGTATTCGCGGTAGTCTACGAAATCGACGTCCCCATCGCCGTCGAAATCGAACCGAAGCAAACATTCCGCGGACGGAGCGTCAAAAGCGGGGCTGCCGATCGAGCCGCCGAAACAGCTCTGCAAGGCGCCCGCGTCGAACAGGTCCAGGTCCCCGTCGCGGTCGAAATCCCCCACCAAGCACCCGTCGCGGCACGACGATTCCGGACAGGGCGTTCCGGGACATACGGGGGGATCGTCGCACACCGGTGTAGCTCGGAAGCCCCGACACTGGTCCCACGTGAATAAGTGACTGAGAACAAAGTTCGGGAAACAGCACCACACGAATTGATTGTGCGGCGGCACGCAGGCATTCACTGGGGTCGTGGTCGGGCACAGGTCGATACAGTCCGTCACCCCGTCCCCGTCCGTGTCCTCTACTGGTTCACATGCGTCGGGGATACCGTTCGCATTGCAGTCCGGGCAGCCTGGACACAGAGGCGGGACCTCGCACTCGTCCGGCACGGTGTTGGCGTTGCAATCCTCGCTCACCCCGTCGCGGATGTCGCAGGAGTCTGAAATGTCGTTAAGGTTGCAGTCCGCTTCGCACGGTGTTTCATCGGGCACCCGGTTGTTGTTGCAATCCAAACTTCCACCGCAAGGCGGAATGCAACCCAACCCGTCGCAATCCACGTCGCAAAGGTCGGCGATGCCGTTATGGTTGCAATCAATGAAGCCGATCGTCGGGCCCTTCGTGGCGATGGTCACCTCCGGGGGGAGTCCCGGCTTAAACAACCCGACCGTGATCGTGGTATCGGCCGGGCCGACGTTGGCGTCGAAGCGGAAGTTGTACAGCGTGCTCCAGCGGAGGGCGTTGGCGCCGGGGTCGATGCCGTAAGGCGTGGTCGCCCAGGTGATCTTGCCGACGTCGACCGTCACGGGCCAGTCCGCCCCGTCCCAAGGCTCGCCGTCGTGGTAGTCCACGTCGTGGAAGCCGAGGTTCTGGACGAAGACCCCTTCGGGGATCGGGATCCGGAACGAGCCGCCGCAGCGGTCCGAGTTCAAGTTCTGCAGGGCGTACTCGTAATGAAAGAACCCCGTGCCAAGGTCCGTCACCTTGGCGGCTAAGATGAACAACCCCTCGCCTGGAACCTGCACATCGGTTTCACGCACCGAGGGATCGGTGTCCTTCCAGGCCCGGATGGCGGACTGCATCTGCTGCGTGGCTCCCGACAGCACCCCGTTGTATTTATTGGCGACGGTCGGGTCGCGGGTGATGATCGCCTTGCGATACGAGGCGTTGTTGTTTCCGTTGCCGGCGGCGGCGTCATCGGGGTGGATGTAGAGCCCTTGCACGAAGTAGACGGCCCCCGCGTTCAGCGCCGGGTCTAAATCGTAGTTGTGCACCTGCAGACGGTTCGCGATCGCCCCCGTTCCGCTCGCTGCCGTGTGCGAATTGGGGAAGAACCCCGTGCGGGCGTTGATCTCCCACGTCGGGCCCATGTAGGAACGGTTGCCGTTCAGATCGGCGACATACGGGTCCGAGCACCCCACAAACAGGGAGGTCCCCGGCGGGTCGGGGCCTGCCAGGCACGTCAGCCCGCAATTCGATTCGTTCAACGCGTAAAACCCGTGTTTGATCCAGCCCATTCCGAGTTGCTCGAAGCGGTTGTCTTTCAGACGATACATACTCTGATGGATCGCCGGGTGCTGGTTTGTGGAGGCGACCCAATCAAGGCTCTGGTCCCCGATGTTGCACGACACCGTGCCGATCGAAAACGCCGAGATACGGTCGCCGTTGCCGTCCGGGTCTTCACTTCCGTAGTTCCTCACCGAGTCGCGAAGTTCCGACACGATCACGTCCGGACCGACGCTCGCAACGTCACCGATGGACCCCTCGAAAACATCAACGGGATCGGGAGGGGCGCTCTCCGGGCCCGCGCCCAATGCGCATAGAGCAAGAAGACCGATCACGCTGGCCGTTTCCACTCGCCGTAGGCGCACCATCGCTGTATTGATCTCCGAGCCGGATGGCATGAGGTCCGCAAGGCCGACGGCGCGCTACCTAGGGACACCGCCCCAGGGGCAAAGCCATCCCCCTTTACGCCGCGGCATGCACGTGGCTGCTTGTTTCCAGCCCTCCTGGGATCGTCGAGACCCCCCATAGTGCATCTTTCCTCGCATGACTGTAGCACGTTGCGGCATCGCCTTCAACCTACGGAGGGCACCTCGATGCGGATTGCGGTCGGCAAATCAAGTGTTACCGGAGCAAGAGAGCGTCGAAACGGAAAAAGACTCTCTCCAAAGAAGGACTCCTCGGCAGCCGCACCGGAAGGGCCATAGGTTTCGGTCCCGCCCGCCGTACACCACTGACAGTCCGGTAAGCAGTTAGACTCGCCGCTATCCGCCCACCGACCGCGGGCGCCGTATTCCCTGCTGCCTCTCCGCAATTCGCTAGGCGATGCACATGGTTATCGGGGCTTCGAGGTGTCCTGAATCCGGCGGGAACCTGTTCTCGCCGGCCGGGGGTATCAGGAACTTCCACATTCACAGGTTTTCCCTTGACAGGTATGGGGTAGAACCGGTGGCTTATCTGTTTTATCGGGTTGTACGCGGAGGCGGAAAGGTGAGCTAACCACGTCGTGGCCTTGGATGCCATCGGCGCCCGGGCTGATTCCGTTCGCTCTTTCGCCGCACCTATGGACACCCTGGGTATGATGAGCCAACCCCACGGCTTAGGGGTCGAGGGCGTTGCGCAGCCGGAGCACGCGGCGTTTGTCGATAACGGGGCGGCGTGGTCGAAAGTGTGTCGGCGATCGAGTCGCGGGACATCGGTCTTGATTTGTTTCAATCAAAGTGAGACAAACGGCCTCGTCGAGTAAAGGTGCTCCT
>CAYQZH010000095.1:0-13885 GCA_964421865.1 uncultured Phycisphaera sp. | reverse complement strand
CCTCTTGGGTCGGGCTCAACGAAGTGTTTTTCGGCGGCGATCCCGGAATGCCCGGATGAACCCTAAATAAAGGCTGCCTCCTGTGGCATAAAACGCTCTGGATAAAGAGTTTTGTGTCACGCAAGGAGGCAGCCTTGATGACCCCAGAGTGTAACGCAGAATCGTTCCTGTTCCAGGGCCTCGGTCGGCAGGAGGTCGCCGCCTGCTTACCGTCGTGGGCCTTCCAACCCGCGCCTCCGCGCAGTGCCCTCCGGTCGGGATGCCCGCGTCCCCGGCGATGTCGCCACCGGCGCGCTTCGGGCACGCCATGGCGTACGATAGCGAGCGGGGCGTGGTCGTGCTTTTTGGGGGCGGTGACAACCCCAACAGCCCGACTGCGGTCCTGAGCGATGCCTGGGAGTGGAACGTGGCGACCTGGACGCAGCGCACCCCGGAAGCCGCGCCGCCGGGACGCGCCTACCACGCCATGGCGTATGACAGCGCCCGGGGCGCGATGGTCCTCTTTGGCGGCGCGCTCATGATCGGAGGCACCAGTGCAATCCTCTACAACGATACGTGGGAACTCCAAGACACCTTCTCCGTCATTGTGCAGCAGCCGGTCAGCACCGCCGCCGTCGAGGGTTTCGATGCGGCGTTCGGCGTGACCGCTGAGGGCAGCACGCACTTCACGTACCAGTGGCGAAAGGACGGCGTGCCCATTCCCGGGCGCCGACATGGCGTTCCTCCGCATCCCTTCGGTCCGCGAGGCGGACGCCGGCTCGCATGACCCACAGACGGCTTTTTCAGGGACGACTCACTACACGCCCAAGCACGGAAGATGGCTGGACATGGCCGAGATTGAACTGGGCATCTTGGGGCGGCAGTGCCTGGACCGGCGTATCGATAACGCGGAAGCGTTGACACGTAAAGTGGCCGCCGGAGAAGTGGAACGCAACGCCGCTGAAGCCAAGGTGAACGGGCGATTCACCACGGAGGACCCCCGGATACGGCTAAAAACTTGTATCCGTCATTCGAGGTGTAACGGAGCAGTAGCATCCTGTCGCCGCTGGCGCGGCTCGATGGGTCTGCGGCATGGCGCTAAACATTTACAACCCGTAAACGGAGGTGGCGGCGGGTTTGGGCGTTGACGCGGCGCGCGTTTTGCGGGTATCCCTACCCGAAGATGGGACTCGCAGCACGCGTGGAATCCTCGAGACGAAGGAACAGACCCAGTGCGGTTGCGGTGCTGTTGATCGTCGCCTCACTGCCCGCCGGGTGTCGATCCTACCTCATCGACCGTACCGATCGCCGCGTGTATCGGTTGATCGAGGATCGGCAGAAGGCCGCATTGGGCACAACCTCCGACGCGAACATCGGCCCGGAATCCGGCGAACTCACGACAACGGGCGACATGTACAGTTTCACGCCCCATCCGACGGAGCCGGACCTCCCCGAGGCGTTCCGCAAACCGCGGAAGAGTGGGGAGACGAATGCCGTCGCTCAATCAGAACCCGGAGCGCAAGCGACGGGCCAAGACCCCGCGCTTGCGCTTGGGGTTCGGAGGCAACCAAACGGCGCTGAACCCACAGCGATAAGCCAACCGTCTGAAACGATCTTTACCGACGAAGAGCGTGGTCAGGTGTCCGTCCTCGGCCTGCGCGAGGCGCTCGCCTATGCCATGCACCACGCCCGGGAGGTCCAGGACGCCAAGGAGGCTCTGTACATCGCGGCCCTGGACTTGACCCTCGAACGACACCTTTGGACGCCGCAGTTCGTGACCTCCGTACAGACGGAGTTCGCCGACTTCGGTCAGGTGCGCGATTTCGATCGGGCCATGTCCGCGGTGAGCAACGTCGCCGCGACGCAGAAGCTACCGTACGGCGGCGAGGTGACGGCCAGGGTCATCAACAACCTGATGCGCGACCTGGGTGTACACACCACGTCCGGCGAGTCGGGCAACGCCATCTTGGAGGCCAACATCCCCCTGTTCCGGGGCGCGGGCAAGGTCGCCTACGAATCGCGCTACGCAGCGGAACGTGAGTTGATCTACGCCGTCCGCACCTACGAACGCTTCCGTCGATCGTTCCTGGTCGATACTTCGGCCGCGTACTTCAACCTCCAACAATTGAAGATGGCCATCGCCAATACGTACCGCAGTTATCAGAGCCGCCGCCACGACTGGGAGAAGGCCGATTTCATCAGCCGAATGGGGCAGAGCACGGACGTCTTCGAAGTCTTTCGCGTCCAATCCATCTTCCGCCAGGCGGAGGCGCAGTTGCTGAGCGCCAAGGAGCAATACGCCTTCGCCCTCGATCGCTTCAAGATTTCGATCGGCATGCCGGTCGATGCCCTTCTCGACGTACTCGATCAGGATGCGGACGAGGACGCCCAGGTGTTGGACGACCTGCTGCCCGACGTGGACGTCGCCACGTCGGTCGATGTAGCCGTCCGTCACCGGCTGGATCTGCTCAACGCCGCCGATCAAGTGGATGACGCCCGCCGGGGCGTGGTGGTGGCCAAGAATCGAATCCTGCCCGATCTCGACGCCTCCGGGAGCGTGACCCTGGATACCGACCCGGCGCACCTCAGTTCCACGAGCTACAACACCGACCGGACGACCTGGCGGGGGGGCCTGGAGTTGAGGCTGGACGATCGCAAGAAGGAACGCAACGCCTATCGGGCGTCGTTGATCGGGATGCGCAAGGCCGAGCGGGACTACGACCGGACCGCGGATACCGTCCGGGCGCAGGTTCGCAGCGCTATCCGCCGGATCGCCCAGCAGGAGAACCTGCGGACGATCCAGACTCTCAGCGTCGACGAGAACCAACTGCGATTGGATGCCGCCCGAGCCCAATACGACCTGGGAAAGACCACCAACCGCGATGTCGTCGATGCCGAAAACGACCTCCTGGCCGCCCGAAATAGCTATGCCCGCGCCGTCGCCGCCTACCGCAACGCCATCCTGGACTTCCGTCGCGACACCGAGACGCTCCGCGTGACCGACGACGGTCGATGGGAGCGACCGGACGAGCCGCAGCCTGCCAAGCCGACGGGTCCGTGACCCCGGCCGTTACACGGGCGTTTCACACAACATTCCACGGTCACGGGCTTTGTGTTCGCCGACCGATTCTGGTATGGTAGAAGTGGGGTCTTGCCCCGGCCTTGCAAACCGTTTAGGGGGTTCCGCACCATGACCACGACGCTGACTTCGGTTCCATCCGTCGCCCCAGCCCTGAGCGGGAGCGCCTCGACACGGGCTTCTCGCGCCACCGCGGCCGGTCGACGCCGCACGTTACAACTTACGCTGGGGGTCGTGATCGTCGGCCTGCTGGCCGCAGCCGTTTGGGCGACCACCAGTTGGACGCGCGCTGCGACGCAGATCGCCAACGTCGATAAGTTCACCGTAGTCCCGCAGACCTTCACGGTGGCGCTGAAGGAAAAGGGCGAGCTCAAGGCCGCCAAGTCGACGGACATCAAATGCGAGGTCGAGGGGAAGTCCACCATCATCAGCCTCATCGACGAGGGGACCAACGTGAAGGAGGGCGACCTGTTGGTGGAACTCGCCAGCGACGAGATCGTGGAGCGTATCCGGCAGGAGGAGCTGACAGAGAGCAACGCTATCACCGCCTTCGAGGCGGCGAAGACGGAACTCGACATCCAGCGCGACCAGAACGCCAGCAACATCCGCAAGGCCGAACTGCAAATCGAGTTGAGGCGGCTGGAACTCGACAAATACGAGAAGGGTGACTGGGAACAAAAGCTGAAGGACGCCCGGATCGCGATCGAACAGGCCACCATTTCGTTGCAACGCCGCGACCAGGACTACAACGCCTCCAAGGAGCTGTTCGCCAAAAAGTTCATCACCCAGACGCAGTACCAAGAGGACGAGTTCAACTTCAAGAAGGCCCAGTGGGACTTGGACAAAGCCAATAAGGCGGTCGAAGTGTTGGAGACCTACACCCACGTCGCCGAACTGCGACAGAAGCAATCGGACCTCGAGGAGGCGACGAAGGAATGCGAGCGGGTGAAGAAGAATGCCGAGGCCGAGGAGGTCAAGAGGGTCCGCGCCTCGGAAGGCAAGGAAAAGGAACTCGCCCTTACCCAAGACAAATTGGCCAAGCTACGCGGACAGAAAGAAAAATGCAGGATTTTCGCCCCCACCCAGGGCTTCGTAGTCTATTACAACGAAGGAGGCGGGCGATGGATGATGTCCTCGGAGGGACAAATCAAGGTCGGAGCGTCGGTGATTGAGCGACAAATCCTGATGCAACTTCCCGACACGTCCAAGATGACGGCCACGGTCCGCGTGCATGAGGCCAAGACCGACAAGCTCCGCCTCGGACAGTCCGCCATGGTGAGCGTCGAGGGCATTCCCGGAAAACGTTTTCCCGGAAGTGTGACCAAAATCGCGGCGCTGGCGGATAGCAAGAGCGGCTGGCTGAACCCCGACCTCAAGGAATATGAGACCGAGATCACCATCGACCCCACGGAGGAACGCCTCAAGCCGGGCGTCACGGCCCAAGCGGAAATCATGGTCGAGACGGTGGAGGGGAAGCTGGCGGTGCCGGTCCAGGCCCTTTATACCAAGGGCGGACAGAGATACGTGTTCCGCGACAGGGGGTCTGGGACTGCTTATTCCCAAGTCCAAACCGGCGCGATCGGCACGGAATGGGCGGAGATCGCCGAGGGCCTTTCCGCGGGGGACAAAATCCGCCTGGCCTTTTCCGACGACGATAAACGAGCCATCCCCGACGCGGCACCCGGCGACAAGGCCAACGCCATGATGCGCATGGGACGCCGACCGCCTGCTGACGGCGCGGCCGCGCAGCCGCAGAGTGGGCAAGCGCCTGCCGCGGCCTCGCAGGGCGCGCCGCCGGGTGGACGGATGCGCCGCGGCGGAGGGCCGGGTTCCGGCGGTTCTGCGGGGCAATCCCAAAGCGGCAAGAAGCCGTAGCGTTCTCTACCGTGGTCATCGCTTCCGTTCACGAACTCACCAAGACCTACGCCAAGCCCGGCAGCGCCGTCCACGTCCACGCCCTTCGCGGGATTGACATCGAGTTCACCGAGGGCGAGTGGGTGGCGATTTGCGGGCAGAGCGGCTCCGGTAAGAGCACGCTGATGAATCTTATCGGCTGTCTGGACCGGCCGACGTCCGGGCAATACCTGCTCGGCGGGCTGGATGTTTCGCAACTCGATGACGACGAGCTTTCGGATATCCGCGGCCGGCGGATCGGCTTCGTGTTCCAAAGCTTCAACCTCATCGCCCAGCTTACCGTGCTGGAGAACCTCGAGGTGCCGCTTTTCTACCAGGGGTGTTCCGCGAAGGTTCGCCGCGAGAAGGCCGTGGAACTGGCCGCGCTGGTCGGATTGGATGACCGCGGACACCATCGCCCCGCTGAGCTTTCCGGCGGAGAGCAGCAGCGGGCGGCCATCGCGCGGTCCATGATCAACGACCCCTTGATCCTCCTGGCCGATGAGCCGACGGGCAACCTCGACAGCGCCACCGGCGAGGCCATCCTCGCCGTCTTCGATCACCTCCGCGACCAAGGCAAGACGATCCTCATCGTCACCCACGAGCCGGACGTGGCCGCGCGATGCGACCGGACCATCACCCTGCGGGACGGCGCGGTCATCGACGATCTCCACAACCGTCGGCATTCCGTGGAGCGGAGTTCCGTCGCATGAGCTTTGAGCAACGCGGCGAGGCGGTCATCGGGGCCCATTCGTTGGACGAGCTAAAGCTCGTCTATCGCGTGCTGCATCGTTACCTCGCCAAACACACCGAGCTGATGGACACGCACTTCCTGATCGAGCTGCAGAACTTCCTCCACGAGCGGGCGTCGGCCGAAGGCGTCGATACGGCCCATCACAGTGCGTGGGACGCCTGGCTGGGCAACACCAACGCCGAACCCTGCGACCGCCGCCTCCGCCGCCGACGGACGATCGGGCCCACGTAGGGGCTCGTGCCACTGTTGTCTCAACACTTGTCCTGAGCCTCGAAGGAGTGGTTTCGCCTCCACGATCGACCCACTGTTCACAGAGCAGTGGCACACACCGTCATCCCGACAGTGCCACCCAGCCCGTTGCATGCTTTGTTGGGAAGCCGCCTACCTGATGTCAATGCTTGCTATCCAGTAGTGTGTGCAAAGTCATCGACGTGGGTTCCCATCTGGACTACAGATGTCAATGCTTTCTATCCAGTAGTGTGTGCAAAGTCATCGACATGGGTTCCCATCTGGACTACAGATGTCAATGCTTTCTATCCAGTAGTGTGTGCAAAGGTCACAGGCCGTCCATTCCAGCCTGTTGACGCCAGAACTAAGGACAACCCCAAACGTATCTGTCACGCTCCCATGACTGCCGCCGTTGTTCTCCGCAGGATCCTCGCAGCTCTGTGCCGTCCATCCATCTATCCAAATCGTTACCGGCGAATAACCTCCGCCCTGGCAATCGCTGGATGCTGATGTGGTGTGAACGACGACCATTTTATAACTGCCACCGGTGGACAAATTGAAACTGCCAGTGAACCCTCCCCCTGGACTCTCGATTCGCCAGACCTGGTAGAAGTCGTTCCAGAAGAACCCGTCCCCCGGCGAGATTGAGATCGTCCCAGATATTGTCGGTTGAGAGAAGTCAGCGAATACGCTCTCTTCTCCTCCACCGCCACCGCCGCCGCAATCGCCCGGACAATTGGAAACGTTCTCTCCCGACCCGCAAACGCCGTTGCCACAGACCTCCCCGGGGCTTCCTCCACCACCTCCACCGCCACCGCAGTCGCCGGGACAGTTGGAAACGTTCTCGCCGGACCCGCAAACGCCGTTGCCACAGACCTCCCCGGGGCTTCCTCCACCACCTCCACCGCCACCGCAGTCGCCGGGACAGTTGGAAACGTTCTCGCCGGACCCGCAAACGCCGTTGCCACAGACCTCGCCGCCACCGCCACCCAGCGGCACGGTAGGACACCCCGCGACAAACAGCGCACAGGCAAACAAGGAAAAAACCGCCGCTTCAGTCTTCATCTCTTACGCCCTTTCAGACTGGCACGCTTCCAGATTGGTCGAATACCCTCAGTGGCCAGCCGGGTGGCCCATCCGGTGGGGTCAGCATGATGGCCTGCACGCGCCGACGCGGTCGCAAGTATTACGTCTCGGATTACCCCGTCACGCCCCGATCGTCGCGGTGGGCGTCTCAGTCCACGGCTGTGCCGACGCTCATTTCCGTGGCGCCCTGAACGCCTACAACGTAATCCCGTTACGCATCAATTCGGACAACCAATTATTGAGCTTTCGGATCAAGGAATCGGCCCTGTTCAATCGGAATCGCAAGATCGATATCTGCGCCTGCACCAGCACCCTTTGCGAAACCGACTGAGCCCGCGAAAGCCGTTGCTGGGCCGCAGTCAAATCACTCGCGATCTTGTTCCGTAGAACCTTCACATCCGATATCGCTTGATCGATGCGGAATGGATCGTTCTGGAAGCTTCGGAGTTCCAACTCTTGGGCTAGCGAGCCTATGTCGTGGGGAAGAGGAATAATTGGCCCCCCGAACGCCGCACTGGGCATCGTCAGAGCGGCTGCGGCAATACTGCCAAGAAGCATCTTCGATTTCATGTTGAACATCCTCGTATTGGAAACGCAACTGTTCACGACCTCGCGGTCGACCGGGGCTCACCATGAGCCTTCTGATGAGCGAATTGTACCCCATCCCCCCCTTTGTCAAGTCCCTACACACAACTTTTCTTGACTATTTTTGCGGGGACAGGTGCACCACTTTACTTTTTTGGTTGGCTGGCGGGTCGCGTGCTGCACCCTCTCCCTCGCCCGAAAGGAGCCGCCCCTCGTGCGAGAATCCCCTCTCGCACGCGGTCCGTCGGGAATCGCTCCCGCCTCCATTCGACAATCGACTCCCGGCTCGCCGGGAGCGCGCGCGGTGTCACCCCGCCCACGCAACAACCCGAACCCACTCGCGGACGGCAGCCGCCCTACGGCCCGGCGGTAAATACGACTTTCCCGCCGACGATCGTGTGGACCACCTTCACGTCGGCAAGCCGCGAAGGGGGGATCGTCAGCGGATCGTCGAGGAGGATCACGAGGTCCGCGAGCCTGCCGGCCTCGAGCGTACCCAGCCGCGATTCCTGATGAACGGCCTTGGGCGGTGACACGGTGTAGGCACGAAGCGCCTCTACGACGTTCAAGGAGTGCGCGGGAAGCCAGACCTCGCCGGAGAGGGTCTTGGCGTTGACCGCGGCGTCGATCCCGGCGAAGGGGTTCAGGGTCACGACGGGCCAATCGCTGCCGAAGACGAGCAGCGCCCCGGTATCGACCAACTGCCGAAAGGCGTACGACCCTTTCAGGCGCTCGGTGCCAACGGCTTTCTCCGCGTAACGACCGTCGTCGGCCTTGTGGAAGGGCTGCATCGACGCGACCACCCGCAACGACGCGAAGCGGGGAATGTCGGAGACCAGCAGATGCTGGGCGTGCTCGGCGCGGGGTCGCCGACTTGTCCTGAGCCTCGCTTGTCCTGAGCCTCGAAGGAAAGGATCGGACGCACCTCCTTCGAGGCTCAGGACAAGGTTTTTCTTCGCGGCGGCCTCATAGGCATCGAGCAACAAGTGATTCGCCTCGTCGCCGATGGCGTGCACGGCCATCTGCAACCCCTTCGCATCCGCCTGGACCACCTGCTGCCGAAAGGATTGCGACGAGGCGAAGGCCGAAAGCTGTCCGCGAGGATAGGGCGTCGTCGGCGCCGCGTCGCTGTACGGCTCGCGCATGTAGGCCGTGCGACTGCCCATCGAGCCGTCCATGTAGCCCTTGAGGCCGACCAGCGCGAACATGGGACTGTGTGAGTCGTGGGCAGCCTTGACGACTTCGTCCAGATGGGCGGACCAGTCGTCCACGCTCAGGTACGCGGTGATGCGAAGGGTCATCGCGTTCTCGGCGGCCGCCCGACGGAAGACCTCCACATCCGCCGGCGCGGACATATCGTGGACCGACGTGACGCCCAGCGAGTTGGCATGCTTCATCGCCCGCAGCAGGGCCTCATAACGCTGCGCGTCGGACGGCTCAGGAATCAGGCGGCCGGCCAAGTTCATCGCCGACTCCTTGAGAATGCCCGTCGGCTCATGCGTCTTGGGGTCTCGTTCGACCTCCCCGCCGAGGGGGTCCGCCGGGCCCGCGGCGTCGATGCCCGCCAGTTTGAGCGTGGCGGAATTGACCAGGGCCTCATGCCCGTCCATCCGATTGAGAAACACCGGCACCTCGCCGGTCACTGGATCAAGCCAACTCCGATTCGGCGTCTCCGGCCTCTCCCAACTTTCGACGCTCCACCGGCCGCCTACGACCCACTCGCCCTTCCGCGTTTGCGCCGCGGCGCTCTGCACCGCGGCGATGAACTCTTGTTTGCCGCGAACATCACGCAGGTGCAAGCGCGACAGCGAAAGCCCGCCGCTGATGATGTGCGTATGGCTGTCGGTAATCCCCGGAATGACGCGACGGCCCTTCGCGTCGATGACGGTCGTGTTCGCTCCGACTCGTGCCCGAACGTCCGCATCAGCGCCGACCGCAACGATCGTGTCTCCGACGACGGCGATCCCGGTTGGTTCAGCGCCCGACGGCTGCGCGCCGGTCCAGATTTTCGCATTAGTGATGACCAGGTCCGCCACACCGCCCGGCCCATCGTCAGCCGTTGCGCCGGCGGTGACAAGCCACATCGCGCCGACCATGAGCGAATTCGCGCCTACCCAAAGGGTTCGCCGGTGTTGCCGCGGCATAGGGCTTGTCCTGAGCCTCGAAGGAAAAGGGCTCCGCGAGCCGGTCGGGCGATTGCCGGAGCCGATCGGCTCCGCGGACAATGGACGCCCGGCGTCGCACGAAGCTATAGTACATTCCCGCGCGAGGGATGGAAACGCGCGGCTGCGCCGTTAGGGGAGGCCACGTTGCTGAGCACTACGCACCATGACGCGCTGGTCATCCGCGGAGGGCGTGTCATCGACCCCGCGACGGGGCGGGACGGAATCGTCGATGTTGCGATCGCCGACGGCGTCATCGCCCAGGAGCCTCATGGCAACGCCTTCGTGCTTGACGCGACCGGTTTGATTGTTTGTCCCGGTCTGATGGACATTCACGTCCACCTCCGCGAACCGGGACAGGCCCACAAGGAAACGATCGAAACGGGAACGGCCGCCGCGGCGGCCGGGGGGTTCACCTTTGTCGCCTGTATGCCCAACACGCAGCCGGCGTTGGATACGCCGGACCTCATCCGATGGGTGATCGGGCGTGCCGAAGAAGTGAATCACTGCGCGGTCGCACCGGTGGCCGCCATCACCCAAGGCCGCCGCGGACGTGAACTTTCCGACTTCGCCGCGCTGAAGGCGGCAGGCGCGGCGGCGTTCAGTGACGATGGGACGGGGGTGGAGGACGACGCGGTGATGCGGTCGGCCTTCGAGCGGGCGTCGAAGCTGGACGCCCTCCTCATTCAGCACTGTGAGTTTCGGGCGATCTCAGCGGGCGGCGTCATGCACCTGGGAGAGATATCGCGGCGACTGGGACTACCGGGGTTGGACCCGCGCTCGGAAGAAGCGATGATCGAGCGGGACATCGACTTGTGCCGCCGTACCGGCGGTCGATATCACGTAGCCCATATCTCCACGGCCAAGGCGATCGAGTTCGTCCGCCGCGCAAAACGTGAGGGTCTACCCATCACGGCGGAAGTGTGTACCCATCATCTGGTCCTCACCGACGATGCGTGTTCGGAAGCGGATCCCGATACCAAAATGCATCCGCCGCTGCGTCCTCAAGCAGACGTAGAGGCTTGCCGCCGCGGACTGCTCGACGGGACGATCGACTGCATCGTGACCGACCATGCGCCGCATACATTGGAGGAGAAGGCCGCGGGATTCTTGAAAGCCCCGGCGGGGATCGTCGGCCTGGAAACCGCCGTCGGCATCGCGGCGCGGGCGATGATCGACTCGCAGGCCTCCCCCCTTGACGAGGGGGGAAACAGGGGGGTCGTTGGTTGGCCGCAATTGATCGCCTGGTTCACCACCGGTCCCGCCCGCGTCTTCCGACGGCGCGCCGCGGCCGTCGACGTCGGTACCCGCGCCGATCTCACCCTGATCGATCCCCGTTCTCCCTGGGTCGTGAATCCGGGTGAGTTTTGCTCGAAAGGGCGAAACACCCCGTTTGAGGGTTGGACGCTCACCGCCCGGTCGGTGGCGACGATCCGAGGCCGACGAATCAGCCGACTCGCTCCGGTCGTCGGCACGGCATAGCACCCGCGGAGAATCGTCCGGCTCGGCACTTGTCCTGAGCCTCGAAGGAGTCGCCCACCGGCGGTTCGATCACCGTCGGCGCAACCTCGCGACAGCGTTCCGCGCCTCGGAATCCGACGGATCGCGCGTCACCGCCCGTTCATAGGCCCGCAGCGCCTCCTCGATCCGCCCGACTCGCTCCAGGGCCACGCCCAGATTGAAATCGACGCCGATCAATCCCGGTTCCACGGCCAGCGCCGCCTGGTAATGTTCGATCGCCCCGGTGAAGTCTCCGCGTAGGGCGAGCGCCTGCGCCAGATTGTTATGCCCCTCCGCCGACTGCGGATGGTCCGCGAGCGCCCGTCGAAAGTACGACTCGGCCGCGGGAAGCTCCCCCGCCTCCGCCAACGCCACGCCCACGTTCATTCGCGCCATGGCGTTCAGCTTTCGTTCGTCATGCACGGGCCAGTTCACGACTACCGCCACTCCGGCCGCAACCGCCGTCGGCAACAGCAACCTCCGAAGGTCTCCCCCGCGCAAACGATCCCCCAGCCCGACGCACCCCGCGGCGGCGAACGGGATCAACAGCGGCGCCAGCGGATAACGATACCGCCCCAACACATAAAACGCCGCCACCGCGACCGCCATGCTGGCGATCAAGGCGTAATACACCCACAGCCGCCGCCGCTCGCCCCACGTCCCCACGATCCCCACCGCCGCCAACGGACACAACACGCCGAAGTTCCACACCCTCCCCAACACGCCGAGGATCAGGGATGATTCGGCATAAATGTAAGGACTTTCCGCGTCCGACACTTCATAGCGGTTCCACACCATGAGCATCTTCCGCCCCATCAGCCGAACCCACCCGCTGGGATCGCCGCGAATGTCGTCGAACGCCCGGCCCATCCAATACCGCGATACCGCCCGCGCGCTCAGGGTGCGCCCGGTCGCATTCTGTGCCAAGACCGTGGCATCGTCCCGCTCGAACGCCGGCGTTTCGTGCCCCCGAACCAGCGGCCGATACCGTCCGTCCG
The DNA here is from genome assembly GCA_964421865.1 of uncultured Phycisphaera sp. Classification (GTDB taxonomy): domain Bacteria; phylum Planctomycetota; class Phycisphaerae; order UBA1845; family UBA1845; genus SBAX01. Next base: position 1,621 of record CAYQZH010000095.1, on the reverse strand, counting down.
CGCCCCGATGGTTTCCGATATAGAAATTCGGACCGGCCTGGAACGTCGACACCGACCACTCCCCGCTCACCGCCAGATTTCTCAACCCGGCCGGCATCAGCACCACCGCGATGCCGACCAGGTACGCGCCGATCGCGGCTGTTTTCTGACGTTTCGGCGTTTCCAATCGACAATCGACATTTGTCCTGAGCCTCGAAGGAATCGACGATCGACAATGACCCCCGGCCCGCCACACCCACAGCGCGACCACCGGCAACCACACCATCGCATTCTCTCGCGTGATCGCCAGCAACCCCGCCGCCGCCCCCAGCACGCCCGCCGCTCGCCAACTTCCTTGCTCGCCATACCATGCCGTCGCCGCGAACAGCCCACACACCAACAAGCACGTCAGCGACGCCTTCTGCACGATCCCATCGAAAAAGATCGCCGGCCCGTACAACGCCAGCATGATTCCCGCGATCCCTCCCGCGCCGGTCCCGAACAAGCGCCGCGTGCCGACGTACACAAGCCCACAAGCCGCCGCTCCCCAAACCGCCTGAACCACACGGAGCGTCCACACTCCATCGCCCAGCGCTTGGAAGCAACCCGCCAGCACGTAGGGATACAGCGGGGCCTGATAGAACGGCTTGGTCCCCAGCCACGCTCCTCCGGCGATCTCCTGGGCCCAGCGATAGTACCCCGCCGCGTCGCCGACAAGGTGCCATATCGTTGGCACTTCCCGCGTCTCGTACGCGCACACCAGCCGAACCGCCAACGCCCCGATTACCACCAACAGTGCGCCGGTCGCGCCCTCGTGTAGCCAGGACTGGCCTCCGTTTCGTCTCCGTCCTTCAGCCCGCATCGCAGCCCTTTTCCTCAAACTCTCCTTCCCGCGCCGTCGCTGAGAACAGATGCAGGCTTTGCCCATCGAGCCCCGCGCCGAACCTGTCCCGACGCCGCCGGGCGCCCGCGAGGAGGTTCGCGTTCGAGAAGGGAGTTCAACCCCCTTGTCCCTCTACACGGCGGACCCCGCGCCGGCGCCGTAGGTTTACGCGCAGGTTCATAAGCGCCGCCGAAACCGTCCCGGAGGGACGATTGAGATTAGCCCGGCGTTTCAACGCGGGGAAGGCGTCACGTCCCGCATCGCCGGTCCCGGAGGCACGGCTGAACGGCGGTCACTCGTGTCTACGGCACTCCCTTTACGGTTTGATGGGGCCTGATCCCAGCGATCAATCGCTGGGCTATTCTGACGCGACCCCTCTGGGGTCGCCGCCTCGGTGATTCGCGACGCGACTTCGATCGTCGCTGAGATGTGGGTAACCCGAAGCGCTGGCGCTTTGCGTGGTGAGCGTGTCCGCGCCGGCGGCGTGTTCAATCCACGCCCCGCCGAGGACCACGTCGCCGTCGTAAAAGACCACCGCCTCGCCGTAGTCCCGCCACGTCTGCCCGTCCACGCCCGGCGTTTTTTCCTTCTTGGGCGCTGATGCTCGGGGCGGATTCGCGTTTCGTCGGGGCTTGGGGCGGGCCTAGCGCCCACCCCAACGCCCCGAGTGTTTTTCTCACGCCATCCCCATCTCCAGCCTACTGGCACCGTCCGCACTTGTCGCGGCAGGATCCGCTGCCGACGGTCGGGGGAGTGATA
>CAYQZH010000094.1:0-13898 GCA_964421865.1 uncultured Phycisphaera sp. | reverse complement strand
GATGGCTGAGCGACAACACGATCTAGGGAGCGCCGAGTTGGAGGTGCTCAAGGCCTTGTGGGAGGTCGGACCCGCGACCGTCCGCGAGGTGCTCAACCATCTGCATGAACATGGTCGCCGTCTCGCCTACACGACCGTCCAAACCCTCCTGACGCGCTTGGAACAAAAACGTTTCGTGGCCAGTGATAAATCGGACCTCGCCCACGTTTTCCGGGCCAAGGTCTCACGAGAACGAGTGACGCGATCACGGCTCAGGACGCTGCTCACTCAGTTGTACGACGGAGCTGCCGGTCCGCTGGTGCTGCAACTTCTTCGCACCGAGCGGTTAACAGCGGAAGAGATCGACGAGCTCCAGAAGCTGATCGAGCGGCTGGACAGTCCGGCCTAGCGGCCGGCGAGCAGCGGTGGCGTCGCCGGGCGACGGTGCTGCGATTTCTGCGTCACCCACGAGGGGTGACGCTACATTTGAACGCGGATGGGAGACGCGGGATGACACCCTGGGCTTCCCTGACGACCGATCTACTGTGGCGGAACGGGCTGACCGCGATTCCGCTCGTGCTGTTGACCGCGGCGGTCTGCCGGTGCATCCCCTGCCGCCCGGCTACGCGGCATACGATGTGGTTGGTGGTGCTCGCGTGGCTGGTGACGCCGCCGCTGCTTCCCGAACCGCCCACGCCGCAACTGGTGTCGGCCTGGGTGACGCCGCTTCTCTCGCCGGAGCTCGATCCCCGCACGGGTGGCGCGCTATCAGAACACCGAGCCGCGGCGGCTGGACAAGGCCCCGCGCTAGCGCTTGCGGTTCCGAACGATGAGGCGGTTCGCCCCGCGCCGCGGGAAAGGACTGAGAAAACAGCTCCGGAGCCGGAAAACAAGCCGATGCCGGTGACGCCGATATCCTCCCCCCTTCCTTCACTAAGGATGGCAGCCCGCACAGCGTCGCGATCGCCGAATGTGCTCGCCCAGGCGACCGGCGCTGTCGGGCGGCTCTCCGACGCGGATACCGCGTCGGAAGCTACGAAGATCCCCGGGAAGGAGAGCGAAATCGAGATCGAGGTTGCTGCGCCGGCGGCTGGTTCCACCGGGCCGCGAGAGGTCTCGGGGAAGCGTCACGGGCGGGCCCTGACCCTCGCTCCGGCCCTCTCCGTGGGAGGGACAGGGAGCTCGAAGACGCTTCCTGGCAAGCCGACGGTTGAGGTCTCCGCGGTCGCCGGGACGCTCGACGATCTCAAGAACGATCCGCCTTTGGCGAATGGGGGGGGACACAGAGCACCGGCTCTCTCGCCGATTTCCGGCGGTCCCGATTGGCGGATGTGGGCGGCGGGGTTGCTTGCGGTCCGCGACGCGGTCACGGCCCTCCCCCCCCTACCGACCGCCGTTTGGGTAGCGGGAACGGCACTGCTCGTACTCGTTGCCGCGCTGCGGGTTCTTCGGTTCCGTCGGCGCTTGTCGCAGGCGTTGCCCGCACCGGGTTCCGTGATGCGAGTTGTTGAGGCGGCTTGTCAACAGATTGGACTCCGGCGCGTACCGGAGACGCTGATGATCGACGGGCGACTATCCCCGATGATTTGGTGCGGTCCGCGGCCTCGACTCATCCTACCCGCGCCTCTCTGGTCACAGCTTGACGATCCCGGACGCCGGGCCGTGGTGTTCCATGAGTTAGCACACGCGCGACGCTACGACCACTGGGTGTCTTGGGCCGATGCGATCATCGGGAGCCTCTACTGGTGGCATCCCTTGGTGTGTTGGGCGCGGCGACGGCTACGCGCGGAGGCGGAGGTGTGCTGCGACGCATGGGTCACGTCGCTGCTCCCTCGGACTCGACGGGCCTATGCCGAAGCACTCTTGGTGACCCGACGGTACGTTGCGGAAGAGGACCAACCCGTGCCCGCGCTGGGCATTGGTGTAACCACAGGGCGAGCCAGACGGTTTGCAAGGAGACTGACGATGGTGATGACGGAAAGCGTGAAACCAAGACTATCGGCGTCGGGACTGGCATTGGTCCTGATGATGGCAACGACGGGATGGCTGGCCTCGCCGGCACAGTCCTGTCCGAATGAGGACAAAGCGGCGAAGGCGGCGGGGAACCCATGTGACAAGCCGTGTGCGACGCCGTGCGCAAAAGCAACGGCGGCCGCCGTTGCGACCCCGGGGGCGACTGCGGCTGTCGCGGCGACGCCGGTGCCGGAGGCCCAGCCCAGTGGGGCGACCACGTACGAGCAACACCTGGCCAACCGGCGACATGACGGACCGAGTGATGCGCCGGATGGCGGCATCGTCGTGCAACCGGGCCGTGTGCTCCCCGCGATTGCGGTCGGGCGCGTGGCGCCGTTCGCGTTGGCCGCGGGACGCGGTGGCAGCGACCAAGAGGAACGGCTGAACCGGCTTGAGGAGGAGCTGGCTCGGGTGGAGGCGCAACTCGAACGCCTGAGCGACTCGCTGGAGCAGCGACACGACGGCGACGATCCGGGTGAACACACCCCACGTCCGCCGCACGCGCCGCGACCCCCGCGTGCGCCGCATCCGGCGCAACCACCAATGCCCCCGATGCCCCCGCAACCGCCGATGCTTCCGGGAATCGACGCGGGATCGGGTCCCGGCGAGAGCAACGAAGGGGGCGAAGTATTCGCCCGCGTTTATGCGCTTCCCCAGGGGAAGCTCGAGGCGCTCGCCCAGTTGATGTCCCGGTCAGACGTGCCGATCCTGGTCCGCCGACAGGAGAATGCACTCGAGGTCCATGCCACGGACCGACAGCACCGAATCTTCGCGGCGTTCGTTCGCATGATCGATCCATCCGCGGAGCGAAGGGGTGACGCCGGCGCGCCTGGCGACGACGGTGATCGGCGCGTCATGGTCGATCGTAGGCGAATGGCGAAGCAGATCGAGAAGGCGGCCAAGCAACGGGCCAAGGCGATCGAGAAAATGGAAAAGCGTCGCGCCAAGACTGGCGCGCGGATGGATGAGATCAAGATTGACGCGACGGTAAAATCCGAAACGCAGGAAGCCTTGGAACGTGAAGCCGAAAACCTGAACGAGCAAGCCGAGAATCTGGCCGAGCAGGTTGAGAGACTGCGGGAGCAGGCGGAGCACGCCGCGGAACGTGTCGACAAGGAATCGAACCAGGAACGGCGATTGGACCTGGAACGCCAGGCGCTCGCTCTCCGCCACCAGTCTGAAGCGGTGGAACTCCAAAAAAACCAACTCGAGAACCGGGCCCACGCCATTGAGGATCGAGCGCGGGAAGCCGAAGACCAGACCCGTGAGGCCGAGAACCGTCTCGAGCAACTCGAAGTGGAGCTTCGCCAATCCGAACAGGAAGCAATGGAGGAAGAGAGCGACGACGACGGCAGCCACGCCTCCGTGGACAACCCGGGCGGCGAATGGTGGAACGCGCTGCAACCGGCGCTGCGTGCGGCGATGGAGTCGCTGACCGGACAGACGCAGGGGGAAGACGCTGCGGAAACGCCCCAAGCGTCGCACTCCGACGACGAATGAGCGTTCAGCGGGGCGATGAGCACTCCGTGGTGAAGTAGACCGACCCGTAAGTCGGTTTCGGAAGGACTCCGTCCTACTTTCGGTCCAAGCGAACGTACGATCAGTGTCGGGCGGCGACGGGCGCGGCCGGCGCCCGCCGCCCCCGAATTCGGAGGGCTATTCATGCGGTCTAACGCCCTGCTCCCTACCCGCTCCATGGCCACACGCTGGATGCTCGCGGCGATCCTCGCAACGCTCGTTCGTGCCGGATCCTGGTCACTCGCCCAATCCGACGCGCGGGCCGACGAGACCGACATCACCGTCCGCGATTACCTCAGCGGCAACGGATTGCTCAACCGCGGGCTTTATGAACTGGCGGCGACGGAGTACCGTAAGTTCTTGTCAGAGCACGGCGACCACGAAAAGGCCGCGGTCGCTCGTTACGGTCTTGCGGTGAGCCTCTTCCGCCTCGGACAATTCGACGAGGCCGTCGCCGAACTAGGGCCCCTACAAAAACTCCCGGAGTTCATCTACGCGGCGGAAACGTGGACGATTGCCGGGCAGTGTCATCTGGCGCGCGGACGGAATGCGGCGGCATTCTACGCCTTCAGCGTCGTCGAGCGCTTCGGAAAGCATGAACTGGCCGACAACGCGGCGGCGGGCGCGATCGAGGCGTTGTACGCGGACCAGCGCTACGAAGAGGCCGTCAAACGGTGCGGCACTTTCGTCACCCAATGGTCCGCCAGTCCGCTACGAGAACGCGTCGAATACTTCGGCGCCGTCTCCGCCATGGGCAAGGGCGACTACGCCGAAGCCGCGGAGCTGTTCGGCCAGTTGCTTCATATCCACCCTCAGGGTCCGTTCGCCGAACAGGCCGGTTTTCTACTGGCCCAGTGTCACCAGCAAAACAACTCCATGGACAAGGCCATTGAGCAATACCGGCAGGTGCTCCAACAGAAGAACGGTCAATACGTTCCCGACGCACTGGCAGGATTGGGGACATTGCTGTACCAGCGAGGCGACTATGCGGAGGCCGGCGAGACGCTCGACCGACTGACGAATGACTTCCCGCAGAGTCCATTGCTCTTCCAGGCACGCCTGCAGCGCGGCCGCGTCTGGTTTGAGCAGGGACAATACGATCGGGCGCTGGAGCTGTTCAGTCGGCTCGACGGGGCGGAGAGCCAGGTCGCGGACGAGGCGGCCTACTGGACGGCGAAGTGCCAACTGCGTCTGGGCGACGCGGCGGGTGCGGCCGGTCGGCTTGGCGGCGCGATGCAGAAGTTCCCCACGAGCCCGCTGCTCCCGGAAATGATGTATGATCGCGGGGTGGCCCTGCTTCGATCGAGCGATGGCGACGGCGCGATTGCGGCATTGGAGGGATTTCGAACACGATTCGCGGACCATGAGCTCTCTCCCGATGCCCTACAACTGCTCGCAGTCACCGAGCATCAGCAGCGAAGATACGATCGCAGTCAGGCCCACTGTCGAGCATTCCTCACACGGTACCCGACGCATTCGCTGGCGGCGACAGTCGCGTTCCTTTCATGCGAAAATGATTTCCTTGCAGGACAATACAGTGAAGCGGCGACCGGATTTCGGCGATTCCTCAAGGATCGACCGAACGACCCGCAGACGACTAAGGCGAAGTTGCGACTAGCGACGGCCCTGTGTCGACTACAACAGTTCGATGAAGCCGAGCCGCTGCTTACAGAGCTTGCCTCATTGGCAACGCGCGATGAACTCTATCGCCCGGCACTTCTGGCGTTGGGGGACATTCATTTTGAGCGCGGCGAGTGGAAGCCGGCAGAGCAATGGTTCAATGAGTACGTGTCAGCGGGGACGGACGTACCCTCAGCCGACGCCGCTTTACTCAAGCTCGGCCTCTCGCGGCAGCGCCAGGAACGCATGGACGAGGCGATTCAGGCGTACGACGGGCTGATGGAACGCTTTCCCCAAAGTCCGCATCGCCTCCAGGCCTTGTTTGAGCGCGGGCAGGCGTTGGTCGCCCTGAAGCGCATCGACGAAGCCGTGAAGGCATTCGAAGGCGTTCTGGCGGAAGGCGGTGAGTCGCGCTTCGCGCCGCACGCACTGAACCACTTGGCGGCCATCGCCGCCCAGCGAAATGAACTGGAAAAGGCGGCGTCATTGTACGCGCGCGTAGCGCAGACTTCGGCTGGTGCCGATGCTGAAGCTGAGCCGCTCCTGCAACAGGCCCAAACATTGACGGCCGCCCAGCGGTTCGCAGTGGCCGAGAAGGTTTACGCTAGATTCATCGAGCGTTTCCCCACGCACCCGCGGGTCGGTGAGGCGCTGGCGCGGGCGGCGATTGCCATTGCCCGCCAGGATCGCGCCGCCGACGCGGTCGCCGCCATCGAGCAGATTGAGCGCGATGCGTCGCTCAAACTCGACCCGGCTCTGCGAGTCAGTCTGTACTATGAAAAAGCGTGGTGTTTGCGGGGGTGGGGCAGGCTCGACGAAGCGGCGAAGGCGTATCGGCAAGTGCCGGCCGAGCCGTCGGCGGGTGCGTTGGACCTGCACGCGCTGCTGGAGTTGGGGGAGATCGAGGCCGGGGAGAAACAGGTCGACGCCGCGGCCCGAGACCTGCAAAAACTGCGGGAAGCACTGACCACCCGCTCCGCCGAGGTATCTGCGGAGGTGGTCGAGCAATGCACCTATCGTCTGGCGGTGTGCGAGTTCGAATTGGAGCACTACGATGAGAGCGTGAAACTGTTTGAGGAATTGGTCGCCCAATTCCCCAAGAGTTCCTTACTAGCGTCGGCCAGGTTTTATTGCGGCGATGCGCTGTTCAAGACCGGTCGATATGAGCGGGCCGTGTCGCACTTGACGCGTGTGGTCAAGGAGTACAGCGCGGACCCGGCATTTCCCGCGGCGCTTCTTCGAGTGGGCGAATGCCAGGCCGCCCTTCAACGATGGGGGTTGAGTGAAGAAGCCTTCAATACCTATATTGACCGCTTTGCGGACGGCGACCTGTGGTATCAGGCGAGGTTCGGACTGGGCTGGGCGCGGGAGAATCAGAAGCGGTACGACGAGGCGATGGCGGCCTATCAGAAGGTGGTCGAGCGGCACCAGGGCCCGACTGCTGCGAGGGCACAGTTTCAGATTGGGCAATGTCTCTTCGCCCAGGGGAAACACGAGGACGCGGTGCGCGAACTGCTCAAGGTGGACATTCTGTACGCGTATCCGGAATGGAGTGCGGCGGCGCTGTATGAAGCGGCCCGCTGCTTCGAGAAGCTGGGAAAGACAGTGGAAGCGAAGCAGCATCTCCAGCAGGTTGAGGAAAGGTACAAACAGACGCAGTGGGCGCAAATGGCTGCACAACGACTGACAGAGCTGTCGTCGAGTATGACCCTTCCGGGTCGATAGGCGGCGTGACCTATGGGAAATTGGAATATCATCGAGGCGGTTATCGCCTGGAGTCCGTACGCTGTCGGGCCGGCGGTCGCCGGGAGCGACGCCATCAAGGTAAAGTCTATCTGGGACTTCGTGGTCAAGGGCGGTCCGGTGATGATCCCCATCGGGGTTTGCTCCCTGGTCGCATTGACGGTCATCCTTGAGCGGCTCTTGTCCCTTCGCCGCGGCCGGATCATTCCGCCTGACTTTCGGCCTGCATTGACCGGACTGCTGGACGATGGCGGCGCGGAGCGGCGGGAAAAGGCGCTGGATTACTGCCGGAAGCATGGAACTCCGATCGCGGCGATTTTCGGCGCAGGGATCAAGAAGCTCGGCGAACCAGTGGAACTGGTCGAGCGGCACATTCAAGAAACCGGGCAGCGCGAGATCCTCAAACTCCGCAAATACCTGCGAACATTGTCCGTCATCGCCGCGATCGCGCCGCTCCTGGGTCTGCTGGGGACGATCCTGGGAATGATTAAGGCGTTCGAGACTGTGGCCGCGTCGGGGGAAGCGCTCGGGCGTACCGAACTTCTCGCCAAGGGCATCTATGAGGCCATGATTACCACCGCCGGCGGTCTGATCGTTACCATTCCCGTGGTCATTGCCTACCACTGGTTTGCGGCGCGAGTAGAACGCCTGGTGGCCGAGATCGACGCCATGGTGGTTGAGTTCATCGAAGAATACGCCCGCTCCGCGCCGCGGGTAGTTTCTATTGTGCGTGAGGCGGCGAGAACCACAACGACTCCGTCGGACAATGGAGATGAATCCCTGGCGGCAGTGGCGCTCGCGGCGGGATGACGGTGGTCCTGCGCGAATAACACCCCTCCGCTGAAAGGCCTGGCCATGATTCTCGACGCACGACCGACCCACAGCGACGTCGCGATCGACCTGACTCCGGTGATCGACATGGTGTTCAATCTGCTGATTTTCTTTCTGGTGGCCACCTCTTTTCAGCAGACGGAACGGGAGATGAAAATCGCCCTGCCTCATGCGAGCGCCGCCGGGCCAATCAGCGCCATGCTCAAGGAGATCGTGGTGAACGTCGACGCCGAAGGTCGGATGATCGTGAGCGGTCGGGCTATCGCCGCCGAGGAGCTTCGCACGATGGTGAAGGAGGCCGTCGCGGCGAATCGGGAACAGAAGGTGACCGTTCGCGGCGACCGGACGACGGCGTACGCAAACGTCGTGGCGGTGTTGGATATTTGCAAGGGCAGCGGCGTCCAGGAACCGTATCTCGACACCGTTGTCGGCCACTGATCTGATCTGCCGGCGGGCCGAAAGAACATGAGGCGGTTGCTTTTCGCTTGCGGTCTCATCCTGCTCGTGATGGTCGTCGCCATGTCCGCGTGGCGAGTCCGGCCGGAGAGCTATGCTTTCTACACCGATGCCGCGTCGATTAAGGAAACGGTTTCGAGCGCTGCGGTTCGCGACATCCTCTGGCAGCCGCCGGTGGCGCTCGCCGAAGTGATCAACACGGGAGAAGACGACTACGAACCGAAGCTGAGTGCCGACGGTCTGACACTGTTTTTCGTCCGGGGCAAGGCCAGCCGCAATGCGGACATTTACTTCTCACGACGTAACTACGAAGGCTGGACACCGCCGGAGCCGCTGAGCGAAGTCAATTCGGACGCGGACGATCTGGGCCCGGAACCCACGGCGGACGGCACCGCGCTTTACTTCTATAGCAACCGCGCGGGCGGACAAGGGGGGTATGACCTTTGGGTCTCGCACCGTGGGGGGAGGGATTGGCAGGAGCCGGCCAACCTCGGCCCGACCGTCAACTCCGAGTTCAACGACTATGGGCCGGCGTTGACCAACGACGGCGGCATCCTGTACTTTTCGTCGAACCGCCCTCAACCAAGCGGTCTGACAAGCCCGAACCCCACCGCCTGGCCCGCCACGCTGCGCGAGGACTTCTATCACCCTAGGTACGACCTCTACTTCGCAACGATCACCGACCACGGCGTGGGTGAGTCCGTCGCACTCACCTCTTTGAATACGCCGGACAACGAGGGGGTGCCGGCAGTCAGCCCGTTCGGCGACTTCCTCTACTTCGCGTCGGACCGACCGGGCGGAGCGGGCGGCTTCGATCTCTACCGCTCGCGGCGGCTGCGCGGCGAGCATATGCCGCCGACGAACTTAGGAGTGATCGTCAATACCCCCGCCAACGAGCTCGACCCGGCCCTGGCCCTCGGCGGATACGCGCTGTACTTCAGCTCCGACCGGCCACTCATCCGAACCCCGAACGCAAGCGAGGGGCCCGTATCCGCGCCTCGCGAGTACAACCTCTACCAGACGACATCCCGTGAAGTCTTCACCGTGGTCGACACGATCGCGCGGCCGCCGATCGACTGGGCCGCGATATGGTCCGCGATGGGTCCGAACCTGCTTAGGGCGCTGCTTGCACTGCTGTTGCTGCTGTTCATGCTCGCGCTCTTCAAGAGTGCACAGGACCGCAAGCTCAGTCTTTTGGCCAAGTGCCTGCTCGCATCGCTGGCCGCCCATTTGTTATTGATCTTGCTGTTCAACGTGTGGGGAGTGGCGGCATCGATCGCGGACGAGGTCTCTCGGGGTGGGCGCGGGCCGATCCAAATCGCCCTGGCCGGACCTGCAAGCGGCGACGCCTTGATGACTCAAGTCCGCGGCCAATTGACCGACGTGCAGACGCCGTCGCCCGTTGAGCCTCGAACTCAGCGGCACGATACGCGGCTGGACGTTCCGTGGAAGCAACCGGCCGTGCAGACGGCGGTCGAACGGTCGGCGATGTCCCTGGTCGAGCATCCCGACGTGCCTTCCGCGCCGGCCGACGCTCAACCGAAACTGCTCTTAGCCGCGCTTCCGAGAACCAGGGTTGAACCCCCTGTCCCACAGCCGCTGTCGGAGACCGCACTACCGGCGGAGACATCTCCCATCGCTGGCGCGGAGGCTGAAACCGCAACCGCTCCCGCGCCGGTGAAACCGGCAAGGCTCCGCCGCCTCGCGGCGTCAATGCCGAGCTCACTGGCCGGCTTGGCGATGAAGCGGACGGCGATGGAACCGGCGGAAACTGACAAGAGCACGGCACTGTCCGCATTGCGGACCTTCATCGAGCCGGCGCCGCCGAAGGAAGCATCGCCGCAACACGATGCGGCGACTGCGCCACAGCCGCCCACGCTGGCAGCGATGCCGATTCCGGCTGCGGACGTTGCATCTTCTCTGGTACTCGTCCTGCCGGCCGTCGTTGCCGGTTCCATACCCCAACAAAAGGAAACACAACCGCGGATCACCGACACGGCCTCGGTAACGCCTACGCGGGCGGCCGGCATCGGGGCCGTGAGCACTCCAGCCAAGAGCGCCGTCGTTTCGATGCCTCCATCCCCCTCAAAACCCGTCGCAAGTGACGCCTCGTTTGCGACCGGTCTTGACCGCCACGCCCTTGAGGCCGCGCCTCGGGAATTCTCGAAGACCGCAATGGGAGCTGCGATCGCCGCCCGCCCGCCGCCGTCCACCCTTGAGGCCGCCCTGCCGGTTCTCGAAGCCCGCGGGCTTGCCGCAGGGACCGAGTCGCCCCCCCCCGCGCCGAAGATGGCCGCCGGTCCGACCCTGTCGCGGCTCGCCGTCAAGGACACGAAACTCGCTCTATCCGCGCCCGCGGACGTGTCCCTGGCGCCACAAACGCTGCAGAGCCGACCCGATGAGCCATCGACCAGCCTGGTGGATATGTCTTCCACACGCCGCGATGCGACGCCGTCTCGCTGCACTGGCTTCGTCTCGCCGCCGACCTCCAAGACTCCCTTGGGCCTTTCCGCGATGAAGCTGGATTTGAGCTTGCCCACGGAGGAGAAGGCCCCCGAGAACCCCTATTTGCAGCGTTTCTCCGATCAGCGGATGGAAATCGTCGAGCGGATGGGCGGTAGCGAGAAAACGGAACAAGCCGTCGCTCGTGCGTTGCAGTGGTTGGCCGCTCACCAGAGCAAGGATGGCCATTGGGACGCCGATGGGTTCGACCGCGGTTGCGGAGAGTGCGGCGGCGAGACGAACATCGCGGCGGATAACGCCTTGACCGGGCTGAGTTTGCTCTGTTTCTTGAGTGCGAGGCACACGCACCTCAAAGCAGGCCCCTATCGAGATCACGTTGACCGCGGGTTGCGGTGGCTGGGGGGGCGTCAGAAGACCGACGGCGACCTTCGCGGTGAGGAGACCATGTACAGTCACGGCATCGCCACGATCGCCCTGTCCGAGGCCTACGCGGTGACGGCCGACCCGCAAATGGCGGACACTGTGCGACGGGCGGCCGACTTCATTCACCGCGCACGCAACCGCGAGGTCGGCGGGTGGCGGTACGATCCGGGCCAGCCCGGCGACACGTCGGTGCTTGGGTGGCAGGTAATGGCACTGAAGAGCGCATCGATGGCCGGGATCGAGGTCTCGACCGAGGCGTTCGACGCGGCCCGGGCGTGGCTCGATCGGGTCAGTGAGCAAAGACGACCGGGGTTATATGCCTACCAACCCGGTCAACCTCCGACACCGAGCATGACCGCGGAGGGGATGTTCGCCCAGCTTTTGATGGGGCTGCAGCCCGGCCATCGTCGGATGCGTGACTCGGTTGGCTTCATTCTACAACATCTTCCCAACTGGGAGTCCGACCCGAGCACCTACTTCTGGTACTACGCCTCGTTGGCCCTCTTCCAGCATCAGGGCAAGGCATGGGAGACTTGGAATGCCGCCCTCACCGAGGAGTTGACCACGCATCAACGAACCGACGGCCGAGTAGGGGGTAGTTGGGACCCGGCGGATGAATGGTCGAAGATCGGCGGGCGGGTCTATCAAACCGCGCTATGTACGTTGATGCTCGAAGTCTACTACCGCTACCTGCCGCTCTATTCCCCCGATAAGTCCATGGCTCCGCCCAAGCCGGACGCGAACAGCGAGCCGATCGGCACTATTCGCGGCGTCGTAACGGACGCAACGACGCGCCGTCCGCTTGCCGGCGCCGCGGTGCGCCTCGAACTTCCCGATCGCGCACCCGTGACGGCGATCACCGAGCACGACGGGACGTACATGCTGGACGCGCCGGAGGCACCGGATTTCTTCGCACTCTCCGCGTCGCGGAAGGGGTTCGTGCCCCAATCCGCGAATGTCGAACGAGCGCGAGTGGAAGGTCGCACACTCAGGGTGAATTTCGCCCTCGAAGCGGCTAGCGACACGGTGCTCGTAACGGAGGCCGTTCCCGACGTGCACCATCTCGGTAACAACCACTTCGACGGTACGATCAATAGTCAATTCCAGAAAAAGTCGGAAGGGGCCGAGTTTACCGTGGAGTTCGAGCTTTCAACCGATCCAGCTTCGGTAAACCTCACCCGCGCTGAGGTGCGCTTGCTGGCCAAGGGGGTCCAACGTAATCACCGCGTGATGATCAACGGAACGACGCTCCAACGGCGGCTCAATCAGGCGCCCGAGGATGGAGGCTTTGGGGAGTTCGTCGCCCCCTTCGACGCAGCGCTGCTCCGACCGGGAATCAATACTCTGCAGATCATCGCCGCTCCCAGCGACAGCGACATCGATGACTTCGAGTTCGTCAACGTGCAGGTTCGCCTGTCACCCTGAAGCGACGCCGCAGGAACGATCGGCAACCAACGGGATTGGCCCCAATACGGTTCACTTAAGGCGCATAAAGCAAGCCCCACAGAGACGATAGAGATTCGGATGGAGCCGAAATCGTTCTATCGCCAAGGAGGCTTGAATCCGCCTGCGGCGGATCGAGTATCGGCCAGGGAGGGCCGAGGACTCCACTCCGGGAGGAGTGGCCCGCACTCCCGGCGCGCCGGGAGTGTTCTGGAAGCGCTCACTCCGTTCGTACCGCCGGAGACCCTTCGTGCCGTTTTGGCTCCGACGGGTCGGCACAGTCAATCCGCCGAAGGCGGACCGGCCGCCGGCGATCCGCAGCCTGATGCGACGCAGGTCGCAGGAGAACCCGCTTTGGGGCGCGCCGCGGATTCAATCCGAGCTCGCGCTCCTCGGCTACCAGGTTGCCGGATCTACCGTGGACAAGTCCATGATCCGCCAGGGCAAGCCGCCGTCTCAAACGTGGCGAACCTTCCTGGACAACCATGTCCGCGACATCGTCGCGATCGACTTCTTCACTGTGCCGACGGCAACGTTCCGCATCTTGTTCGCGTTCGTCGCGCTACGTCATGATCGACGTCTCGTCGTCCACTTCAGCGTCGCGGCTCATCCGACGGCGGAATGGACCGCCCAGCAGGTCGTCGAGGTGTTCCCGTGCGACGAAGCGCCTCGCTACTTGATCCGTGATCGCGACTCCATCTACGGCGAGCGCCTCCGTGAACGCATCGCAAACATGGGCATCGAGGAAGTGGTCGTCGCGCCGCGCTTGCCTTGGCAGAATCCGCATTGTGAGCGCCTGGTCGGATCGATTCGCCGCGAGTGTCTCGACCATGTCATCATTCTCAACGAACGACATCTCCGTCGCATCCTCCGATCGTACTTCGACTACTACCTGAACGCGCGAACGCATCTCTCGTTGGAGCCACACGCGCCAATCAAGCGAGAAGGCGAACGCCCCTGCCGCGGCCGCATCGTCGCCGTTCCACAAGTCGGAGGATTGCAACATCGCTATCGCCGCGCGGCCTGAACGCGCGTGACGTCGCTGAAAGCACTGCGTCTCGTGGTTTCCCTCTGCGCAGAAAGTCGAATAATCGCAGCAGTGAACCTAGGTAAGCCGAGCGAGAGCGCGTATGGTTCCTTTGCAGTGGCCGGGGCGGACGGTCCGCCACGGCTTTGTGGCCGTATTTGCGAAGGAGCGACGAATGAAGTTTGTCGGCGTGGACTTGCACAAACGTACGCTCTCGGTCTGTGTCCTCGACGCGGGGCGCAACGTGCTTGATTCGGTGAGGATCTCTGGCGCTGCCGGCGATGAGGTTCAACGGTTCTTTGGAGACCTCGGAACGTTCCCAGTCGTCCTGGAGGCGACCGCCGCGTACGAATGGTTCGTGCGGCTCGTTGAACCCTTCGCC
>CAYQZH010000093.1:0-13936 GCA_964421865.1 uncultured Phycisphaera sp. | reverse complement strand
GCCAGGATCAACGCCACCACGATCGACTCGATCGTGTCCTTGATCCCCTCGTGTTTCTGCGCCTCGCCCATCGCTGTAGCGGTTGCCGTGGCCATGAGTTCATTCATCCGTCAAACAAGAGAAGCATCGCCCCAAGTCCACGTCGCGCCGAGGCGCTCAGCCTTCGCTCCGAGGATTCTTACGCCGTCCGCAGGCCTTGGCAACCGTTCGATAACCAAGATGACGAAAAACTACGATCCGCTGCTGTCGTTCGGATACCCTCGCAGGGATTGCCGTCCCGCACTCCGGACAATTCCCCCGAACGGGCCTGTTTCGGTCAGACCCAACAAGAATCCTCCAAGTGGGCCATCTATCGTTAAATTACAAGGATCGCCATTGACTCATATTAAGGAACTTCTAGAATCGACATTGCATTCTTGGGGAGTCTCCAGATGTCTGAACCCTTCGGCGATCGTGCGCGAAGGATGATGGTGCTCTCCACGCACGAAGCCCTGCGCTTCAACCACGAGTACATCGGGACGGAGCACATCCTCCTCGCTCTAGTCAAGGAAGGGTCCGGCGTCGGGGCCGCCGTAATTAAGAACCTCGACGTCGATCTGCGCAAAGTCCGCCTCGAGGTCGAGAGGCTGCTCAAGAGCGGTCCCAAGACCGTCACCTTGGGCAAGCTCCCGCAGACGCCCCGTGTCAAGAAGGTCATTGAGTACGCCATCGAAGAGGCCCGCAACCTCAACCACAACTATGTCGGAACGGGGCACCTCTTGCTCGGTTTGCTCCGCGAACAGGACGGCGTGGCGGGGCAGGTGCTCATGAATCTCGGCCTTCGGCTGGAGGACGTGCGCGAGGAGGTGCGCCGCGCGACCCAATCGACAATCTGAAATCCCAAATCTCAAATCGACAATGGGCAATCAGCAATTCCATCGGTTCGTGTAACGAACCCTACACCATGAGCGCCCGCAACCGCCTCAGGTTCACCTTGTCGAGATCTGTTCCGCGACCGTCGAGCCCCTTGGGCGTTTCGAGGATCATTGCCGCCCCTCAATTTGACCCGCCGATTCGCCGATCTTAGGATGGGGAGCATCGCGACGTGTTCGGGGAAGGCGAGTGGCCTTCGGCGTTCTTCGTAGGTCGTATGACGCCGAGGGCCCGGATTACCGGCCGCTAGCGAAAGGTGCGAGCCCGCCGAGGAGTGCGGTTCGCGGCTTTCGCCACCGGCCTGTTGGAAACAGCCGTGGATCAAACCGAAGTATCGGCCCGCGCCGAACAACTGCTGGGCCATACCTTTCGAGACTCCGAACTCCTCCTGACCTCCCTGACCCATTCGTCGGTCGCCAATACCCGCGTCGAGAGCAACGAACGACTCGAGTTCCTCGGCGACGCGGTGCTGGGGTTGGTCGTCTGCGAGGAGCTGTACCGGCGGTTCGGCGACTGGCTGGAGGGCGACTTGACCAAGGTGAAGTCGGTCGTCGTGTCCCGGCGGATTTGCGCCGAGATTGCCGACGAAATCGGGTTGACCGATCTGCTCATCCTCGGCAACGGCGTGGGGGTGAAGGCGGCGCTGCCCACCTCGCTACGGGGCGCGGTCTTCGAGGCCGTCATCGGGGCGTTATTCCTGGACGGGGGACTCGACCCGGCCAAGCGTTTCATCCTGGCGACGATGTCGGCCCACCTGGATCGGGCCGCAGTCTCGCAAACGCACGACAACTTCAAGTCCGCATTGCAGCAGTACGCCCAGCGCTGGCTTTCCGCGACGCCCCATTACGAATCCCTCGACGAGCAGGGGCCGGACCACAGCAAGTGTTTTGAGATCTGCGTGCTCATCGGCGGCGAGCGCTTTCCGAGCGCCTGGGGACCGAGCAAGAAAGAGGCCGAGCAGGAAGCGGCCAAACGCGCCCTCGAATTGCTCCGCGAGCGCGATCGGGGGCGATCTTCATCACGAGACTAGACCGTTTCTCGTGATGATGTAGCGTCGCCCCTTGTGGGCGGCGCAAAAAGAGTTCACGCCGCGGATCCGCCTGTCGGCGGACGACGCTACACGAGAAGCAGAGAGGGATTGCTTGGAAAAAGATCGCGACAAGATCGGCCTGGCGTTGGGCCGGATTCCCAGCGGCTGCTCGATCCTCACCGTCGAACACGCGGGGCGATCCTCCGGGCTGCTCGTCTCCTGGGTCCAACAGGCGGCGTTCGAGCCGCCGTCGATTACGGCCTGTGTGAAACATGGTCGCCCCATCGCGCAACTCATCGACGCCGCACAACGATTCTTGCTCAACGTGATCGGCGAAGACCCTGCGGCCATGTTCCGGCAGTTCGGGCGGGGCTTCTCGCTCGACGAGGACGCCTTCCACGGGCTTCAAACCAAACCGACCGAATACGGTCCGATGCTTGTCCGGCAGCGAAGTGAAGGAATCGGCGGCTGCATCGCCTACCTGGGCTGCCGCGTGACGCAGAAAGTCGCCGTCGGCGACCATGACCTGTATGTGGCCGAGGTCGTCGCCGCCGCGTCCGTCAACGGCGCCAAACCCTACACGCACCTGCGAACCACCGGACTGTCGTACTGACCGGCAATGACACCCCCGATCCGTGGATCCGGCCCGCGGGCGGTAGCGACCGGACACGCCTCCCTCCCTTTGCAAGGGGGGATTGAGGGGGGTCGAACCGCGACAGGCATGGAGCGGGCAATCAGAGCCGCGCGGCGCGAGCCCGCGGACACGAACGCGCGGGTGCCACGTACTGTCACCAACGATGTTCCACGTGGAACAAAACTCGCGCTGCCGGCGCGCGGAGCGGGCGCGGAGGCCGCACCGGCTCAATAGATAGAACTTGCGAGGTGATCGGCGGAGGGCGTATGGTCGAGCGATCACGCACGGAAGACGGGTGATCGACCCACGCACCCGTTACCCCCTAACGAGGTGGGCCACCCGATCCGAGGCCTGCGTAAATCATGGGGAGCAAACGCAACATGAGCCGAAATCGCTAGAAGAGCACCCATATCCGAGGCACCCGTAGGCCGTGCAGGAGCCGGTATCTGAGGTGACGGTGCAGCTGCCGGAGCCTTGCACCTGCGTAGTGCTGCCCGAGCCGAAACCGGAGCAGTTGCAGGTCCCGTTATTGTCAACCGTCCCCGTATTGCAAATAGCAACGGAATGCGCTGCGGGTGGTGAAGGGTAACAAACACAGCAGGAGCCGAATCGATAGCTAGGGCAACCATATCCAAGGCAGGCGTACGCGGCGCAGGAACCCCCGTCCGACGTGACGGTGCACGAGTTATACGCCTGAGTGACGTTGCTGGAGTATCCGGAGGGGCAAAAGCAGATCCCGCTGTCTTCAGGAGTCCCGCTGCTGCAGACCGCGAAGGAATGAGTCGGTATCGGGACGCAAGCTCCGCTCTGGCATTGCGACCCCGAGGGGCATGGGCAATCCTGCGGGCAGGTCGAACAGTTTTCGTCGGGTCCGCAAACGCCGTTTGGGCAAGTCGGTATCTGGACGCAAATCCCACTCTGACATTGAAGCCCCGAGGGGCATGGGCAATCCTGCGGGCAGGTCGAACAGTTTTCGTCGGGTCCGCAAACGCCGTTTGAGCAAGTCGATATCTGGACGCAAATCCCACCTTGGCACTGGGACCCCGAGGGGCATGGGCAATCCTGTGCACAGGTCAAGCAGTTTTCATCCGGCCCACAAACACTGTTGGGACACGTCGGTGCCGTAATGCAGCTTCCGTTTTGGCACTGCTCACCGGACGGGCACGGACAATCCTGTGCGCAGATCGAGCAGTTTTCATCCGCTTCACAAACGCCATCCGGGCAAGGCGGGATGTCGATACATGTGCATAGCTTACACTCTTGTCCGAAAGGACAAGGGCAATCCTGAGGGCAGTTGGAACAGTTCTCGCCCAATCCACAAGCGCCGTCCGGACAAGTCGGGGCGACGACCCCCGCGAAGTTTCCCTGCAGAATCCAGAAATCGTCCAAATCGACGTCGCAATCTCCATCCAGGTCACCTAGCGGACGACCGAATGAATCCACACCCATGGGCGCGATGACGCAGGGGCATACGTCATCCTCATCCAGCACGCAATCGCAATCGCAATCACAATCGCACGGTGGGTCAATTTCACAGACGTGGGACTCTTCATTGCAGGACTGGCTCGGGCAGCACACTGGTGATCCAATTTGGCAGCAGCCGTTCGATTGGCAAGTCTCGGCGCCATTGCAATAGATTCCGTCATCGCAGTCCGCATCCGTTTCGCAGCACTGTTCAGGCTCGCAGAGCGGCGAACCTGCAACGCAGCACCCACCTTGACATTGTTCGTCCCCATTACAGAGAATGCCATCATCACAATCC
Source organism: uncultured Phycisphaera sp. (assembly GCA_964421865.1). Taxonomy (GTDB): domain Bacteria; phylum Planctomycetota; class Phycisphaerae; order UBA1845; family UBA1845; genus SBAX01. Next base: position 9,598 of record CAYQZH010000093.1, on the reverse strand, counting down.
GCACTCGCGTCACAACACCTATCCGCGTTGCATGAGTGCGTTTCCTCGTCGCAGCATCCGTGACCCAGGCATGGCGGCGTGCCCGCCACGCAGCAGCCGCCGCTCAGGCAAATTTCCGCTCCATTGCAGAATAAGCCATCGTCGCAATCGAGGTTGCTTGTGCATTGTGGTGGTGTATGCTTGCAGCATCCGCTCACACACTGATCCATTGTACACGGATTGTTATCGTTGCACTGCCAATCCGATGCGCACCACACCCCAGGTTGGCAGGAATTCGTGTCCTCATTGCAACACTGAGTCCCACATGCAGAGCCCGACACACAGCAACCGTGTTGGCACGACTCCGCACCATTGCAGAATAAACCATCGTCGCAGTCCGCATTCGTGGAACAGGTGGGCGTCAACTGACAACACCCGCTCGGTCCCGCTGGGCAACCGCTGCAGACGGTGATCGGGGCGCTGCGCGCGACATCGACATACCCATTGCGGACAAGGTATCGAAACTCGTACGTCCCGGGAGTTGTCGGCGCAGTGTAGGTCCGGCACCCGTTAGCCCGTGCCTGCGTATAGAACCAACCAGGTCGATACGGAGAGTTCGGGGCTCCGATGACATAAAGGTCGATCCAATCAAAGTAATTGGTGGCTCGGCATCCGGACGCTGTCCAGCAAACAAGGATCGAGCCACCCGGTGCCACGCGATCGGGGCAAGCGCCCAATAAGTAATTGGGAGAACCCGAGTTAGACAGGTTCTGACAAACCCCGTTCAAGCAGGCGTCGTCGGTGCATGGATTGCGGTCATCACAGTTTTCACTGCCTTCGCAGGCACAGTTGGCGAGCGGCGCCGTGCAGGTGGCGCAAACGGTGATCGGAGCGCTGCGCGCAACATCGGTGTAGCCTCCGCGGAGAAGGTAGCGGAACTCGTACGTCCCGGGGGTAGCCGGTGCCGGGTGACTGTGGCACCCGCTAACCTGCCCCTTCGTGTAGAACCACCCAGGTTGATAACTGGTGGCTCCGATGGCATAAAGCCCGATCCAATCGTTCGAGTTCGTGCCGCACGCAGGCGCCGTCCAGCAGACGACGACCGTGCCGCCCGGTGCCTGCTGACTAGGGCAAGCCGCGAGACGGTATGCTCCGTCAACCCCTGCCACCTCGTCGGCTGAAGCTTCGAAGTGGCCGGAATTGATTTCCGCTTTAGAGGGTGGTCGCGCGGCGGTAATCCCTCCACGCAGAATCGCAAAAGCCAAGACCAAGGCTAAGCCCACACTCTTGCGTAACATGTTTCGTCCTCCGTAAAAAGACGCGACGGCGTAACGGACGAGCAGTATACCGCGCGGCGGGGGGCGGGGGTAAGGGGGCAAAACGCCGAAACCTTGCCCTGAGCCGCGAAGGGGGCGAAAAGTCAAAAAGACCCGACATCCCCTGATCGCTCCAAGGCCCTTCCGGACCGAGCGCCCGCCGCGTTATGTAGGTTGGATGAACACCGGTTGCCCAATCCGCGCGCCGCTCTGTGCCTTGGTGCCTATATGCCTCCGTGCCTCAGAGCAAAAAACCCCTAATACCAAACGAACCCACCGCCAAGTTGATAAGTGCTTGTGGAGAATGGAGTTATGAAAACACGTGTCCAGTCGGAAAGCCAAACCAAAGCCAGTTTTCGCCCCTCTTGTCGGTTTCCCCTGCTCGGCGCTTCAGTGCTTCTGCGTTTCCGCGTTTGCCCCATCCCTTCGTGGCTCCGTGGCTTCGTGCCTCCGTGCCTTGCTGAAAAAACGCCTAATACCAAACGAACCCGATGGGAACTCACCCAAAGGGTTGCTGCGGAACGACTTACGGGAAAATGCCCGCCGAAAAACGAACCCGATTCAAACCCGTTTTCGGCGTTTCGGTTTTTCGGCGTTTCCCTACGTGCCTCCGTGCCTTCCGCACAGTGCCACAACATGACACTCACGAAAAAACTGTACTCGCAGAACGAACCCATTTGGCAGCGACACCTTGCAAAACAAAGCAGAAATGTTGCCGCTCACGGCTCTGATCCTGCGTCACCCACGAGGGGCGGCGCTACGTGAGCTTCGCACAGCGGACTTTACCTTCGGCGCGGCGGTCTTCGCGCGTGGCCGTTGGCGATGGTTTCCACGGCGGCGATGTGCAAGAACGGGATCAGCGTCCAGCGGTCGGTCCCCGGAGCGGCGATGAAAAGACGGCTCCTCATCACGACGGCCAAACCGGGGTTTCGGATTTCGTAGGCGTCCCCGCTGGTCAGGCGCACACGAACAGGCTCGAACGGCTCTCGCTCCAGGAATTCGCGTAGCTCGTCGGCCGTCATGTCCGAAGTATACACGATAGGATCTTTCTCGTCAAAGCGTACATAGACGGGTGGCCCACCTCCTTTGGAGGTTGGGGAGAGGATGAACGTGGGCATGACGGTGAGCGCAAATCATCGGCTCCCCCAGGTCCAAAGGACCTGGGCCACCCGACCGCTCATCCTCAAACGCATACCGCAGGGCAGGGCACCGCCGGCAGGGCGGATTCGCGATTGCCCAGCGCTCGGCAGTCGGCCTCGAACTCGTCGCGGACGGCGGAAAGCTCCGCGGCTCTTCGTTCGGCGTCCCAGTCCAGTACGGGCGCGATGCGGTCAACGATCCGCGGGAGAACCGCTTGTCCGCCGTCGTCGGCGAGGAAGTAGATCGAGGTGCGGCGTTTCACGAGGTCAAGAAGGTGGCACACTTGTTCGGACTTGCACAAATAAATCAGCTCGGCCAGGCAATAGGGTAAGAGTGCGTCCCGAAACCCCCTTACCCTACCCTCGGACCCTCCCTCCTCGGTCGGCTCGTCTGACCCCCCAGCGGGGGAGAGGGGCTGTAGGATGCACTCTAAGTCGTTGAAAAGCGGCTGGCCTAGCTCGGCGCTTTGGGACGCCTCCTTGAGAATCGCCGCCGCGTCGCGGCCATAGAGCCGCACCAAGTGCGATGTGACTCTCCCCATCCCCTCGAAACCGTCCGACGCGGCGGAGAGGTCGGCGATCCATCGGGCGGCATCCGTGCGGGCAAGCCCCGGCCAGAGGGGGGCGTTGCGAAGACGCTGACGCAGGGAGGGATCGGCGTCGGGGCGGTCGAGGAGGCGATCCACTTCATCGACGGTCTGCTCGGCCATCCGGCGGAAAGTCGTCAGCTTGCCCCCGTTCACGGTGATCAGCCGGCGCGGTCGATCGACCACCACCTCGTACTTGCGCGAAAGACTGTTCTCCGAACCGCCCCCTTGATCGACGATGGGGCGGACGCCCGCGTATGCACAGCGAATGTCCCCGCGGGTGATCCCGGCTCGCGGGAAGTATCGGGCGAAGCTCGCGAATAAATCGTCGATCTCGTCGGGTTGGGGCCGGACATCGCGGAGGTCGCCGGTGTAGTTCGACTCCGTGGTGCCGACGATCAACCGCGTCTCCCAGGGGATGACCCAGAGGAGGCGAAGATCGCGGACGCTGCGGATGACGATTGCATCGTTGCCGAAGTCGGCCGGGCGGCGCAGAAGGATGTGGCTGCCTTTGAGCCACATGAGGGGCATCGGATCGCCTCCCAGAAGCTGCGTCGTCACCGGCGCCCAGGGGCCCGTGGCGTTCACGACACTCCTCGCCCGGACCGTGTAATGGGCCGTGCCTTGTTCCGGCGACAGCTCCGCCGTCCATCCATTCCGCTCAAAGCGGGCGCGTTGGAGGGAGGTGTAGTTGCGGATTGTTGCGCCTTCGGTTTCCGCGGTCCGCAAGGTCGCCATCACCAGACGCGCGTCATTCGTTTGAGCGTCCCAGAACGAAACGGCGAAGGGATGCTCGCGGAGCGTCGGGTATTCCTCCCGCAAGCGGCCGCCAAAGAAAGCACATGACCGCCGTCCGCCGTGGTACCACTCGACCGCCCCGTAAAGTTGCAGGCCGCTGACCGTGAGGAGCCACTTGGGGAACCGGTGCCCCTCGAAAGGAATCACAAAGCGAAGCGGCGTTACCAGGTTGGGGGCGAGTTGGTTCAGCAGGCGATCGCGTTCCACGATCCCTTCCATCACCAGACGGAAGTGGCCGTGTTCGAGGTAGCGCAGTCCGCCGTGGATGACCTTGGAGGTCAGATGGCTGGTGCCCGAGGCGAAGTCGTGGGAATCGACCAGGAGGGTGCGTAGGCCTCGCACGGCGGCGTCGCGCGCGACCCCGGCCCCAGTGATGCCTCCGCCTAAGATCAGGCAATCAACTTCGGTCGGCAGTGAAGCGGTAGGGTGCATTTCAATGCACCGTATGGTGTGGTGCATCAAGATGCACCCTACCCCTACGCGGCGCCGGGCTCGCCGGCGCGGGCGATGTCCGGGGCCGCGGCGAGGACTTTTTCGAAGGCTTTGGCATATTGGTCGAGCAAGGGCCGGTCCGCCGACGGAAACGACGGCAACTGGATCAAGCTCGCGTTCGCGGCGGTCGTTCGCGGCAGAGCGTCGGGTCGATAAGTCGGCAAGGTTTCCCGCGGCAGTGATTGCAGCCGGGCGATCTCGATGAAACGGCCTTCGGTAAAGACCGGCTGCTGATGCAGCAACGGGTACTTCGGACGCACCACGTCGCACCCTTCGGCGCGGAGCGCGGCGACCAGGCGATCGGTCGTCAGGCCGGTGTGCGATTCGTCGTTTTGGATAATGAACAAGAAGTACGTCCGTTCCACGTCCTTGGGCGGAAGGAACGTGTTGATTCCGAGTGTCTCCAGGCGGCGCGAGAGATACACGATATTGGCGTTGCGGCGGGCGTTGCGTTCGGCGAGGTGGCGGAATTGCACGCGGGCGACGGCCGCCGACAGCGGGGCCATCCGATGCTTCATCCCGAAACCCGTCCCCGCGAATCGTCGGGCGGGCGTTTGCAGGTTCAAGATCCGCTCGAAGTGGCCGAGGCAGAGGGCGTGCTCGTGGATCGCGTCGTTGTTCGTGACCAGGATTCCACCCTCACCTGCCGGCGCCAACTTGTTGGTCTGAAGACTGAAGACGGCGGCGTCGCCGAGCGTGCCCACCGGTCGCCCGCGCCACTTGGCCCCGTGGGCGTGGGAGGCATCTTCAAATACCTTGAGGCCGTGCCGCTCCGCGATCCGTAGCAGAGCGTCCATCTTCGAGGGCATTCCCCAAAGATGCACGACGACCATCGCCTTGGTGCGCGAGGTGATTTTCTTTTCCACGTCCTCCGGATCGAGTCCGAGCTGCTCGGGTTCGCTTTCGCAGAAGATCGGGGCGGCCCCGCACCACAGAACGGGCATCACCGAGGCCCAGTAGGTGGCCGACGGCACGAGCACTTCGTCGCCCGGCTGTAACCCAAAGGCGTGCATGGCCGCGAAGATGGCGGAGGTGCCGTTGCAGCAGGCGAGGGCGTGCTTCACCCCCAACCAAGTCCGATAGTCCTCCTCAAGCGCCTGAGTCACCTTATGCAACGAGAGCTCACCGGAGCGGAGGACGTCAGTCACTGCCGCAATGTCATCCTCGGTGATGATGGGCCAACGGTTGGCCTCCCGGCCGTCCAAGGTTACCGCCTTCCCGCCGCCGAGAATTGCCGGTCGATCCGCCGTCGCCGCAACAACCACCTGGCGCCTCCTTTCCTTCGAGACTCAGGACAAGCGTTGGGATCCGCCGCGGGTACCGATGACCGCAACCGGCTTTCGCAGCGGGTTCAGGGCCACTGATCCTATCGCCGCCGCCGACCCGACGCAACCCCGCCGCCTGCCGATCCATAGTGCGGGGAACCGCGGTTATGCACTCTCAGTCTTGTCATCCGCCCTAGGACCCGGTAAACTAGATTGATCTGGGGGTCCGATGGGGGACGGAGGAGGTCCACCGACGGGGTGTCGGCGGTTCCTTGACTTGTTCCGGTTTTCCCATCGGGGACAACAGGGCCGACCAATTTGCACGCGATGGAGAAACGAACATGATTCGTCGTCTAGGGGGGTGTCTGTCCCTGGCCGCGGGGATCGCGGCGATTTTATTCGCGCGATCGGTGCGGACGGCTTCCGATGCCGTGGCGGACGCGCCCCGGGAGGCGGTCCGCGTTTCGGAAGAGCTTTTCAAGCAGTCCCGGGGAGGCGTGATCGCGGCGTTTGAAGGCACATCCAGTCTCGACGGAACAGCAGTCGTCGTCGTTCACGAAGCGGCGTTACGCGATGCCTCCCTGCGTCATGGCAAGGTCGTACTGGGTCGGCTTCCGCTGGGAGGGGGCCAAGTCGTCACCTTAGAGGTGGAGCCGCTCCGCGTCGTGGGTCCGCAAACGAAAATCGTCGTCGGTCGCCCCGGCGGTATCGACGTGCCGGTTCCGTACGATACGTCGCAGGTCCATGTGTTCCGCGGGACCGTGCAAGGCCGCCCCGACTCGAGTGTAGTTCTCTTTTGGTCGCCGCGCGGGCTTCGCGGACACATCGACCTGGGGCCCACGGATCAACGGTACAAGCTGTCCTCGGTGGATGCCGCAGGACGAACCCTGGGGCCGGGGCTGGCGGTGGTTCGCCCCGTGGACCGAAGCGCCGAGCCACTGCCGGACGTGCCCTTGTGCGGCACGGAGGGGACTTCGGTCGTGGCCGGTTGCTGTCCCGAGCCACCGAGCAGCGTGGTCCTCACCAAACGCCTGAAGGCCGTAGAAATCGCGGTGGAGACCGATTTCGATTTGTACGAGAACTTCAATGATCTTACCGCCGAGACCGATTACATCGTCGAACTTTTCGCCCGGACCAATGCGATTTTCATGCGCGACATCAACGTGCGATTCGACGTGGTGTTCATCCGTCTGTTCGACAATCCGACAGCGGAGCCGGCCTTCATGAACGATGCCGATCCCCTCGACGGTTATGTCAATTTCTGGAACACAAACATGGGGTCCGTCGCCCGGGATACGGGCATCTTCCTGAGCGGACGGCGCAACCTGCCCTACGGCGGTATCGCCTACCTTGGGGCCGTCTGCACGTCGTTCGGCTATTGCGTCTGTGGATACCTGAGCGGGTTCCCGGACCCGACGCGCCCCAACGCGGGGGACTACGATACCGGTGTGGTGGCCCATGAACTGGGTCACAACTTCGACGCCTGCCATACGCCGGACTACTGCCCGTTCATTGACCGCTGCTACCCGCCGCCGGTCTTTCCGCAACGGGGCACGCTGATGAGCTACTGCAGCCAGACGGTCAGCGGCGGGAACCTGATGACCGACCTTTGGTATCACACGCGTTTGCGGAGGGTCATGCGCAACTTCATCGAGAACGGCGCGTCTTGCGTCTCCTACGACTGCAACCAGAACGGCGTCGACGACGGCGTGGATATCTCCGGGGGCGCCAGCGCCGACGCGAACGGCAACGGGGTGCCCGACGAGTGCGAGGATTGCAACGGCAACGGCGTGCTCGACCCCACGGACATCGCGCTAGGCACGAGTCTGGACGTTAACGCCAATGGGATCCCGGACGAATGCGAACCGGATTGCAACGGCAACGGGGTCCCCGACGATCGCGACATCGCCCTGGGCTTCAGCGCCGACGTGTGGGGCAACGGCGTCCCCGACGAGTGCGATCCCGACTGCAACGGGAACCGTGTCGCCGACTACAACGAAATCCAAGCCGATCTGTCGAAGGATTTAGACCGAAACATCGTTCTCGACTCGTGCCAGGACTGCGACGGAAACGGGATCAACGATCTGGTGCAGCTCATGGGAGCGCGCAATGCCTGGGTGGCCAGCGACGTACTCGACTATGTCGGCGAGTACCACGCCGTCAGCGGGGCTCGGATCCTAACCTCGACGATCGGGCAAGTAAACACGGCCCAGGACCTCATCGTCGCGCCCGGGGACCGGGTTCTCGTGAGCAGCGCCGGAAACAACAAAGTCATCGCCTATAACGCCGTCACCGGCGCGTATCTGAGCGATTTCGTTCCCGCGGGCAGCGGCGGCCTGAGCTACCCTACGGGTTTGGTCATCAGTCCCAACGGCAATCTGTTGGTCTGCGGCCGCGACACCAACAGCGTTCTGCAATACGACGGCGCGACCGGCGCATTCCTGGGGGCTTTTGTGACCACGGGATCGGGTGGATTGACGGCTCCGTTTGGCCTGACGTTCGGTCCCAATAGTGATCTCTTCGTGAACAGCGGCGGCAACCAGGTACTCGAGTACGATGGGACGACCGGAGCGTTCCTCCGGGTCTTCGTCAGCACCGTCAACAACGGGGGACTTTCCGCGGCGCGGGGGATGCTCTTCAAACCGGATGGGAACCTGCTGGTCGCCAGCTACAACACGGACGCCCTTCTTCAATACGACGGACCCACGGGCGCCTTCCTGGGCAAATGGAACAGCGGCGGGACCACCAGCGCGTTGTATCTCGACGGCCCGTCGGGCCTGCGCCTCGGGCCGACCGGCAATGTATTTGCTACGCGCGACCTGCCGGCCAGCGAGGAGGGTAACGATCACGCCGATAACGACGATCACGAGATCGGTGAGCTTCACGTCACCAGCGCGCGAATCATGGAGTTTGACATCCGCAACGGAAAGTACATACGGTCCTTTGTCGTCGGCGACGACACCGGATTGCGCTCGCCGACGGGGTTCGACTTCATGCCCGGGACTTCGGACTGCAATTTCAACATGCTCCCGGACAACTGCGACCTCGCCTCCGGGACTTCCTTGGATGTCAATGGAAACGGCGTCCCCGATGAGTGCGACCCCCCGGTCATCGTGTGGGATGCCGATCCGCTAAGCGCCGATCGCACCACTCGGTCCCTGCGGTTCAGGGCTGCGGCGGCGGCCATCGCGACCGCCGCGGCGGCGCCGGGGGAAAACGCCATTAGGGTGGAGTTGGTCGAGTTGGGGCATCCCAACCCCAGGAACGCGGTGGCGACGGTGGCCCTGCCGTTTCAAACCGTGCCGCAAAACTTCTCCACGTTCGACACCAACAGCAACGGTGTCTGTTCGGGTGCGGCGCAAAGTCCGAACCATAACGGACACCCCTGCGACCCGTCGAAGGTACCCTCCAACGCGGATTGCCTCTGCAACACCCCGTCTTGCCCGAGCAACGACGCGGCGCACAATGGTGTTTGTATTGGTAATCCCGCCCCACCCCTCGTCGCGTGTACGGCCACCAACGAGACCGTTCCACCGGACGTAAGCGGGCAAGGTGGTTGCGCCCGCTGGGTGGGCAGGCCGGCAACGTTCCTCGAAGCCGCCCAGGAGCAACCGACCTGGGGCAAATACCGTGCGGCGAAGCTGCAGTGCACCCCGTTCTACTACGACTGGGTGACGGAGACGGCGGGCAACGTTTGCGCCGCATCGACGCTCGGACCCTGGAACAGCGGGGCGAAGTGCGGCGACGTAGGCGACCCCCCCTGCCTGGCAGGGGCGACGTGCATCCCCAAGAAGATCACCGTGGTGGGCGCGGAAATCCTGCCCAGTTCAACCTACAGCGTCCGGACCTACGGTTCGTCCTGTGCCGGCAGTGAGGGCTCGTGCTTGGACCTCGGGGCTCCGGTCCTGATGTATACGCGTCGTCACGGCGACGTAGCCTCTGTGTTTACCCCGCCGGATGTTGGGCAGCCTGGCTCCACCGACGTGGCGGAGATTCTCAGAGGGTTGAATAAGCTCGGTCCC
>CAYQZH010000092.1:0-13967 GCA_964421865.1 uncultured Phycisphaera sp. | reverse complement strand
CGGGCAGGCCGTACTTCTGCGCGAGGCGCATCTTCAGCAGCGCCTTGCGGTAGCCCTCGGGGTGGGCGCAGCCGAAGTTGCAGACCATGCGCTGCTTGATGTCCTTGCCCTTGTCGTGGCCGATGAACATCACGCGGTGGCCGCCGATCCGCCCGAAGCCGGTCAGAATCGCCCGGTCGTCGCTAAACGTACGGTCGCCGTGGAGTTCGCAGACGTCACGAAAGACGGTCGAAAGGTAGTCCGTCGAGAGGGGTCGCTTGGGATGACGCGCGACCTGCACGGTCTCCCAGGGGGTAAGGTTGGAATAGAGTCGCTTCAAGGTCGCCTTGAACCGGGCTCGCTGCTGCTTGATGTCGTTGGAAAGATCGCGGCCCGTGTCCCGCTGTTCGCGCTCCATCGCCTCCACGTCCTGCTGGATGCGCAGGAGCGGCTTCTCGAACTCGAGGAACCCACCCACACTCGCTGCGGCAGAGCCAACCGACGAAGCCGTCGGCTCACTGGTCAGAACATCACTCATCGTATCCGCTCATTGTTGACCGCCGGGCCGCACCCCCGCGCCACGGGTGCACGGCCTGCACGTCAGAGACAGATTACCCCTTCATCGGCGGTTGACAAGGGGGTTTACCAGTTTCCCGCCGCCCTTGCGTCGTCGCGGCCCCGAACAAAACTCCACCTGGACAGTCGTAATCATTTGTGGCCACGAACGTTACGTCGCTTTCTACGGATGATCCCCTAAGGCTTAGCGGAAGGCGTCAGGTCCTGAATGCGTTGCAGGATATCCTCCAGGCGCCCGAGCGCTGAATCCGCATCGACGGTCTTGATCGCGACCTGCCCGAGCAGGTTGTCCAGGTCACGTACGATCAATCGCCTCTGTGCGGAACGGGGATCCGAACGCATGTCGACGTGAACCACGGCCGATTCGAGCGGGTTGACGTTCGACGACTCCGACGCCTGCCGATAGCGCCGCACGATCGCTACGGAAAGAGCGGTGACCTGCGGTGCGCCGCCGGGGAAGGTCTGCTCGATCCCCTTCGCAACGGCGCTGACGCGGAAGACGACCTGCCCCAACCAGACCTGCAACGCGGCAGGGACCGGGTGGTCGACGGGGATCAATTGCTCCGCGATTCGATCGAACCTCGACACCGCGATCAGCTCTCTCACGGGTTGGATCGGCTCAGGGACCGCGAGCGCCGAAACTGCGCCGGGTTCCTGGGCGACCGCTCTCGGCCCTTCATCAACATTGGGCGCATCCTGTGTTTCCGGTTCATCGCCCGGCGCCTCCCAGGAGTCAAAAAAGCGCTGGGGCTGGTTCTCCGCCGACGCGACAACCGGGGCAGCCGGCGGCTCGGGCACTCGTGCGCGTCGAACCGGCATCTGGATTTCCGTACGTTGGGTACCGGCCGAGGCGCCGCGCGCGACCGGGGGATACAACTCGATCACCGGCCCCACCGGCTCGAAACCGTGGGCGGAAAGCCACCCACGCATGACCGAGTAGTATCGGGTCGTGGTGCCATACGATCCCTCAACGACCATCGCAGCCACTTGCTCGCTCTCGTATTCAGCGGATTTGAAGGGCGGCTCCGGGGCCCATTCGCCCTTGGCCACGAACCCGACCCGGGTCCGCAGCGACTCGGGCGCGACGGTTGTGGGGTCGGTTGCGTAGCGCGTAAACAACGGCCCAGCCTCATTGTGGGCGAGCATGACTTCGCGCACCTGCCGAAACAGCGGGCCGACCGTCCAATAGGGGCCGGTGTGATCCAGGAACACGACCAGCGCCGGGTCGGGCTGTTTCAGCACGATCTCCGGAGCGGCGGGTGCGGGGGCCAACTCCTCCGCTCGCGCCGCGAGCGATATCGCCAAGAAAGCACCGACCGCCGCCACCGTGTTTTTGATCCGCGCGTCCATCCTCCACGACATCTTAACCTAATACCCCGCGGTCCACGTGCGGTTGCGGGGAACCTCCCCCGCGTCCGCCTGCTTGGAAAATCGACCGCACGGAACCTCTTGCAAGAGCAAAACTTAGGGTTGAGGATGAACGTTCCGGTCGAGCCTATCACGACGGCGGAGTCGGGGCGTCCCGCTCGCCGACCGGCCTATTCCGTCCTGGACCTGACGAGGTACCTGGAAACGACCGGTCGTTCCCCCGCTCCGTGGCCGGAAGCTGTCGAACACTACTATGCGCCTGCGGGTCGGTGGTGGCTGATCCCAATACGGCTCACTTAAGGCACCTTGGGGCGAGGAGTGTTTCCACGATGAGCTGGGTGTTGGCGTTCAGGTCGAGTTGACGTTCTGCCTCGGCGAGACGGTTGATCGTCACGGCGGCGGACTCGGCGTCGATGGGGCTGGCGGCATCCGCCTCCGTGCGAAGACGATCGGCGTACCATGCGGCGGCGAGATGGAAAACGGTCGTCAACCCGCGGCGCGTCGCCTCCGCGTCGGTGATGTCGGGGTCGCGTTTGCGGTAGCGCTCGCCCAACGCCGACGCCTCGTCGGTCCAGGCCTTGGCCGACACCGCGTCACTCTGATCCCCGAGCCGCGTCAGGCCCGCCGCCAACCGCTGATGCAACTCGAACAGTTCGTCATCGGCGTATTCCAGGGCCCGCCCCAGGCTGCCCTCGCCGCATCGCGAGCACCACTCGACGCGGTCCGCCGACAACTTCCCTCTGAGCTCGCCCAGCTTCTCGCGGATGAAGTTCTGCGGCAGTCCGTCGAAGCGCACGAGCTGACAGCGCGACAGCGTCGTCGGCAGCAACCGATCGACGGCGCTCACCAATAGAACGATGAACGTGGCCCCCGGAGGTTCTTCGAGGGTCTTGAGCAGCGCGTTCTGTGCCTGCACGTTCATTTCGTCGGCGTTCCGCAGGACGAACACCTTCGCTCGCCCCCGCAACGGAGTGAGCCCGACCTTGTCGATGACGAAGTGCCGCAACACATCCACGCCGAGGTCCAGCCCCTTCCGCTTCCGCACGTCGGGATCAGGATGGTCTCGATGAAGTTGGCGATAGACAAGATGAAAATCGGGATGCGTCTCCGCCGCGACCAGGCGACAATTCTCACACCGTCCGCACCCCTGTCGAAGTCGCGGCAGGCCGACCGCCGCGGCTTGATCGGCGGAGAGTTCCACCTCATCGGGCCGTTCGCACAGAAGAAGCTGCGCCAATCCCCGCGCCAAGGTCTCCTTGCCGACCCCGTCCGGACCGTGAAACAGGTAGGCGTGCGGCACCCGATCGCGCGACAACGCCTGCTGAATGCGGCGCAGCGCCGCGCCTTGATGCCGTACCTCAGACAGCGGCATGCGACAGCCCCTCCAGGATGCGTTGATAGACCGTCTCCGCATCCGCCGACGCATCGACCGAGATCACCGGGGTAGGATAATACGCGCGAATCTCCTGAAAAATGCGCCGCACGCGCCGATGGAACTCAATCGGCCTCGCTTCCATGGCGTCCGTCCCCGTCCCCTCGATCAGGGCCGATTCACCCGCCACCTTCTTTCGGTTCTTCCCCGAATGGTGCGGCTTGCGGCCAATGCGCTGGAAACCGATGTCCGGGTCGATGTCTAAGAGCACGGTAACATGAGGCCAACAATCCCCGATCGCAAACCGCGCCAGTTCGATCACCCGCCGCGGGTCGTACCCCGCCGCCCCCTGATACGCGCACGTCGATGACACGAAGCGATCACACAAAACGGTCTTCCCCGCGGCCAGTGCTGGACGGATGACCTCCGTGACGAGCTGCGCCCGCGAGGCCATGAACAGCATCGCTTCGCAGTTCACGTCCATTTCGCTCAAATCGTAGTCGAGCAGGACCGAGCGAATGCGGTCACCGATTACCGTCCCCCCGGGATCGCGGCACGACGTCACGCTCAGGCCTGCGGCGACCAGCTCCGACTCCAATCGCCGGCGGTGCGACGACTTCCCCGATCCGTCCAATCCGTCGAGGACGATGAACTTGCTACGAAGCGTTGCAACAAGTGTTTGAGGTAGCGACAAAGCCCCGTGCCCTCAGTCCCGGAGGGACGACAGAGAATAGCCCAGGGGGAAGCCCTGGGTAGACAACGCGCCTCAGGGAAACAAGCCCCGAAGGGGCGACACATTACGCGCCGTGCCACCGGTAGCTTGCCCGTCAGTGCCGTCCGATGCCTAACGAATCTCGCAAGCGCCCCCGACTCTCCTCAAACACCTCCGCCGCATTGTAGCTGGAGCGCACGAACGGACCGGACGCGACGCTCACGAAACCCAATCTTCGGGCGTGCTCACCCAGCTCGGCAAACTCGTCCGGGTGGTAGTACTTCACCACCGGCGCGTGGCGATCCAACGTCGGTTGCAGATACTGCCCGACCGTCAGTACGTCGCAGCCTACCGCGCGGAGGTCTTGAAACGTCCGATGCAGTTCGTCGATCGTCTCCCCCAGCCCCACCATCACGCCCGACTTCGTCATGATCTGCGGGGCGATCTCCTTGACGATCCGCAGCACCGCTAACGACCGCCGGTACCGTCCCTGCGGCCTGATCGTGGGCGTCAAGCGTTCCACCATTTCCAGGTTGTGGTTGTACAGGTCGGGCCCGGCCTCACACAACACCGCGATACACTCGCCACGGGCGTGAAAGTCCGCCGGCAGCACCTCGACGGTCGTCGTCGGGCATCGCTCATGAATCGCGGTCGCACAACGTGCGAAGTGCCCCGCTCCTTCGTCCTTGAGATCATCCCGCGCGACGGCCGTGATCACGACGTGCCGAAATCCGAGCCGTGCGACCGCCTCCGCCAGCCGATCCGGCTCATCCGCCGCCGGCGGATCGGGCCGGGCCGTCGCCACCGCACAGTAATGACACCGCCGCGTGCACTTGTCGCCTAAGATCATGAATGTCGCGTGGCGCTTCGACCAACATTCGGAGAGATTCGGACAGCGGGCCTCCTGGCACACCGTCGCCACGCCGCTCTCCTCGACGACGCGAACGGTCTGCGTGAAGTCCCCCGAGGGCAACGGCCTCTTCAACCAGGGCGGCAACCGCCGCCGCGGACCTTCCGACCTTCGTGGCAATACAACGAGCTTCACCGACGACTCCTCGCCCCGCACCCATCGAGGCCTATCGCGCCTGATGAACGCACTTGGCGGGTTCGATTCTACACCAACCGAGCGCGCCTGGCAGCACCGGAACGGGCGTTCGCGTCTTGCCGATCGCCGCGTCCTCGCGCGCCGGGAGAACGTCCAGCGAGCACACCCTTCCGGGCCCTCACGGCAAGGTGAAAGGTCGGACGATGGTAGCCGTCCACCCCTCCAGGGGGGACTACAGGTGGATCGAAGCGCTCGATCGTCCGCATATCGACCAAGTTGATGCTTACCGGACCGCCAAACGGCCTAATGAATTCCCTTTTTTTCTGTCAGAGGATTTGGTATGCTGGCACCGCTTGGCCGCGGTTGGACATCCCCGTCTCAAAGCGGCAGTTTGGGATAGTGCTGGGTCGGTTGTGAACTTCCGGCCCGGCGGCCCGTCGAAACAAAGAACGGTGCCAACCGGTTGAGCAAGGTGAGGGGGAGGGAATGTCGCTTGGTTCGCGCGCTACAGGCTGGCTAAAGGGTCCGGATCGGGGGTTCTTGTCGTGTTGTTCGCCCAGAACCGATCAACTGCGCTCCGGACTCGGACGTACGCGGTTGGTCGTTTGGGTCGTCTGGTCGGGCATCGGTCTTCTTCCGTCCGTTTCTTGGGGCGAACCATCGGTCGCCCGTCAGTGGAACGAGCTACTGCTTTCGGCGATTCGGCGGGATTTCGCGCGCCCGACGGTGCACGCTCGAAACCTGTTCCATATTTCGATGGCCCTGTGGGACGCCTGGGCGGCGTACGATCCGATCGCCGACACCTTCCTCATCAACGAACGTGCCTCCGCTCTCGACATCCAGGCCGCCCGGGAGAAGACCATCAGCTTTGCGGCCTATCGCGTGCTGAGGGCCCGGTTCGCAACCTCACCCGGCGCCTTAACATCCCTTCCCGCTTTTGATGCCCAGATGACGGCACTTGGATACGACAAGGACTTCACCTCGACGGAGGGTCACTCGCCGGCCGCCTTGGGCAACCGCATCGCCCAAGCGGTCCTGCAGTTCGGCCTGAACGACAATTCAAACGAGGCCGGCGGCTACGCCAACCGGCATTATGTTCCCATCAACCCGGCGCTGGTTGTCAAGCTTCCGGGAAACCCGACGATTCTCGACCCGAATCGCTGGCAGCCCTTGGCCCTCGATTATTTCGTCGACCAAAACGGGAACGTGATTCCGGGCTCGTATCCCCCGGCCCTCACTCCCGAATGGGGTCAGGTCACGCCTTTCGCCCTAACACCGGCCGATCTGACGATCTACCATCGGGGCAACTTCGACTATTGGGTGTATCACGATCCGGGTCCGCCGCCGTTGATCGGTGGAGTGGGGGACGATTACTACAAATGGGGATTCGAGCAGGTGGCGATCTGGAGCGGCCAGTTGGACCCCACGGACGGCGTCATGTGGGACATTTCGCCCGCGTCACAGGGGAACTCACCGCTCCCCAACCCGGCGGACTACCAGACGTATTATGATCTCATCAACGGCGGCGACACGGGTACGGGCTACGCGGTGAACCCCGTCACCCGCCAACCCTATCAGCCGCAGATCGTCCCTCGCGGGGATTTCGCACGAGTGCTCGCCGAGTTCTGGGCCGACGGACCGCAGTCCGAAACGCCTCCCGGGCACTGGTTTACCATCCTCAATTACGTGTCTGATCACCCATTGTTTGAAAAACGGTTTCGCGGCGCCGGGCCGATCATCGACGACTTGGAGTGGGACGTGAAGAGCTACCTGGCGCTGGGCGGGGCCGTGCACGATGTCGCCGTCTCCGTTTGGGGAGCCAAGGGATGGTACGACACCTCCCGCCCGATCTCCGCCATTCGCTTTATGGCCGACCGAGGGCAGTGTTCGGACCCCGACGGTCCGTCCTACCACCCAAGCGGCATTGACTTGTATCCGAGTCTCATCGAGGTCGTGACCCCCGAGTCGGCGGCGCCCGGTCAGCGCCACGCACACTTGGCCGGCCGTGAAGGGCAGATCGCCATCCGCGCCTGGAAGGGCCCGACGGCCATTCACAATCCCCAAACGGACGTCGCGGGAGTGGCTTGGATTCTGGCGGCGAATTGGTGGCCTTATCAGCGGCCTACGTTCGTGACTCCCCCATTCCCGGGTTATACGTCCGGGCACAGTGCGTACAGCCGCGGGGCCGCGGAAGTCCTGACACTCCTCACCGGCAGTCAGTATTTCCCCGGCGGACTGGGTGAGTTCCATTGCCCACGGAACCAGTTTCTGGTTTTTGAAGACGGTCCCAGCGTCGAGGTCACACTGCAATGGGCCAGTTACTATGATGCCGCGGATCAATCGGCCCTCTCGCGCATCTGGGGAGGAATTCACCCCGGACAGGACGATCTTCCGTCTCGTCAAATGGGCGCCGTCATTGGCACCGATGCGTTCTTCTACGCCGACCAGTTCTTCAGTGGCGCCGTGGGTACTTGCGTGAATGGTAACAACGACCTGGACAGTGACGGCGACGGCGTCGCGGATTGCCGCGACGATTGCCCGCACACGACCCCCGCCGGCGCTTGTCTCTGCCCGGCGGTCGGACGATGCTGCAACTGCCCGGAGTTGCCATTGGCGATTTGTCTTGCAACGCCCTCGTGTTTTAGCGAGGACGTGTTCCCCGAGGCCTGCCGACAGTCCCACGGAATACCGGAGTGCAACGGATCGCCCTGTCGTCACGGTTGCCTGGTCGGCGACGCAAACGCGGACGGGCGCCGCGACTTGTCGGATTTGCGTGACCTCCAGAATTGCTTCAGTGCGAGCGTTGGAGCGATAGGATACAATGCGCCGAGCGACGAGTGCCGTTTTTCATTCGATGCGGATGCGGATGGAGAGATCGATCTGGCTGATTTCAATTCTCTTCACCGTCTGATGACCGGCCCATGACAGGGACGACCTGAGCCGCCCCTTCCCGGCGGGATAAGATCGCCTCGGAAGGTCGTCGCGGCCTTCGAAAAGCATTACAGGGAAGTGCTCCCCCGCCGACGAAGAAGAGCCCCGGCTGAAAAAACTCGATGTCTCGCACTTCACCGGCTCACCCGACGGCGTCTCCCCGAACGCAGGCGGGCCTTAAGTTCCATGCATGGCCATGTTCCCGTCCCGGTGGTCGCCGGCGAGGGTTGGGTTACCGCGCCGGGTGATGGCCATGCCCGGGTGTATCCGCACCGTCATGACGTTATCGCCGTTCCGTCGCCGCTATGAAGTGAGGAGTAGGGCGAACAGCTACATCGTTAATTCTATGGCCCAGCGGTGGGCCACGGCACGGCGATTGCAGAATTGAGAGGTGGTGGGTCGCTGTATCGCGGTCCGCGTCCAGTGCGTGCCCGGGGAATAGCGCGAGTCGACCCTCTCCCCGTCCCTCTCCCGGCAAGGGAGAGGGGGTCTTGCAGGCAAGTCTAGTGCGACCGGTGGCGGACGATCTCGCCGGTGCAGACGAAGACGACGTCTTCGGCGATGTTGGTGGCGTGATCGGCGATGCGCTCGAGGTTCTTGGCGACGGAAAGGACATCAAGGAACGAGGCGATCTTCGCGGGCGACGCGGAGGCTTCGGCCACCAGTCGGCGGATGATCTGACCGTAAAGGGCGTCGACGGCGTCCTCTTCCGACAAGACTCTCTGGGCGTCATTGACGGCCTGCGACCCGTAGGCCTTGACGGCGTTGTGCAGCATGTGCTCGACAAGGGGTCCCATCTGCCGCAGGTCCTCATAGGGACCGACCAGAGTTCGGGCGTCAACGTGCTTCGCCCGTTCCGCGACGTTGACGGCGCAGTCGGCGATCCGCTCCAGATCGTTGTTCACCTTCAGCACCGTGCAGAGCAGACGCAAATCGGAGCCGACGGGTTGATAGAGGGCCAGCAGTCGGATCACTTCGGACTCGACTTCCACTTCCTCCGCATCGACGTCGGCGTCACGTTGGACGACGCGCTTGGCCATTTCGGGGTCGGCCTGGAAGACCGCCTCGCAGGCCTGCTTCACGACCTCCTCCACCAATCCGGCCATGCGCAGTGAACGACGACGCAGGTTATCCAATAAATCCACAAAATGTGCGGTCATTGTATTGCGTTATCCAATGGGCTATCCAAATCGACCGGTGATGTAATCCTGCGTCCGTCGATTGCCGGGCTTGGTGAAGATCACATTCGTGTCGTTGACTTCGATCAATTCCCCCAAGTACATGAAGGCCGTCCGGTCGGACACCCGTGCGGCCTGTTGCATATTATGGGTGACCAAAACGACGGTGTATTGCGACTTGAGCTTGTCGATCAGGTCCTCAATGCGGGCGGTGGCAATGGGGTCCAACGCGGAGCAGGGTTCGTCCATCAAGAGCACGTCGGGTTGGAGAGCAATGGCGCGGGCGATGCACAGTCTTTGTTGCTGGCCGCCGGACAGTGCATAGGCGCTCTCGTGCAGTTTGTCTTTCACCTCTTCCCACAAGGCGGCCTGTTGCAGTGCCCGCTCGACC
The DNA here is from genome assembly GCA_964421865.1 of uncultured Phycisphaera sp. Taxonomy (GTDB): domain Bacteria; phylum Planctomycetota; class Phycisphaerae; order UBA1845; family UBA1845; genus SBAX01. The sequence continues at coordinate 4,415 of CAYQZH010000092.1, read as the reverse complement.
AATTCTTCGAGATTTCCCTGATATCCATTAATGGCCGCCCCCCAGGCGACGTTCTTGTAAATGGATTTGGGGAACGGATTGGGCTTTTGGAAAACCATCCCAATGCGGCGGCGCAGCTCGACGGCGTCGAATCCCGGTCGATAGATGTCGTCGCCGCGATAAAACAGTTTTCCCTCGGCGGAGGCGCTGGGGACGAAATCATTCATACGGTTCATGGCCCGCAGCAGGGTGCTCTTTCCGCAACCGGACGGACCGATGATGGCCGTCACGCGATGGGCGGGAATCTCCAGCGAGGCGTCGCGCACGGCGGCGAACGAACCATAGCGGATGGTCAGACGTTCGGCGCGGATCACCAACTCCGAGGACGGCGGAAGGTCCTTAGCCGGGGAACGCCGAAGGGGAATGCGCATCAGCGGAACATCGGGAGCGTCCGTGGGCGGCGTCGGCTGGTTGTCCATCACGTTCACCATGCCTTCTTCCTCTGATGCCACGCCCGGACGCCGATGGCGATTGCGTTCATGGGGAAAAGAATGCCGAGGAGCACGATGATACCCGCCGCGGCGAGATGGTGAAACTCCGGCTGCGGTTGGTCGGACCAGGAATAGATTTGGATCGGCAGGGCCGTGAAGGCGTCGAGCGGACCTTGGGGGACGAAGGCCACGTAGGTGAGCGCGCCGATCATGATGAGGGGAGCGGCTTCGCCAATGGCCCGCGAAACGGCCAGGATGATCCCCGTCATGATTCCGGGCAGAGCCGCAGGCAGGACATGCGACCGAACCGTCTGCCATCGTGTGGCCCCGAGTGCGTAGGCGGCCAAACGAATGGACTTCGGCACCGCAATCAACGCCTCTCGACTGGCGATGATGATGACCGGCAGGACGAGAAGACTCAACGTCAGCGCCCCCGCGAGGACGCTGCGATCGAACCGGCACCAGCGTACGAAGACAGTCAATCCGAGAATGCCGTAGACAATCGACGGCACGCCGGCGAGGTTGTTAATGTTCAGGTGAATGAAACGGCTGAGCCGGTTTTGCGGGGCGTATTCCTCCAGGTACACAGCGGCGGCCACACCGATCGGCACGGCCACAAGCACGACAATGACGATCAACCAGATCGAACCCCACAGCGCGCTCTTGATCCCGGCGCTCTCCGGAGAGAGCACGGACGGGAAGCGGGTCAGGAAGTTGGGCGTCACCCAGCTCGCCCCTTCCCAGAGCACTCGAACGATCAGAATCCCGAGCACCGCCAACCCGATCAGGCTGAGCACGCCGCAGCCGATCGCAAACAGACGCCCCAGCCGGCGGCGCCGCTCGATCCGCGGTACGAAAAGGTCCGCCGCGCCGATCATTCGTACGCCTCCCGGAAACGGTGGAGAACCCGCTGGGCGACCAGGTTGATCGCCAGGGTGATGAGAAATAGGGTCAACCCCACGGCGAAGATGGTCTGATACCCGATCGTCCCGGCGGGCGTGTCGCCGAGACTCACTTGTACGATGTACCCGGTGAGCGTCTGCACGCTAGTCAATGGATTGAGGGTGAGCTTGGGGGTCATACCCGCGGCCAAGGCGACGGCCATGGTTTCGCCGATTGCTCGGGCGAGGGCGAGCAGGACGGCGGCGACGACCCCCGACATCGCCGCCGGGACCACGACGCGCGTGGAGACCTCCAACCGCGTCGCGGAGAGCGCATAAGCGGCCTCGCGAAGACTTCGCGGAACGGCCCGGAACGCATCGTCACACAACGACGAGATGGTCGGAATAATCATCACCCCCACGACCAACGCCGCACTCGCCGCATTGAAGATTTCCGTTTCGGGGAACAGCGGCCTCAACACATACGGCGTCACGAAGGTGAGCGCAAAGTAGCCGTAAACCACTGTGGGGATCCCCGCCAGCACTTCCAACAGGGGTTTCAGAATGTTCCGCGTCCAGGGCGGGGCGTATTCGCTTAAATAGACGGCCGACGCGAGGCCGATGGGGATGGCGAAGAGCAGCGCTCCTCCGGCCACCACGAACGTTCCGCAGACCAGCGGTAGAACCCCGTAGCTGCGCGGCTCGAAGAGGGGCGCCCAGTGCGTCCCGAAGAAAAACTCAATCGGCGACACATGGCCGAAAAAGGCGACGGTTTCCTGGATGAGAACCCAGATGATGCCGAGCGTGGTGACGACGGAGACCAGTGCGGACGCAAAGAGGACCGCGTGAATGGTCCGTTCCCTCACGCGCAGCAGCATTCGGGCCATGCAAGTACCCCCTCTCCCTTTCAGGGAGAGGAGCCTTCGTCAGTGGCTCTTGAGCAACTCGGCCATGTCCGTCGCGCCGGGGGGAGCGCCGGCCATGACCGAACCGGTCTTCCCGTCGCTCAGCCGCTTCTTGCCCAACTGGTAGACCTCTTCGTTGAAAGCGACGTAGTTCACCCGTGGATGTTCCACGATGGAGCGGGCGTTGTCCAGATAGAATTCGAGGAAGGCTTTGACCTCCGCACGCTGGTACGACTCCGCGTTGACGTACAGGAACAGCGGGCGGGAGAGCGGCTTGTAGGCCCCCGACCGAATCACGTCGAAGTTCGGTTTGACGGGCTTGCCGTCGCCGTTGTCGATGGCCAGCAGCTTGAGCTTGGCCTTGTTCGCTTCGTAGTACGAGTAGCCGAAATAGCCCAAGGCCCCCCCGTCCCCCGCGATCCCCTGCACCAACGTGTTGTCGTTCTCGCTGGCGTTGTACTCGCTTCGTGATGACTTTTCCTTCCCCACGACCGCCGCGGTGAAGTAGTCGAACGTACCGCTGTCCGTCCCGGGTCCAAAGAGTTTCAGCGGCAAATCGGGGAAGCCGGCGCGCACCTCGCGCCAGTTGTTGATCGCGCTGCCGGGTTCCCAAATCCTCTTGAGTTCGGCGACGGTCAGGTAGTCGCAGAACTTGTTGGAGGGGTGCACCATGACAGCCAGGCCGTCGATGCCGATGGGGACCTCGATGAACTGCACCCCCAGCTCCGTCGCTTTCGCAAGCTCGGCGGCCTCGATCGGCCGCGACGCATCGCTGATATCCGTTCGCAGGCGGGCATAATGATCCAGAAACTTCTTGAACCCCCCGCCCGTGCCCGAAACCCCGACGGTCACGCGGACCTTGGGTTGTTTGGCCTGAAACATTTCTGCGGCGGCCGTCGTGATCGGCGCTACCGTGCTCGAACCGTCGACCTTGACCGTCCCGACCAGGTCTCCCGCAGCGGCGACGGATGCGCCCATGGCCCAAGCCAGCATGAGCGCAACGCGACCGGTCGCCGCGGTCAGTGATCTCACAAGTTTCCTCTCAGTCCAGGCCTCAGTGCGTTTCATGGCTCTCTCCGATGGACCGAAATCGCCGGTCTCGTCGATCGGACGTCGGCGGCGGAAGTCGAACGGCGCGTGCCCTCCCGTCAACCCCGTTCATAGGCCCCTGGGGCGCTTACTTGTTCGCCAAAACGTCAGCCACCGGGAACGCGGCGGCTAGGATGTCCCCCGCCGCGCTGTGCACGAAGTCCAGCCCGGCCTTGACGAGGCTCTTGCGAACATCATACGCGCAGCTCGTTCCAAGAACGGCCGCCCCAGGGGCCAGCAACAGCGTCAGCCGTGCCAGCCGCGTGACCCATGTTCGTTTGCTCATTCCGAATCTCCCAACGTCAGTGGTCAAAAGGTAAACCGAATTCGCACACCGCCGACGATCGCGTCGGTGCTGTCCTTGTCGCCGCCGGGATTCACCACCACCTGGGCGTGCGGCGAGATCACGCACCAGGGCGTAAGTTGGTAGGCATAATACCACTCGTAGGCCGTCTCGCGATCCGCCCGCGGATGGATTTCGTCCCCGTAGCGCTCAGAGAGGATGCCCTGTGACACAGCGAGCCCTGTCACGTCCGCGTCGCGTGTGGGAATTAGCCCTCTGTACGATGCCCCGGCCGACCAATAGTCGGCGATTGGGTTGGCATCCTGGTGCGCGTGGCCGTAACGGGCGAAGACGCCGAGACCCTGGGTGTCCTTCTCCTCGGCGTTCTCCTTCCAAACCAGTTGATCGACGCCGACGTAATACCCCATGTCATTCGCTCGCTTTCCCGCGTCGCGCGAACCGCCGAGCGTGTCGGTAAAGAGTGCCTTGGGCCTGGGGTCGTACCAGACCCCGACGCGCACGTCGCCGGGCATCGGACCCTTCGCGGACTTCCACTTCGGCGTGACACCCGTTTCCAGCAAGCCGACGTACCAGTCCGGCTCATGGAAGGCCGTGTCAAAGCCGATTCGACGATCCTCGCTGTTGGCGTCCACGGCCCCTGCCTGCACGTACCACCATTCGATCGGCTGGACCTTCGCGAACGCCCCGATCCCCGTGCGGTGCGGGATCGTTGCATTGCGGATCGAACCGCGGTTGATGAAGTCCTTGTCCTCGTGGTTCGCGTAGG
>CAYQZH010000091.1:4785-14054 GCA_964421865.1 uncultured Phycisphaera sp. | reverse complement strand
GGTAACACACCAGGTTTTGGTCCTGGTATTCCAGGTTCGAATCCTGGCCGGGTAAGTGCGGAATGACGAATGCGGAATGCTGAATTGGCCAGTTCAACGCGTACGGGGTTCCCCTTCAGCATTCCTAATTCAGCATTCAGCATTCTCTGGGCGGTGTTGCGTTGAGCGAAGTTGCGGCGATCGTTCTGGCGGCGGGCAAGAGCACCCGCATGAAGAGCGACCAGCCCAAGGTTCTGCATGAAATCTGCGGGCGACCGATGCTCGCGTACGTGCTCAATGCCTGCCGACTTGCGGGCGTGGATCGGCTGGTCGTCGTCGTCGGACACGGCAAGGAGCAGGTGATCGAACGCTTCGCCGCGGAGCACGATGTGATGTGGGTCGAGCAGACGGAGCAACGCGGTACCGGTCATGCGGTGTTGTGTTGTCGGGAGGCGTTGAAGGGCTTCCACGGGACGGTGCTGGTGATCGCCGGCGACATGCCCTTGGTCCGCCGGGAGACGCTGGTTGACTTGATCGAAGCGCGAGAGGAGTCGGGCGACGCCTTGACGCTGGCGACGACGATGCTGGACGACCCGACGGGTTACGGGCGGATCGTCCGGGATTCGGCGGGACAGTTGGAAGCGATTGTCGAGCATCGCGACTGCACCGAGGCGCAGCGAGGGGTCCGGGAGGTCAACGTCAGTTACTATTGTTTTGACGCGGACCGGCTCTTTGCCGCCTTGAAGAAGATCGAGCCGGAGGCGACTAAAGGCGAGTACTATTTGACGGATGCCGTGCGGATTCTCAAGGCCGGCGGACACGGGGTGTCGGCGTTGGTGCGGGTGGCCGCGGAGGATGCGTTGGGCATCAACTCGCGGATCGACCTCGCCGTCGTGGGGCGGGCGATGCAGGACCGGCTGCAAAAGGCCTTGGTCGACGAGGGTGTGACAATCGTGGACCCGGACAACACCTGGATTGAGGCCGACGCCACCGTGGGGGCGGAAACCACGATCTACCCGTTTACCTTCATCGGCGCAGGTGCGACAATCGGGGAAGGGAGTCGGATCGGACCTTTCGCCTGTGTACGGGCGGGTGAGACCTTGCAGGACGGAGCGGTCGTCGGACCAACCGCGATGAACGGAGTCGTGGGATTATGAGCTGGGGCAGTCAAGCATCGGCGGATCGCGATCCCAACGGCGTCGTCATCTTCGGCGGGACGGCGAGCGAGGCCCTGACGGAGAAAATCTGCGGCTACCTCGAAATGAAGCGCGGTCGGGCGAGCGTGAGCCGGTTCCCCGACGGCGAAACGTTGGTCAAGCTCGAGGACGACGTCCGCGGGAAGGACTGCTTCGTGGTTCAATCGACGTGCCCGCCGGTCAACGACAACCTGATGGAGTTGTTGATCTTCATCGACTGTCTTCGACGGGCGAGTGCGATGCGGATCACGGCGGTGATCCCGTACTACGGATACGCGCGGCAGGACCGCAAGTCGGAGGGTCGGACGCCGATCACGGCCAAGCTCGTCGCCAACATGCTGACCAAGGCCGGGCTCAACCGCGTTGTGACCATGAATCTGCACGCCGATCAAATCCAGGGGTTTTTCGATATTCCCGTGGACCACCTGACCGCGGCGCCGGTGCTGGCCCAACATTTTTTGAGCCGCCGTCTCAAGGACGCCGTCCTGGTCTCGCCGGACGTGGGGAACATCAAGTTCGGGAGCGATTTCGCCTCGCGGATCGGCGGGGAGTTGGCCGTGATCCACAAGCGGCGATTGTCCAGCGACTCGACCACGGCGGTGACCATCATCGGTAACGTCAAGGGCAAGACGGTGATGATGTTCGACGACATGATCACCACGGCGGGGACCGTCTCCGAAGCGGCGAAGCTGGTTCGCCAGCACGGGGCCGCGGCGATCTACGTCGCGGCGACCCATGCGGTGTTTGCCGGCCAAGCGCTGGACCGTCTGGCGTCGGCGCAACTGAATGAAATCGTGGTGACGGATACGATCCCGGCCGGCACGGAGGCGACGAAACGGTTGCCGAACCTGACGGTGCTGTCGGTGTCGAGTCTGGTGGGCGAGGCCATTCGGCGTATTCATGAGCATCGGTCCGTCAGTGCCCTGTTCTGCTACGGAATGTACGGAGATTCTGAACAACCATGGAAGCAATGACCATCAAGGCGGAACCGCGAGGGACTTCGGGCACGCGAACGGCCCGGGCGCTGCGTGCGTCGGGGCGACTCCCCGCGGTGATTTACGGACACGGCGAGCCGCCGGAAACGGTGTCCCTGGGTCACCATGAGGTGGAGGTCGCGTTGGCCCACGGGGCGCGGACCCTGCAGGTGGACTTCAACGGCGCCGTCAAGCCCTATCTCATCAAGGCCGTGCAGTATGACCATTTGGCGACCAACTTGGTCCACCTCGACCTCGCCCGGGTGGATTTGCATGAACGTGTCCGCGTTCGCGTGGGTATTGAACTTCGCGGCGTACCCAAGGGAATCCATGACGGCGGCATTCTCGACCAGCAGATGGCCCAGATCGAGGTGGAGTGTCTGGTGACCGAGATCCCCGACACCCTGCACCCGGTGGTGACGCATTTGGCCCTCGGCGATTCATTGTTGGTGAAGGACCTGCCGCTCCCGCCGGGCGTGACGGCTCTTGCGGACGCGAACGAGCGGATCGCGACGGTGCGGCTGCTCGCGGCCGAGGTCGTCGCCCCGGTCGCGCCGGTCGAGGGTGCCGAGGCGGTGGCCGAGCCCGAACGCATCGGACGAATCAAGAAAGAAGTGGAGGAGGGGGAGGAGGAGAAGAAGGGGAAGAAGGAGGAGAAGAAGGAGAAGAAGTAGCATCCGTTGGATGCCGGGCCGATTGCCAGTTGCCAATTGCCAATGGCCGATTGTCAATTGTCGATTGTCGATTGTCGAGTTGCGAATGGGGCGACGGCGGTTGTGACCCTCTGTTGTGAAGTTGATCGTGGGATTGGGCAACGCGGGGCCGCAATACGTCGGAACGCGACACAACGTCGGGTTCGAGGTTGTCGATATCCTGGCCTCCCGCTGGCGAGTCAGCCTCGGTTCGGAGAAGTTTCACGGGTGGTTCGGGCAAGCGGATGTAGGGGGCGAACGAGTCGCCTTGTTGAAACCGACGACGTTGATGAACCGCAGCGGTCAGGCGGTGGTCGCCGCGGGGCGGTTTTACAAACTGGAATTGGCGGACCTTCTGGTGATTGCCGACGACTTGGCCCTTCCCCTGGGGCGGTTGCGGATGCGGGCCGGCGGATCGTCGGGCAGTCACAAGGGCCTGCAGGATATCATCGACCGCGTGGGCAGCGACGCCTGGTGCCGGTTGCGGATCGGGATCGGTGAGGCCCTCGGCGATGCGGCGGCGTATGTGCTGAGCTGCTTCGACAAGACCGAGCAGGCGATCATGGACCGGGCGACGGAGCGGGCCGCCGATGCGGGGGAGTGTTGGATCGAGAACGGTGCGGAATTGACGATGACCCGCTTCAATGCGGAGCCGTCGGGTGAATGAAGGTGTGCCACGGCTGTGTCAGCCGTGGCCGCCACTGCCGACACGGCAGTGGCACACGGCCGGTAGAGCGTGCGACCGTGTGAGGAGATGATCGACGTTGAACCAATATGAAGCGATGTTCCTGTTCGACCCGACGTTCGGGGGTTCCTTCGAGAACTGCGAGACCGAAATCCGCCGGTTGATGACCCGGGCGGAGGCGGAGATTCTCCTATGCCGCAGGTGGGATGAGCGTCGGCTCGCGTATAAGATCAAGGGACGCAAGCGCGGGGTCTATGTCCTCGTGTTTTTCAAGGCCCCCACTGACAAAATCACTCCGCTCGAGCGGGACGCCCAGCTTTCGGAGCATATCCTGCGTTTGCTCGTCCTGCGGGCTGACGACTTGACGCCGGAAATGATGGAACAGGCCGCCGCCGCTCGCGCCGAACATGCGGAGTCGGAGCGGGGCGAAGGCGAGAGCTGGGGCGACCGGGGGCCGTCGAGGGGCCATTATCATGAGAGCCGGGACGGCGGCGGCGACGCCGAACGCGCCAGACGGCGCCCGGGTCCGCCCAAACATGCCGACGACGCGGTAACCGAAGCGGCGACGAAGGCGGTCGAATACAAGACGCCGAAATAGGGAAACGCCGAAACGCCGACAGAGCGTGGCGCGGGTAGAAGATCGGAGGACGCAACGTGGCGAGTTATAACCGGATCATACTGGTCGGGAATCTGACGCGGGATCCGCAACTGAGCTACACGCCCGCGAACACGGCCGTCTGCAAGTTCGGCATCGCCACAAACCACAAATGGAAGGACCGCGAGGGGAACGCCCGCGAGGAAGTGTGCTTCGTGGACTGCACGGTGTTCGGCAAGGCCGGTGAGACGTTCAATCAGTACATGAGCAAGGGACGATCGGTCCTGGTGGAAGGACGGTTGAAGCTCGACCAGTGGACTACTCCCGAAGGGGACAAGCGCAGCAAACACGAGGTCGTGGTGGATAACTTCACGTTCCTCGGCGGCGGTCGCGGCGGGGAGGCCGGAGGACGTGCGGGAGAGGCGAACGCCGCGGGGGTTCCCGCGCCGGCCGGTGCGACTGGCGGGTACGAAGCCCCGCAACCGTCGGGCGATGATATTCCGTTTTAGATGACCGTGCGTTGCGCGAGTGTTCTCCGAACCCCAAGCGCAAGCGCGGGGCCATTTGGCCGGTCGCTGGCGCTCCCGGTTCGGATTGGTGGCCGAGGATCGTAGATGCCGATACCGGCGCGACGAGGGAATCGGGGTACAAGGTAGAGCGAAAGGTTGAAAGTCGGACCATGAAACTACTGTTGTGCAAGACCGTTCACAATCTGGGGATCGTCGGGGACATGGTCAACGTCTCCGCGGGATACGCGAGAAACTACTTGTTGCCGCAGCGGCTGGCGACGGAGCCGACGGCGGTCAACGTTCGCCGGCTGGCGGAGGCGCGGAAGGTCGCGGAGCACGAGGTTGCCCGCGAGCGGGCGCGGATGGAAGAGGCCGCCCAGCGGTTGGAGGGCGTCGAGATCACGGTCCGGGCGCGGGCCAACGAAGAAGGCGTCTTGTACGGATCGGTCGGCCGACGGGAGATCGTTGCGGCGCTCGCCGAAGAAGGTCACGTCGTGCTGCCCGAGCACGTCGCGCTCACCACGCCGATTCGCCGCCTCGACACGGTGGCCGTGGATGTACGGTTTGCCGCCGACCTGCACAGCCAGATCAAGGTGTGGGTGGTCCGCGAGAAGACCGACGAGAGCGATGAGGCGGAGGCCGGGGTGACGGACGAAGTCGGCAAGGAGGCCGGCGCCGATGACGACGGTCGCGACGAATAACAGCGCCCTGACGGCGCGCCCCGAGCGACTTCCTCCGCAGGACCTGGACGCGGAGATGGCCCTGATCGGCTCGATGATGATGAGCCGGGACGCCATCGCCGAGGTCATTCCCATCATCGGCCGCGGCGACAGCCCCTGGTTCTACCTGCCCGTCCATCAGAGACTTTTCGAGGTCCTGCTCGACCTCTATGACGACCCCGCCAAGGCGATCGACCTGATCGTCGTATCCGACGAGCTGCGCCGCCGCGAGTTGCTCGATTTCGTCGGCGGGCAGGAATACATGATCCAGCTCGCGGAGAGCTTCGCGGAATGGGCCAACGCCGAGCACTACGCCAAGATCGTCCGCGACAAGGGCATGCTCCGGGACCTGATCCGCTGCACGTCGCAGATCGCCGACCATGCCTACACGGCCGTGGACGACGCGCGGGACATCCTCGATGTCGCCGAGCAGAAAATCTTCGCGGTGACGGAGCGCCGCGTCAGTGGACACGCCATCGAAATCCGCGAGGAGATGCGGCGGCTGGCCACGCTGCTGGAGAGCCGCGATGAAGGCGTCTGCACCGGGGTTCCGACCGGCTTCACGCAGCTTAACGAGTATACCGGCGGCTTTCAGCCGGGCGATCTCATTGTCGTGGCCGGTCGCCCGTCGATGGGCAAGACCGCATTAGGGCTCACCATGGCCCAGCACCTTGCCCTGGAGCACCGTTACCCGGTGCTGTTCTTCTCGATGGAAATGAGCAGCGCCCAGATCGCGCAACGCCTCGTTTGTGCGTACGGTCATGGCATTGACGCCCAAAAGCTGCGCCGGCGGATGCTCTCCGAAGAGGAGATCAACTATCTGCTGATGCACGTATGCCCCGATTTCGAGACCGCACCGTTGTTCATCGACGATACTCCGGGCATGAGCGCGATGGAACTTCGGTCGAAGTCTCGGCGGCTCAAGCAGCGGCACGGGATCAAGGCGGTCTTCGTCGACTACCTCCAGCTCATGCACACGCCGAAGGCGGAGAACCGGCAGGTCGAAATCGCGGGCATCAGCCGGGGGTTGAAGAGCCTCGCCCGCGAGCTGAACATTCCCGTCATCGCCATGGCCCAATTGAACCGGATGCCGGAGGGGCGGGCGGATAAGCGCCCCCTGATGAGCGACCTGCGGGAGTCTGGGGCCATCGAGCAGGACGCCGACGTCGTGCTGCTCATCCACCGCGAGGAGTATTACAAGCCCGAAGACGAGACGGTGAAGGGTCTCGCCGAGTTGATTATCGCCAAGCAGCGCAACGGCCCGACCGGAGCGATCACCCTGAGTTTCAACAAGAAACTCACACGCTTCGGGAACTATTCCAACGAGCCGGAGCCGCTGCGCATCGCCCGCGACGATTTCGTGCCGTTCTGAATCGGCGGGCAGCGTGTCGCGCGCCGCGGGGGAAACTCACGACGAGCGCCCTGAACGCTACACGCCGAGCCAGAATCGCAGCAAGCCGAGTGCCGCGCCGGTGCCCACCACCGTAACGATTCCACATCGCGTCGTTGCCAGGATGACGAAGGCCGCCGCCGCGAGCGCCGAGGCGTACCAGTCGATGGATCCGGCCCCCGAATTCAGTACGTGCACCGCGAACCAGACGGCGAGGTTCAGGACTACGCCGACGACGGCGGCGGTGATGCAGGACAGCGCGGCGTTGAGCCCGGTTTGCAGGCGGAGGCGCTCGATGTATGGGGCTCCGAGGAAGATCCAAAGGAAGCACGGCACGAACGTGACCCACGTCGTCATGAGCGAAGCGGCGGTCGCGGAGACGAGGGGAGGCCATTCGCCCGGATTGTTCCACCCGCCCAAAAACCCCACGAACTGCAGGACCATAATGAGCGGTCCAGGCGTGGTCTCGGCGAGACCCAATCCGTCCAGCATTTGCCCGGGGGAGAGCCAGGCGTAGCGTTCGACCGCTTGTTGAGCGACGTAGGGAAGCACCGCATAGGCGCCGCCGAAGGTGACCATGGCGGCCTTGCTGAAAAACAATCCTTGCCTCACGATCGTGTGACCCCAGCCCAGAGTCAAGGCACACGCAAGGATCGGTCCCCACCATAGAAGGAGCGACACCGCCAACACGCTCAACGATCGCCGCAGGAGCGGAAGTGACCCGGTCACGTCTTGACCCGCCTGGCCTGGATCGGGGTCTGGGGAGTTCGCTTCGTCAACGTGAGACAGCCTTGCCGCGACGGAGGCGGGGTGAATCCTTGATCCAAGAAAGCCCACGCCGCCGGCTGCAAAAACAATCAGCGGGAAGGGAACTTGAAAAAAGAAGATCGCGACGAAGGCCGCAGCGGCGATCACCCATAGCAAGGGCGCGCGGAGTGCGCGCCGTCCGATCCGCACCACGGCGTGGGCGACGATCCCCGTCACCGCGGGCTTGAGTCCGGCGAACACGGCGGCGATCGCCGGAACGGTTCCGTAGGTCACGTACACGGCGCTGAGCGCCCATAAGAGGACCGCCGACGGCAATACGAAGAGAATCCCCGCGACCAATCCGCCGCGGGTGCCGTGAAGGAGCCAGCCGATGTAGATCGCCAACTGCTGCGCTTCCGGTCCGGGGAGCAACATGCAGAAATTGAGGGCGTGCAGGAAACGGCGCTCGCCGATCCATTTCTTTCGATCGACCAATTCCTGGTGCATGATGGCGATCTGCCCCGTCGGGCCACCGAAGCTGATGAAACCCAGCTTGAGCCAGAAGCGAAGCGCCTCCGCGAACGTAGGCGCCGCCCGCGCTCCGCTCGGCGCGTCATTAGAAACCGATTCTCCTTCGGGATGGGCCATTCGGTGCCGATCCTGGGCATCGTCAACGAGCGCTGAGTACCGTCAGTCGCGACAACAACCCGGGCAGGATGGAGACAACGTGGTCAATCTCTTCGCGGGCGTTGAACCGCGAAAGGCTGAACCGGATCGCGCCGTGGGCGATGCGATCGTCGATCCCCATCGCTTTGAGCACGTGCGACGGCTCCAACGAGCCGCTGCTGCACGCCGCGCCGGCTGAGGCACAAATGCCCGCCTCGCTTAGCAAAATCAGGATGGCTTCGGCCTCCAGACCTTCAAAGGCAAGGTTGGAAGTATTGTAGATGCGCTCCGTTCCCCCTCCGCTGACATGGGAAAACGGCACCCTCGCGAGGACCCCGGCTTCGAATACGTCGCGTAATCCGCCCACATCTTTCTTGACCCGCTCGCAATCGCGGACCGCAATCTCCGCGGCGACCCCCATGCCGACGATGCCCTCGACGTTCTCCGTTCCGCCGCGGAGCAGACGCTCCTGACTTCCGCCGAGGATCAGCGGTTCGATCCGCGTTCGCCGTCGAACGTACAACGCCCCTATGCCTTTGGGGCCGTGGAACTTGTGCCCGGCGATGCTGACAAGCTGCACCGGCCAGGAAGTGACATCGAGTGGCGCCTTCCCGGCCGACTGCACCGCGTCGACGTGGACGGGCACGCCCTTCTCCGCGGCGAAGGCGGCCAAGCGGGCGACATCGAACATCACCCCGGTCTCGTTGTTGGCGTGCAGCAGGGAGACGAGCGCCGTCCGGTCGGTGATCTTCTCGGTCCACTCGGCCTCGTCCAGGCGACCCTCCTGGTCGACGCCGACGTAGTCAACGGTGTACCCCTCGGCCGCCAACTGTTCCGCCACGCGCAGCACCGCAGAGTGTTCGACGGCTGTGGTGACGAAGTGACGCCGATGGGGATGAATGCGCAGCCCGCCGCGGATGGCGAGATTGATGCTCTCCGTACCGCCGCTGGTGAAGATGATCTCCTTGGCCGAGGCCCCGACGAGTTGCGCGACCTGTTCGCGGGCGCATTCGACCTTGTGCCGTACGCCCTGGCCGAACTGATGAACGCTCGACGGATTGGCGTAGGCGTCGCGCAGGCAGGTGTGCATCGCTTCGACGACTTCAGGAAGCGGCTG
>CAYQZH010000091.1:0-4685 GCA_964421865.1 uncultured Phycisphaera sp. | reverse complement strand
TCCAGCCGCAGCATGACCGAGTCCACCGCCGGCGCCGGCCAGAAGCAATGCGGCCCGATGCGCGCGATCGTCGCAAGGCTGCACAGACCCTGACACAGAATGCTGAGCGGTCCGTAGTCCTTGCCCCCGGGCTCAGCGGTGATCCGCTCCGCCACCTCCGCCTGCACGGTGAAACACATCCGCCGCACCTGCGGATGGTCGATGAGCAAGTTCATCACCAGGGGCGTTGCCGCTTGATAAGGAAGATTGGCCACCAGTTTCACGCAGCCGCCGTGCAAACCCGGGTAGTCTCGAATCCATTCCGCGACCCGGGAGTCAATCGTGTGTTTGCTCACTAAGACGTCGCCCTCGACGAACGTGACATTGGCCGCGTCTTGAAAACGCTCGTTCAGGATGGCGACGAGATTCCGGTCGATCTCGACGCAGACGACGTGACCGGCGCGTCGGGCGAGCAGATCGGTCAGCCCGCCGGTGCCCGGACCGACCTCGAGCACCAGGTCGTCCGCCGTCAGCTCCGCGGAATCGACCAAACGCCGCATGAGGTTGCCGTCGATCAGAAAGTGCTGTCCGAAGCGCTTGCGTGGATGCAGCCCGGCGGCGGCAAGGGTTCGCTCGATTTCCCGCTTGGTTTGAACGTGTTCCATGCCTGCGGCGGAGTATAATCCAGGTGCAATCAACGGCGTAAAAAGGGCCGCGCCGCATGTGCCTGGAGGGGGGACACATGCGGCGCTGTGGTCTTCCGCGTCACGGGCGGGTGGGTCGTGACGCGAAAGGGAGGAGATCTTTGCGATCGCATCCGCCGAGACGGCGCGCCGCAACGCGCGGGCGCCGCACAGCAACCGCCTGCGGCGGATGCGTTGGTTACCAGGTTGTCCGCTGGGGCCGAAACCTTCTCCGATCCGCCTCCGGCGGACCGACGGGGCGCTGCCCCGAACAAGAAGCAAAGAGGTATGGATAAAGCCTCTATCTGTTGAGGTTATAGGAACGCCGGTCCGCAAAAGGCAAGAGGGTAAAAAAAATATTTTCCCCACGCTCGCCGCCGGTGGATCCCCTACCGGGTTACCAAAGCAAAGCCCGCCCGAGCGCGGACCTTTTCGGGATCCAGCCAGGCCGCGGCGGCGATGCGCCATCGGGCGTCGGCAAGCTGTGAGACCAGTTGCTTGCGCAGCGTATTGAAGTCGTCCTCTGGGGCAGGTTTGGTTTCGACCCATTCGGCCAGCAGAACGGCGGCACGGTCCTTCAATTCGAGAACTTTCATCTTGTCCTCGACGTGTTCCAGGGCGAAGCATTGATCGACAACCTCGTTGGGCACGTACTCGATGCCCAGTCCGACGAAGACTCCGTTCGGCGAACGGCCCATTGCGGCTTGATGCTTCAGGACGCGGCTCATGGGGGGCGGCTCGAAAAAGCCGCTTTTTGCGCCCTCACTCCGTTCCTTAAAGGCGACGAGTTCGGTGTCGGCTTCGTAGGCCTCGCGCAGGGTCCCCGACGCCGCGCAGGAGCGCAAGGATTCGGCTCGGGCCTTCGCGACTTCGTAGGCCTTCAACAAACGCAGATCGTCCATCACCTGATCGCGAACTTCGGCGACGGACTCCGGAGCGTGCGCCGGTTTTGCGTCCGCGATTCGGAAGATGTAGAGGTCGCCGGTCTTATCGTGGGTGAGCGGCAAAGAGCACGACTGGAAGGTCGCCAAATAGTCCGCGGAATTCGTCCCCTCCTCCGTGGGTACCTTGGGAATAATGGCCTTGGTTCGGAACGCCAGGGCGGCGAAGGACTGGGGATCGCCGCGCTCCGGGCGGAATCGGGCGACGCCGAGCTCGGGCACGTCGGGCGCTTCGTCCACGGTGAAGAAGTCCGTGGCGCCGGCTGTGACCGCGCCGGGAAAAGCCATCGAGGCCGGAATGTGGCGGATCACGTCCTCGTAATAGTCCGGCCGCGAAACGCCCTCCGGCGCGACCCGATATCCGTCCTTGCCGCGTTCGACTTCCAGCCAGCTTTCGGCGGCGTATTGCACGAGCCAGTTGGCGATGCGCTCGGCGGCCTGATCGGCGTTTTGTTTGCGGAGCACTTCGACGGCGATGTCCTTGGCGTCGTCCCACGCCAAATAGGGGTCGTACGGAGGGGTCGGGGGGCCCGCGATCAACCCCGCGGCGGCCGGGTCGGGGCCGGGCGGGGCCTCTTTCTTGCGGAACCCCGGATTCTTGGTGCGATTCTCCTCGTAATAGGTTTTGGCCTTTCGTTCGAGGTTGGCGACCCCGACGGCCGCGGCGATCGCTTGGCGGTCGATCTTCACGTACTGCGCCTTGAGACTGGGCGGACGGAAGTAGCCGAAGTTCAACCCCCCGCCGCGCTCCTTATCACGATACTTGGCGAACTGGGCCTGAATGTCGGCATCCGAAAAGGAGACGTTCTCGTCCACAAACGCCTTCGCGGGTAGGAGGACGGCACGGATCCAAACGGTCTCCAGCGCGTCGCGCGCTGCGGTCATCAACTCGGCCTCGCTGGGAACGGTGGAGCCGGCAACGGCCATGGCGGCCTGTTGCACGGATCGGAAATCGGCCATCGCCGCGTGGATCACCTCCGGCTTTTGCCGCAGGCCTTGGGCGACATCGTTGATTCGGTCCAGGAAGGACGGGTCCGTCGCGGAAGCCCGCACGGCGGCGGGTGTGAGCGAGGCCCCAAGTGCCTGGGCCTCGCGGCGAAGCAGAATCCAGTCGACCACCTCAAGCGGCTTGCCCCCGCCCGGCACCGGCCGACGCCAGTCCATCTGCATGAGCTCGAGCAGATGGGTCTGGTCGTTGGCGGTCTGTTGGTCCACCAGGGTGACCGGACCGAACCTGGAATTGGCCACAACCGGGTTCGTTTTCGGCGTCATCAGCCCTTGGAGAGCGCTGCCGCCGATGAAGACAATCATCAAGGCAACCATGAAAAACGCCAGGAGCTGCTTGTTGTGCTTGCGGAAGAACTTCATCAACATAACGTAAATCCTTCAACCGACGAGGGTTATGTCACTTACCATGCAAATCTGACACTATACGCGATTGCCGTCAAAAAGCAACCTTGAGGCTGACCGGTCCAAATACCCCCATTTGACACCCAGCCGCCACCCTGTTACACAACCCGACCCAAGTCGGAGGGGCGCTATAATCGGCGGTTGGAGTATCCGTCACCCCTGGTCGATAGTAACGACCGTCGCCGACGAGAGTTAGCGGGCGTTCGGCCTGCATGGCGGGAATGTACGCTGTGGCGAAAAAGTCGCAACAGAGCGGAAAATCGCTGGTCATCGTCGAATCGCCGGCGAAGGCCAAGACCATCAACCGCTACCTCGGATCGGGGTACGAGGTGATGGCCAGCATGGGCCACGTCCGCGACCTGCCCGTCCATGACCTCGGGATCGACCTCCAGAACAACTTTGAGCCGGTGTATGAAGTCCTGGCCGCTCGGCGGAAGGTGGTCGGGGCACTTCGGAAGGCCGCCAGCCAGGCGGACAGCGTTTTCCTCGCCACGGACCTTGATCGAGAGGGCGAGGCGATCGCTTGGCATCTGCTGGCTGCCCTGGACCTCGATCCGAAATCCACTCGACGGGTCGTGTTCAACGAAATCACCAAGTCGGCGATTCACGCGGCGTTCGCAGCCCCCCACGACCTGGACATGGATAAGGTCAACGCCCAGCAGGCCCGCCGGCTGCTGGACCGAATCGTCGGGTATCAACTCAGCCCGTTGCTCCAGCAGAAGATCGGGAAGGGGCTTTCCGCCGGGCGCGTGCAGTCCGTCGCGGTTCGGCTCATCGTCGAACGAGAGCAAGAGATTCGTGCATTCGTCCCTGAGGAATCGTGGCGGATCCTCGGATGTTTTGCGACCGAAGTCGCCAAGGCGGCCGC
The DNA here is from genome assembly GCA_964421865.1 of uncultured Phycisphaera sp. GTDB lineage: Bacteria > Planctomycetota > Phycisphaerae > UBA1845 > UBA1845 > SBAX01. The sequence continues at coordinate 804 of CAYQZH010000091.1, read as the reverse complement.
GCACGCCCAGGCGTGGGACAAGTTTCTGACCGGCGGCAAAGAGGCGCAGACCGGGCGGACGGCGAAAGAACGGAATGCCTGGTTGGCCAAACACGCTTCGCTTTATGCCGAATTGGTGAAGGTCGGCGGAGAGGAGTTTCGCCCGACACGGGTCGACGACGCCCGACGAGTGGCCGAGGCCTTGGGCTTTGTCTGCGAGCAAGTCGAGGAACGCGACTTCACGCCGTACGCCGACAAGGGCCTCAAGACGATCGTCCTCAAGGGACGAACCGAGACCGGCAACGCGCCGCCCTTCACCGTCAGTGATATTCAGACCCGCCGGACGCTATCGAAACCCAACGCGCCGTTCACGACTGCGGCGTTGCAGCAGGCGGCCTCCAGCGCACTCGGCTTCGCTCCGTCGCGGACCATGCGCGTCGCGCAGCAACTTTACGAGGGAATCGACCTCGGGGGACAGGAAGGCACGGTCGGGCTTATCACTTACATGCGAACGGACTCGACGAACCTAAGCCGTGACTCCATCGAGGCGGTCCGCGCGTTGATCGGCCAACAGTTCGGCGAGCGGTATCTGCCGGAGAAGCCCAACTTCTACGGCAGCGCCAAGCGCGCGCAGGAGGCCCACGAGGCGATCCGTGCATCCGACGCGACGCGAACGCCGGAGTCGGTTCGCGGCAGGCTCACGGCCGAGCAGTCCAAGCTCTATGACCTGATCTGGCGGCGGTTTGTGGCCTGCCAGATGCCGCCCGCGGAATGGGATAGCACGACCGTGCTCATCTCCGCGCCGACGGCCGTTGGCGAAGCGAC
>CAYQZH010000090.1:0-14123 GCA_964421865.1 uncultured Phycisphaera sp. | reverse complement strand
CCTTGTCCATGGCGTCGGCGATCTGCTTGCCGATCTCGGCGTTCTGATTGGCCGCGCAGGTGCCGACTTGCGCGATCTGCGCCGTCCCCTTGATCGGGGTGCTCATCTTCTTGAGCTCTTCGACGACGGTCTCGACGGCCTGGCTGATGCCCCGCTTGAGGGCCATCGCTTCCGCCCCCGCGGCGACGTTTTTCAGACCCTCGTCGTAGATGGCCTCGGCGTAGATGGTCGCCGTCGTGGTGCCGTCGCCGGCGACGGTGGAGGTCTTGGAGGCGACCTCCTTGACCATCTGAGCGCCCATGTTTTCGTAGGCCTCCTCCAACTCGATTTCCTTGGCCACCGTGACGCCGTCCTTGGTGACCGTGGGGGCCCCGAAGGACTTTTCAATGACCACGTTTCGCCCGCAGGGGCCCAACGTCGCCTTGACCGCTCGTGCCAACTGCTTGACACCGCGACGAATGGCCTCGCGGGCCTCCATTTGATACGCTATCTGCTTTGCTGCCATAGATCACTGTCTCCGTTCTGCTCCAAGCCGTTGGTTGGGAATTACGAATTACTAATCACGAATTACGAAGGCTGCGGTCGATGTGACCGAGCCGCGTCGCGATATCGTCGTTTTGTAATTTGTAATTCGTAATTTGTAATTCCTTCGGCGTCAGCCGACGACGCCGAGGATGTCCGACTCGTCCATAATCATGTAATCTTCGCCGTTGACCTTGATCTCGCTTCCGGCGTAGTTGGTGAAGAGAACCTCGTCGTCCTTTTTCACCTGCATTTCACTGCGCGTGCCGTCGTCGAGGAGCTTCCCGTTGCCGACGGCGAGGACGATGCCGCGTTTGGGTTTCTCCTTGGCCGTGTCGGGCAGGACGATCCCCCCGGCGGTCTTGGCCTCGGCCTCGAGTCGCTTCACGATCACCTTGTCGCCGAGCGGCCTGATGTTCAATCTTGCCATTTTTCTGTCTTCTCCTTTCAAGTTCCTGCCGCAGTCGATCCGCGACCGCGGTTGGTTTCCGTAGACGCAAGCCTATGCGGGGTTCCGCTGTCGGCCAACGGGCGGGGCTTCGCCCCCGCCCCCGCCAGCGCTCCGCGCAGGGCATCTCCACGCACCATCCTGCGCCCGGAAGACCACTTGCAGACGAAATGCCAGTTTCGCCGCGAGAGTGATGTCGGCGCGGCTGCGATCCTAACCTGTTGCGGAACAACGAGTTACGTAAAGCATCCGCCAGGCCGGCGACCGTGCCCCGGCTTAACCCCGGCATCGCTGTCCTGTCATTTCACGTCCGCCACGCGGCCTGCACTGCCACTTTGGCAGGAACCACACCCTCCCAGCGCAACTCGATGGAGCAGGGGAGGTCTTTCACGAATAGCGTGCCCGAGGCAACGGGCGGGGCACACGTCGGGGCGTAGGGCGCTCTGGCGGCGAATCACTTACGTGCGTCGAGGGCTCGGTCGCGGGTTTCGACGGCCCGGCTGATGACCTCCTCCTGGGTCGGGGTCTTCGCCGGTTCGAGGACGAAGTGTTGAGCGTGCGCGTCGTGAAGCTGACCGGGCCAAAGAACCTCGGCGAAAAAGTCGAGGGGGATGTGCTCGTACCAAGGCGGTTTAATCGTCCAGTGGGTTTGCAGCGTCTCGTACCCCTCCTTGCGGAGGGTCACGTCGTAATCGCCGTACCAGAGGAAATCGGTGGACACGGCGCTGCGCCCCACCTCTTGGTCGTTGAGGAAAACGCGGGCGTTGGGCGGTTCGGTAGTGATGGTGATGGTGCGACGGACGCAGGCGGATGGAACCGTCAACGTTGCGACCATGAAAACCGTGAGGACGCCTGTTTCAAACTTTGAACTTTGAACTTTGAACTTCAGTCGCCCCCGGATGGTCCGGTCGCTTCCGCTCCCGGCTCTGATAGGCAATGGTGGGTGCGTCATTCCGTGGGCTCCAGTTCGCAAACTTCGGCGGAAGGGCCGTCGGTGTCAAGGATGGCCACGGTGCACCGCCCATGAACCCAGCCGCAACACTCGCCGGGGTTCAAGAAGAGCTTGCCACGGTCGAAGCGGTTGACCACCTCGTGCGTGTGGCCGGTGAGGATGATGTCGGCCCGGTCGATGTCCGTGGGATCGCACCAATCCACGAAATGATGGACGAGGATCCGCCGCCCGCCGAGGTCGAGGTGGAGGGGGCCGTCAACGACCTGCGGCATCAGGGCCTTCAGGCCGGCGCGCTCGCCGTCGTTGTTACCGTAGGTGGCGTACATCGGCCCCTCGTACCGCCGCAGACGACGGACCGCGAACGGGGCCACGAAATCACCGGGGTGAATGACGGCTTCGACGCAGCGCCGGCGAAACAACTCCAGCGCCGCGTCGATCATCGGTAAGCGGTCATGGGTGTCGGAAACTACGCCGATCAGCATGTCGGCTTCTTATAACGTCTAACGATGGGTTTGCAAACGCGAGCCGCGGCTTAAGATCGTCCGCGCAGGCGGCCGGCGGCAGGCGGAGTTGTTCCAACGCCCAATGGCGATTTGGGCAAGCGGCAGGGTAACCCCCCTTCGTGCCTGTGGATAGGGTCTGGGTATACCACGTCGCTGAAATCGCGCGTCGTTCGGCCGTCTGAGACCGTGCCAAGTTCACAGAACCGCACAATCTAGATTCACGGGTACCTCGGCACCGCCGAAGCAGCGGTGGAAGATGGCAAAGTCCGAGTCGTCGACGTCCACATCATGGTCGAGGTCGGCCTGACCGCATCCGGGTGCCGGCGGTCCTAGCCCGGCACCGGTAAAACAGACCTGGAAGAGCGCAAAGTCCGTCATTTCGACATGTCCGTCTCCGTCGAGGTCCTGGGGCAATCTGCCGAGCCGTGCGGCCCGGCTGACCTCACCGCCACACGTGTTGGAGACGAAGCAGGAGTAGACGCCGGCATCGGCCTCGCCGAGGTTGTCGATGGTGAGCGTGGGTGTGGTTGCGCCGCCGAACGTACCTCCACCCGGACTTGGTCCGTTGGCGATCGCCTGCCCGTTGAGCCGCCATTGGTAGGTAAGACTCCCGTATCCGGCGGCGAATGCGGTGAAGCTGGTGTTCAGGCCGGGCACCAGGGGGCTGTGCTCCGGTTGGCGATCGAACATAACACGATCGAGATAGCGGTACTCGTAGATGTCGAAGGGCACATCGAGCGGAATTGTGTCGTAATCGCGGAAAGCAGCCACCATCGCCCGCCGCTGGGTGTCGTAACTCATGCCCACCGCATAGAGATCGATGGGAGGGCTGCTCGGCGGACCGCTGGGTAGCATCGGAACCCAGTCGGAACCGGCATAGTACCAGCTTTCGGTCGGGTAAGTGTTCTGATTGTACCACTGGAATAGAACACATCGCTTGCGCGTGGCATCGAAAGCAAGCTCCGCATCAAGGAGATGGGGAGTGGTGACCGCATCCTTCGTCCAAACATTGCCGTCCCATCGCCAGGTTTGTCGATTCTCAGGGACGAAGGTCCAGTACAGCACGGTGACGCCGAGCGCCGGGTCGAACACCATGTGGTTGAGGTAGCCGCTGGGAAAGCCGTTGGCAGCGACACGTTTCGTCCAGGCGTTGTCGCCGACCGCGTACTCCCAAGTCTCGCTGTCGTTGCTGTTGCCCGGGGCGTTGCCGCGCACCATAAGGATTTTCTTTCGGATCCTGTCGTAGGTGAAGAGGAGTTGTTGACCGCTGTAATAGGGCGGGCTGTCGGGGTCGTTGCCGGACTTGAGGACGCTCCACGCCGTGCCATCGAACTCCAGGAGGTCTGTATGGTTGAAAGGAGCCACGTTGCCCGATCCGCCGAAGAGAACGACTCGCTTGCGATCGCTGTCGTAGGTCATCACGTGGTTGTAGCGGGCCGTAGGGATTCCCGTCAGAAATCGTCGGACCCACTCTACCCCGTCGTATTCCCAGTGATCGCCGTAATACCCTGAACCGAACTCGGCAGTGCCGGGACCATAGCCCCCGAAGAGCACCAAAACGCGGCGATTCTCGTCATACGCCGTCGCGGTCCAGTTTCGTTGCCCGGGGCGGGTGATCTCGTTTCGGGCAACCCAGGTGGGCGTGGGCAGGGTCAGCGTGGCGGCGTTGCTGGTGACCGGGCCGCAGGCGTCGGTCACGACGCAATCGTACGAACCCTCGTCGTCATATCGAGCGCCGGAGATGCGGACGGTCGAGCTGTGCACACCCGTGATTCGGCCATCGTCCACGAGCGCCGCGCCCTTGTGCCGCCATTGATAGTTCAGTGTGCCAACGCCATGCGCTTGAAGGGAAAAACTGGCATCTCCGCAGGGTGGCGCCGACCGATTTTGAGGTTGCTGCCGGATGAAAACGCCGATGGCCACGATGATCTCGTTGCTGGACGTTGTGCCGCATTGGTTCTGGGCGTCCAATCGGTACACCCCGGAGTCGCTCCGCAGCGGATTGGCGATGACCAGGTTTTCCTGGGTTGTCGAGAACGAATAGGGCAAGCCGTTGCGAATCCAGAAGTAGGACGGGGGGAAATACGACCGCGTGAAAACGAAGTCGTTGACCGGGGTGCCCGGGCATACGGCGACGTCTTGCGGTTGAATAACAATAACCGGCGCCGGCGCCGGCGGCGGGCCGATGCCGACCACCGTGGCAGAGACACGTTCGTTGTTTTCGACTACCGGGTCTAAGAAGAACGGCAGCCAGGCGCCGACACGATACAAACCGTTCGGAAGATCGGGAACGGTCGCGGTCAAATCGACACTCACCCGCGAATCCGCATCGACGAACACGTCGGTTGTGGAGGCGAACAACGTATCGTTCACGTCAATGTCGGCGTCCGCGGAGATGCGGCATTGAACGAGCGGCACAGTCCTCGCCGTCATTCCCAAGTTCCTCAGTTCCACGGTCACCGTCATCGAGCTTCCACTGCTATGGCACGCACCGCCCTGGACGGTCACGGACCGTACAGTGATTTCGCCGGGCGGCGTATCACGCTCGCGGCTGAACCAGACGTTTAGGGGCTGCACGGTGGCGGCCGTGGGCATGATAAATCCGCTGGCGACCCAGCTATTCGGCTCGAGCCAGCTTTGGCGTGAAGTCAGGTAATCGCCCCAACGGTTGCTACCGGGCCCGGCGCCGCCCGAGGCTACCGGTACGATGGTCAAGCCGTCGAAATGGAAACCGGTGAATTCGTCCACGATATAGGCGGCGACGCCCGGATACCGGGTCCCGCCGCCGACGGCCAGCGTGCCGCCTTTATCGCCGCGGGCGTTGAGGTGGAGAGACGGATAGAGGACGCCGAATTGCGTTGAGTACATCGGCTCGGTTACTCGATAGGAGCGATCGCTCTCCTTGAACTTGGAGACATCCACGTACGGATAGGGGAATCCGGGTTTTTGCGTTGCGCCGTACATGAAACCCAGTTCGTCGTCGGAGCGGTACGCGGCCAGGATGCGGTTGTCGGAGAAACCGGCCCAGTTCGTGCCGTCGGGCGAAGTGGCAATCATCATACCAGTCCCGTACGCGACGTGGTCCACGTCGTCATAGAAAATCGTCCCTGAATTCTCGGGATAGCGGAAGATTCGGATGGTGTCAGTGTCCACATGTCGGCCGAAATAGAGCGTGTCCGTGCACCCGCTGCACATTCGCATTCCGCTGTTCGCAACGAGGTAGCTGAAATTGAACGCGCCGCCGTCCCTCATTGGGTCCAGGGGAATGCGCACGATCACGCCGATGTCGGGGATGCCTCCGTTGAGCGGGAACACGTTGGTCGTGTAATAGAGGTTGTTGTCGCTCACTTGCAGATCCGGGAAATCGAGCCAAAACATGTTGGCGGCCAAGCCGAAGTCGGCGACGGTGAAGTCGACCCAGCTCCAGTTGTTGTTGAGCAGGTTCTGGCGGCCGACCGCCCAGGCAAGCCGCTGGACATTGGTGGCCGTTCGATTACCGGAGCTGTCTCTGGGGGTGCTATACTGCACCAACCACACCATCAGGTCGCGCGAACGCTCGTAGTACACTACCTGGTCGCAGCAGAATCCCGAAGAGGTCCCCGGGGTCTCATACGTGCCGTCTGCCGGGAAGTTGTCGAAGGGATTCATGAACAGCCAAGATAGACCAAGGTCCGGCGACAGTGCGGCGTACCAGTTGCCGGTGGCGAAAATCACATCCGCGTTTACCCCCAACGAGGGCTCGTTGGTCGAGCTCTGACCAGGGGGCGCGAGGGGTGGCGGAGGAGGCGGGGGAAACGTGACGTTGACGTTGCTGGTTCGCCAGAGCAGAAAATCGCCGCCGGTCTGGGCCGTGGCGGATGGCGCCGACCCTGATCCGATTCCAGCGATTCGCACCTCGCGCCCGGTCGGTTGATCAAAGCCCAGCCGCGGGTTCTTCTCCACCGGTACTGTGTAGACCGGACGATCGAGCCGTTCGCATCCGGCGTCGCAAAGCGCCTGCCTTCGGGCCGGTGCCATGTCCGGTGGTTGATCCAGCAAAGCCTGCGGACCGGTCCGCGTGGGAAACTTGATGCCCCAGTGGGACACGACGCTTCCCGACGCCACGACTGTGTCCTGTTGCGCCGGCGCCTCGGGCGTTTGGACCAAGCCAAGGAGGAGAACCAACGGCGCTCGCGCCAGCAGCAACCCCGCAAGGAAGACACAAACGCGCCTCAATACCGAGTGACGAATCGTCATCTGTCCCCGCCCAAAGCAGCCCAAGCGACTGCCATTGTACCACAAGTCCGGTCTGTGGGCAACCGTGTTTTGGGGCCTTGGAATCGAGTTTAGGCTTCCGGAGCATGTCGGCGACGGGGTAGATGAGGGCTTTGACGGAGCGGCGTTCAAACAAGTCGAATGCGGCGTCGATCATCGGAAGGCGATCATGGGTGTCGGAGACTTCGCCGATCAGCATGGGTGGTTTCAGATCCTCTCGACCTCATCCTCGCTACCTCCGCCCGTAGAGGTACTCGTGAAGGTATTCGATCGTGGCCTGCTGGTCGGCGACTTCGCCGGCGACGATGTCGCCGGCGGAAATCAAGCCGAACAGCTTGCCGTCTTCCACGACGGGGAGGTGGCGGATTCGTTTTTGGCTCATGACCGCCTTGCAGTCGGCGAGGGGGGTGTCGCGGCGGCAGCAGGCCATGGGGGAGGTCATCACCTCCTCGACGCGCGTGGTCTTGGGATCTTTGCCGGCGGCGACGATGCGGTTAAGGATGTCGCGTTCGGTGAAGATACCCACGACGCGGTCGCCGTCGGTGACCACGACGGCCCCGATACGCTGTTCGTTCATCGCCTTGGCGGCATCGAGGACCGTGGTCTTGCGGTCCACCGTGGCCACATCGGCACCCTTCTTGTGCAGAATGGACTGAGCATTGGGCATGGGCGCACCTCCCTGCGATACGAGCCTCGACCGATCCACGGGAGATTGTCCCACAGGTTGGGCGTGAAAGCAAGCGGGCGTTCCCACCGCATCGCGATCAGCGAAGGCTCAACCAGTTCGGAAGCGACGAGGATGGTATCGCGGGCGCGGGGACAAGATCGCCTGCGCGCGCCGCAGCAAGCCGAAATCGGCGTGTTCCGCGTGGAAGCGGTTTCTCCGTAAAGTCTGCGTCCTCCCCGAGCGGTCACACCTCACTGGGCTGGAATCGCGCGAAACGGAGTGCGAGAGTCGGGAGCACGAGAAGATTCAGCAGAGTGGAGGTGGCGAGCCCGCCCAGGATCACGACGGCCATGGGACCCTCGATCTCCCGACCGGCGTCGTCGGCCCCTAATGCGATGGGGAGAAGTCCCAGACCGGTGACGAGGGCCGTCATAAGAATGGGGATGAGTCGTTCGGAAGCTCCCCGCAAGGCGGCCTGCAACCCCCAGGGCATCCCATCGATCGTGACCAGGTGCTCATAGTGCGAGATCATCATGATGGAGTTGCGCGTGGTGATGCCGAAGAGGGTCACAAAGCCGACCAGGGCGCCGATCGAAATCGAGCCGTTGGTCAAGGCCACGGCCAGCACACCACCGACCAGAGCCAGGGGCAAGTTCACCAGCACGAGCAGAAGGTTGGACAGGGTCCCCACCACGATGGCGAGCAAGAGGACGATCCCGACCGCGGCGATCCCGGAGTGGAGAAACAGCTCCTGCTGCGCCTCGGCTCGCGCCTGGGCTGTTCCGCTGAACTCCGTGTACGTGCCCGGCGAGAAACGGACCTCCTTGCTCACCTTGGCGGCCGCCTCTTCCGTGAAGGACGACACATCTCGACCGTGGACGTTGCAGGTCACCGTCTGTCGCCGTCGGGCACCGTCGTGCAGGACCATATAGGGGCCGGTCGTGCCATACACTTCGGCCAGTTCGCGCAGCGGAACGCGGAGTCCCGCCTCGTTTCGCAGGAGCAGCGCTGCGATGGCCTCCGGATCCCGCCGGGCCCGATCGTCCAACAGGACCACGACATCGACGACGCGGTTTCCTTCATAGGCTTGAGCGGCCGTGGTTCCCTGATAGGCGGTTTGGATGGCGTCGAGCACCGGCACCGGTTGAAAGCCGAACTGTTTCAACCGTTCGGGGCGGAGCTGCACGATCATCTGCGGCGCTCCCGGCGGTGACGCCACCTGCACATCGACGCCGCCGGGAATCCGGGCGAGCACGGCCGCTACGTCCCCCGCTTCACGATCGAGGGCCGCAAGGTCGTCGCCGAACACGCTCACCACCACTTCGGCCGTTTCGCCGGAGATCGTCTCGCCGATGCGGTCGCCCAGGAAGGTAGTGATGTCATAGGTGGTGCCGGGGATGCGGGAGAGGACCTTGCGGATGGATTCCTGAACCTCATCTTCACCCCCGCCGAGATCACGGGTGATGTTGATGTGAAACTCGCCGCGGTGCGGACCCCAGGGATCCTCGCCCAACTCGGCGCGGCCGATTTGCTCCGGCACGGTAAGGATGTGCTCTTGGGCAAGCAACTCCTTGGCGGCCACGGCGCCCAACTGCCGTGATGCTCCCAAGGACGTGCCCGGCGCGGTGTTCATGTGCACGACGAAGTGTCCTTCTCGAAACTGCGGCAGGAACTCTCCCCCGAAGCGCCGCAGTTGCGCCGCGGTGGCGACGGCAAGAACCAGAATCAAGATCATGACGATCAACGGGTGCCGGCAGAGCGGGGTGAGCAAGCGTTGGTAGGCGGACTTCACCACGGCGATGAACCGGGGTTCAGCCTCGCGTTGCGCTCTCTGCGGAAGAAGGAGAAGGGCGCACGCGGGCGTCACGGTCAGCGCAACCGCGAGCGAGGCCAACACGGCGAGGATGTACGCCTGTCCCAACGGGGCAAAGAGCCGCCCTTGCAGACCCGACATCGTCAGCACGGGGACGAACACCAACACCACGATCAGCGTCGCATACACCACGGCGCTGCGGACCTCGAGGGAAGCGCTGAGGACCACCCGCGCCGCCGGAAGAGGATTCGCCGAGGCGGCGTTCTCGCGCAGTCGCCGAAAGATGTTCTCCACGTCGATGATCGCGTCGTCAACCACTTCGCCGATGGCGATGGCCAGTCCGCCCAGCGTAATCGTGTTGAGGGTTACGCCAAAGGCGTTCATCACGATGATGGCGACGAACAGGGAGAGGGGGATAGCGGTAATGGAAATGAGGGCCGTCCGAAAGTTCCACAGAAACAGAAACAACACAAGCGACACAAGCGCTCCGCCGATCAGCAACGAATCCCGCATGTTATGAATCGCGGATTCGATGAAGCTGGCGGGACGGAAAAGATCGCGGTACAAGTTGACGTTCTGGGCCTTGAATACGGGGGTCATTTCATCGAGGGCTTCCTCGACGGCCTGGGTCGCCTCCAGGGTGTTCGCCCCGTACTGGCTCAGCAGGGCGATGTATACGCCCGGCTTGCCCTGGAGCAGGGCGTCGCCGAACTTGGGCTGCGGGCCGTTCGAGACCTCGGCGACATCGCGCAGGCGCACCCCGGCGCCGCCGCGGGGCGCCAACACGGTGTCGCCCAATTGCTGATCGTTGAGTGATTGGCCCTGGGTCTGCACGACGATGCGCTGCGTGTCCGTTTCGATGAAACCCGCGCCTCGAACGCCCGTGGCGTTGCGCGTCGCGGTCAGGACGTCCTCAATCGAAAGATCAAACGCCGCCAAGCGGTCGGGGTGGATTCGCACCTGCAACTGTCGAACCTCGCCGCCGTAGACGTTGACGCCGGCGACGCCGGGCACGGCCTGCAGTCGGGGTCGGACCGTCCAATCTGCGAAGGTGCGAAGCTCCATCGGAGAGAGCGCTTCGGAGACCAGTCCGATCTTCATGAGGTCCATGGTCGACGACGTCAGCGGCGTCATCTTCGGAGTCTTGACGCCCAGCGGCAATTCGGCGCCGACCTCGGCCAACCGCTCGTTGAGCATCTGTCGGGCCCTGAAGATGTCCATTTCCTCCCCGAATACCGCAGTCACGATCGACAATCCCTGGACCGACTGGGAACGCACGGACTCCAGGTGACCGACGCCGTTGACCGCGTTCTCGACCCGCCGCGTGACCAGCGCCTCCACCTGCTCCGGGGAGAGCCCCGGCGCTTCGGTTTGGATCACGACCTGTGGGGCGACGAAATCAGGAAAGACATCCAGCTTCGCATGACGGACGACGTACAGGCCGTACACGCTCGTCAGCACCGCGAGGGCGATGACCACCCCGCGGAAGCGGATGGACTTCTCGACCAGGAACGCGAGCATCGGCGACTATTCTACCGCGACTTCCTCGCGTTCGATTTCCGGCTTGAGTTCCTCGGAAAGCAGCGCGTGGGCGCCCTCGATGACCACTCGGTCGCCGGGCGTGAATCCGCTCGCCGTGAACCAGCCGCGCTCCGTCGCTTGGGCGACCGGCACCTCGCGGCGGACGAAACTGTCGTCGGATGATTGCACGTAGGCCCATGCGTGTCCGCGGGATCGGACGACGGCGGATCGGGGAATCTCCACGCCCGACTGTCCTCCGCCCGGAGCGGGAAGGTAGGCGAGGACGGTTGCGCCCGGCCGTAGCGGCAAGCTGCCGCAGTTCACACGGAACAACAAGACGGACCCTCGTGAGCGTGCCTCGGTCGCCGCCGCCTGCGCCACGCGGGCGCCCACCAGCGAGGACGACTCGAACCCCATGGGTATGATCCGCGCACTCGTCGAGGTCGGATCAAACGCGTCGCCAACGGGCAACTCGACGCGAGCCAACAGGGCGTCATAGCGTGCAACTTTGAGGAGTACACGACCCGCCTCTACGGCCTCGCCGGGACGGATCCCCACTTCGGCGACTTCTCCGTCCTGCCCGATCCGCAACGGCATCCGCAAGATGCCCTCCTCGGCGCTCTGCCGGAAGTCGAGTAGTTCGATGATCCGGGCCGCCGACCGGGCGCGAGCCTCCTCACTCTTCACCTTGGCCTCCGCCTCCTCCAGGGCGCGGTCGGAGACCACCTTCTGGCCGGCGTTCAGGGCTTTCTTGTTCTCGTACGACGCCCGCGCCGCGGCCAGAGCGGCCGCGGCTTCGTCAGCGTCGGCCCGGGCTTGAGACGCACGGGTGGCGAGGTCGACTTGTTCGACCGGGCCTAAGCGCAGCTCAATCCAGCCGACGACCGTGTCCGCCGCGATGGACTCGCCGAGTGACGGCCAGTCACGGTTCGCCTGAGCGCGGACCACGCCCGCCACCGGCGCTCGAAGCGTGAAGACGCGAGAGGCATCTTCCTCGAGGGCTCCGTAAGCGACGGTTTCCGGCCGATAGGTTTCCTCGGTGAGCGTTGCCACCTTTAAGCCGATGCGACCCTGCGTCTCCGCGTCAAACGTCACCTCCGCTTCGCCGTCGTGCGTGCGGGCCACATGGGCGGGAGGGTTGCCGTCGGCGTCGGGCTTTTGCTGGGCGGTGGTGGACGCCGGGCGACATCCGGCCGTTAGGTAGCAGCCCAAGACGGCACCGACCCCGATGCGGACCGCCGGGCCGAGCACTTTCGTAAGCGTATTCATCATGGCGCCTTTCTCATCTTGCTTGCAGCGACGACCGCGAGTCGCCCGATCCGCTGCGACGGCTTCTCAAAAAAGATACGCAGCCAGGAGCTGTCGCGCGAAGTCCTCGACGAACGCCCGCCCCTGATCCGGCGAGCCGGTACACCCCGCAAGCTGGCACAGAATCATGGCGCCCGCTACGACAGCGAGCAGTCGGCCCAGGCAACGCTGCCTTGACATTCCAGACCTCCCTTGGTCAGTTGTTCCCACGCGTTGATCCATCCCGCGCCTCGTGCTTCTCCGGTTCCTCTGCGGCCTCGGGCAACCGGCCGCCTACCGCACGCTCCAATTCCGTCATCGCTACCGCGAAGTCCAGGGTGGCGTCGAGAGACGCGCGGCGGAGCGTAATCAGCGACTCCTGGGCGTCGATCAAAACCAGGATGCTTTGCTCGCCGCCGCCGTACGCCCGCCCCGCGGCTTCGATGTTCATCTCCGCCAGCGGGACGGCCTGTTCGCGGTAGAACCGGACCTTCTCCTGCGCGCTTCGCGCGGCCACCAAGGCCTCTTGGACCTGCTGGGCGATCGAGTCCAGCAAATCTTCGTACTCTTTGCGACGTTCCTCGGCCTTAAACCGTGCCTTTGCGATCTGGGCCTGGTTCTGGTCCCAGATCGGCAACGTAATGTTTATCGACGGACCGACGATCGCATCCACAATCTGTCGGCGCTCCAAGTTACGTTGAGCTCGCGATTGGATGTCCGGCGCGGTCAGTCCGCCGTGAGCCACCGACGCCCGGGCCGTATCCGCCAGAATGTTCCGACCGGGAAGCGCGCGTCGATCGGCCCTCTCCGCCTCGATGCCGAGGGCGACATCGGGAAACACACTGCGGACTTGTCGTTTCACTTCCTCGTCAGCTTCCTGCACCGCCAGCGCGGCGGCCTGGGAGTCCAACCGGCCGGTCAGCGCCGTGGCGAGGATATCGGCATCCCGAATGGCGACCGCGTCGGCGTCCGGTACGCCGTCGTTCAACGTCCAACTCCGGTCGGATCGACTGAATCCCAACGCTCGGGCCAGCTCAATCCGTGCGCGCCCCTGGTCCCGCTCCACGTCGAGCAGATTGAGCTTGGCGTCGAGCGATGCCCCTCTCACGAGGTTAAGGTCCAACTGAGAGGCTTCGCCCGCATTGACCCGCCGTTGGGCGAGCTTCAAGGATTCCTCCACGAGCTGCACGTTCGCGTTCGCGATCGCTTTGGCCTGCTCCAGCGACAGCACTCGGAAGCACTTGACGCGGACATCCGCGGCCAACTCGACCGCACGGCGGGCGACTTCCAGGACCGCTCGCTCCAGTTGTTTTTCCGCGATTCTCTTGCGAATCGGGATTTGCCAAAGCCCCACGATCTGCTGGGCGAATCCGACGCTCAGCTTGGACCGTCCGCCGCCTTCGGGCAGTTGCAGCAACATGGCCAGGGAGGGGTTGGCAAACAGGGATGATTGAACGACGTCGGCGCGGGAGACGCCGATGTCCTGGAAGACGGCCTGGAAGCCTCGGTTGTTCAGCAAGGCGACGTCCACAGCTTCTTGGATGGTTAGACCATCCTCCAACATCGCCGCCACTTGTTGCTCCACCCTTTCTTCGGTGGAGGGGTCATACACCTCGACCGCACCGGTGCGCTGTGAGATCAAGGTCGTCGTTTGCTGGAAGTCGGCTTGGGGTCGCACGGTCGCACAGCCCGTCAGCATGGCCGCGCCGATCACGAGCGCGTGCGAGGCCGCCACCCGATCACAGGCAGGTCGTATCGAAACAAGGCGATCCCCCGGTGCGACCGATGACCGCGGCCGACCGGGGTTACAATCCGCGCACACCCGGAACACGATAACCGTAGTGATCTCCGTCCGCCAGCCGGTCGAGAGCCGTGCGCGGGCACGGCCCAACGAGTTACACCGCGCTGCCCAAGCCCGGTTGCACCAGAATGCGCTACCTACGCCCTCTCATCTTTCGCGGAACTAACTTGCACCCTCCCTCAAATCGGCGTATACTTGGGGCGAATACTGCGAGTCGTGCGTTGAAGCGATGGCGAAGTTCGCCCGCGTGCGACTCGTAACATCTCTCTGCTCGGACGAACGTTTTGGAGGGTGAGACCCGTCATGATCCGCGGTTATCGTAGGCCCGGAGTCGTGCGCACGACCCTTTGCGCCG
>CAYQZH010000089.1:0-14189 GCA_964421865.1 uncultured Phycisphaera sp. | reverse complement strand
CTATCGGCGACGGCATGGGGCTTGATTCGGCGATCGTGGCTGGGCTTCGCGGGGGCGTGGTTTTTCCTGATTCTTGCCCCGACATCGAGCTTCATTCCGATCAGAGACCCGGCCTTCGAGCATCGAATGTATCTGCCACTCGCTGCGGTGGTCGCCGTTGTCCTGATCGGCGGTCAGATCGCTCTGAAAGATATCTTGCGTCGTCTTTCCTGGAGTGGGAACGCGCCCCGGACGACTCAAGGGGGCTCGTGGTCGTGGTTGTGATGCTCCTGGGATACGGCACCTATCAGCGCAACAAGGACTACCAGAGCGGGCTGGCGATGTGGGAGGACGTGGCGGCGAAGCGGCCTCACAATGCCCGCGCCCGCGTCGCCCTGGGGAATACGCTGCTCGCACGAAACCGGGTCGACGAAGCGATCGCCGCGTATCGGGAAGCCGTCGGGATTCGACCCGACCTCGCCGACCCTCAATGCGCCTTGGGCATGGGTCTAGCGAGGAAAGGCTCTCTCGATGAAGCGGTCGCCGCCTACCACGAGGCCTTGCGACTGAACCCCGATTTCGCCAAAGCCCATTACAACCTGGCGAACGCCTTAGGCCGGCAGGGAAGAACGGAGGAAGCCATTGACGGCTACCGGGAGAGCCGGCGAATCCAACCGCAGTTCGCCGACGCCCATTGCAATCTGGGCAACGCCTTGGCCAAACAGGAGCGATGGGACGAAGCCATCGGCGAGTACCGCGAAGCGCTGCGCCTGAATCCCAAACTTGCAAAGGGCCACAACAACTTGGGCGAGGCGCTGCGTCAGGTGGGCAGTCCCGGCGCGCCGGGAGACGAGGCGATCGCGTCATACCGCGAAGCGATCCGGCTTCAGCCGAACTACGCCAACGCCCATGCGAACTTGGCCGCCGCGCTGCTTGATCGCGGCGAGTACGATGAGGCGTCGGAACACGCCCAGGAAGCGTTGCGCATCGACCCCGGACACGTCGCGGCACGAGAGACGTTGAACGCCGTGCAAGAAGCCATTTCAGCGCGCCGGCGACCTTGACGGCGTGAGGATTAGCGCCGCGACGTAATGCCCCACGGCGTAGGTCGCAAATGCGAACAATAGGGCGAACACGAGTGAAACGAGGATGATCGGAACGGCTGCGGCGACGCCTCCGGCTCCTTGCAAGCCCAGCTCGCTCGGCTGCGTGCAGAGCTGTTCGATGAGCTTGAAGATGTCGTCGGAGCGGAGCTTCTCGAAGAGGGGCGCTTGCGCTCCCGCCTTGGTCGCGAAAACCCCACCGCCGCGAAACAGGGTGATCAGCCGAGTGGTCGTGATGGACCCCATTTCAAAATAATCCCCGGGCAGGCTATAGAACGGGGCCAGACCGAGGACGACGGCCATGCCGAACAGGATCGGCCTCCGCCGCCGACCGGCCAGCTTCAACAACGGGACGCCGATCAACACCGTGAGGAGGAAGGGCCCGAAGTCGGTGGCCAGGTAGATCAAATCGGAACCGTGAGTGTCGAAGCCCGACAGCCGCCCCGCGTACTCGCCGCCGGACACGACGAAGGGGAAATACCTGGCGTAGATCGCTCCGCCGTAATGTGGCGAAATCTCCAATTGCGTCACCGTGCCGCCCGTCCACGAGCAGGCGTAGGCGTGGAGGAGTTCGTGGATCGGGACGTAGAGCACCCAGGTTACGACGAGGCTCAGGAGGAGTGGTGCGAGCGCCGCGAGCGGATTCCTCACCGTCACGATCGGCTCCAGACAGGCGACCACGTCGTCGATCGGTCGGCGAAAGAAGGGTTTCATCGGTACACACCGTTCGGTGGATGGCCGCACCCTCCCGACGGAAGGGTTGCCCGGCCCAAGCCCCACGGGGAATATCCCCGACGCCGGCGAGAATAGGATAGCGGAAATCTACGGATCCCTCTATCACCCGGACCCGAGCCGTCGGTTCGTCGTCGGGGGTCGTCGGAAACTGTCGATCGCCCCGGGGGACCGGGAATTCGGCGATTGACGCCGAACGAAGGGTGCGTCTAGGATGGCCGCCCGACGAGCCATCGAGGATCGCGGCCCGGCGCGGAGGCCGCGGTTCCGTGCGAGGCTCGGCCGTGACTCTGTTGCCTGTGGTGTGCCCGCGTTGCCGGGCACACCAACAATGCGGACTTGCCGACGAATGATTCTCTACACGACGGCGCTGGGATGGTTGTGGTGTTTGAGCCTGGTCACCGCGGCCCCGAGCGGATTGGAACCGGTCGGATCGGACGCGGCGGCGCCCGGGTTTGAAACCGACGGCGATTCCCTGACGTTGGCGCTGCCCAATCTTGAACTCAGCGGCGACGGCGCGGTGGGCGGCGGGAGCGGCGACGTATCCATCCCCGCGGACCGGCTACGGTGGCACATCCCCGATCCAGAGGCGGATCGACCATGGGCGCTGGACGCCTTGGCCAAAGCGGAGCAGGCCGGCGACAAGACCCTCGTTGAGCAGGGCAAGCGCGTCCTGGAGCGAATGGATACGATCCGCCGCCCCGGCCGGCAAATCCACCTCACCCTGCAAGAGGCCGTCCGTCGAGCGTTGGAGAGCAACTACGCGATCCAGATCCTCCGTTACAACCCGGCCATCGACGCCACGCGCGTGGTGGAAGCGGAGGCCGCCTTCGACGCCTCGTTCTTCTCGAATGTCGTGAAAAACAAGGTCGATCGCCCTTCGGGCAGCCAGTTGACGGCGACCAACATAGACTCGTTCACGTCGAGTTACGGCGTTCGCAAGGTGTTGCCCACGGGGATGTCGGTCAGCGGAGCCTACCAGCTCAGTCGCACGAAATCCGCGCTCTCCTTCCAACAGATCAACCCGGAGTACGACAGCAATTTCGTGTTGGAGATGCGCCAACCGCTGTTGCGAAACTTCGGCATCGATTTCAACCGGTCGCTGATTCTTCTCGCCAAGAACGACCGTCGGATCAGCGACTACGCCTTCCGCGTTCAGGTTCGGGACACGCTGCGGCAGGTCGAGGAGTTCTACTGGCGGCTGGTGCAGGCCCGCCGCGACATCGTCATCAGCGCTCGTCTGCTCGCCGAGTACGAGACCATTTACGAATATCTCGTCGCCCGACAGACGTTCGACATCACGCCGGTGCAGATCGCGGCGACCAAGGCGAACCTGGAGCAGAGCCGGTTCGACTTCGTGCGCCGCCGAGCGGCGGTGTTCGACGCCGAGGACCGTCTGACGGCGGCGATGAACTCCGACGACGTCAACCTGGCCGACGACATTGAGATCATCCCCGATGACGCTCCGCAAATGTCGCGAATCGTTGTGGATCGATTGGCCGAAGTGCAGACCGCCCTCGACCACCGCCCGGAGATCAAGCAGCAGGAGCTGCGCGTCGCCAGTACAAAGATCGCCGAGGGTCGGGCCAAGAGCGGGCAGCTGCCGCGCTTCGATCTCACCTTCCGCCAAACCTCCGACGGGCTGGGCGTCAACGCGGACCAGTCCTTCGACGAGCTCACCCGCAGTCACTTCATCGAATACTTCGTCGGCGTCGAGTTCGAGATGCCCATCGGGAATCGGGGACCGAGCGCCGCCCATCAGCGGTCGCGCCTGCAATACTTTCAGGCCGTGGCGTCGCTCAAGAAGGTCTTCGAAGACGTGATCCTCGACGTGAACCTCGCCACGCGTGCGTTAGGCACGTCGTACGATCAGATAGGCCCCAGCTTCGAGGCGGCCGAGGCACGGGTAAAGGAGGTCGACTCGATTGTCGCCCGCGCCGAACGCAAGGACATCAACACCCTCAACAATGAGTTGGGGGCCCGGCAGAGCCTCGCCAACGCCCGTCGGGCCATCATCGGCGCGATGGTGGACTACAACGTCGCCATCATCGACCTCGAGCGGGCCAAGGGCACCCTCCTCGACTACAACAACGTCGTGATCCCCCTGGGCGACGATTAACGCTTCCGACCCCGCGGGTTTCGCGTCGCCCCTGTGATGCGCCTGCGTGCTCTTGGGCGCGGATTTCGGTACCATATTCGGCGATGACGATCGACGATCTCCAAGCCTTGATCGAGAAGATGTACAGTGACAAGGACCGTCAGCGGGGCACGCCGGCGACCTTCCTTTGGTTGTGCGAGGAGGTCGGGGAGTTGGCGGCGGCCCTACGAGAAGGAACGCCGGCGCAGAAACGTTCCGAGTTCGCCGACGTGGTTGCGTGGTTGGTCACACTGGCCAACATCAACGACGTGAATCTGACGGAAGCGTTGGAGGAGAAATACGGAAAGGGGTGCCCCGGTTGCGGGCGACTCGTATGCACCTGCGACGGAAAGCCGTAGTGCGTCGACGAGGATCGTTTTGCGGCTTGGGGCGTAACCGAGGGTCATCACATGGGTGAGCTCATCATCACGCTAGCCGACGGCCGCACGATCCGACACAAACTCGGTCCCCACCCCGAAACCCTGGGGCGGGACGCGAACTGTGAAATTCCGACGGACGACCCCAGCACCTCCCGTCGGCACGCCCGTATTTCGCCGACCGCCATGGGTTTCATCGTCGAAGACCTGGGGAGCAAGAACGGCACGCTGGTCAATGACAAGCCGTGCACTTCCGCAGCGCTGCGGCACGGCGATCGCATCCTCATCGGTGCGACCCACGCGGTGTTCCACGATTCGATGTCCCATTCGACGACGTCCGTGGTGGTCGCCGACGACCTCACCCAGAGCCGCGCGACGCACTACCTCACCCGTGACCAGCGGCTGCTCCTTTCGCAGCGTCGGTTGGAGATGATCTATGACCTAAGCGAGCGGCTGACCACGCTGCAAAGCCGCGACGGACTCCTCGAAGAAGCCATGTCGATCTGCGTCGAAACGCTGCATTTCGAGCGGAGCGCGATCGGCATCCGCCGTCGCAACCAGCGGGCGGTGGATTGGCCCGTCGTCCGAAACCTGCGCGGGGCCGAGGGGGAGTTGACCATCAGTCGCACCCTGTTGAGCCGGGCGTTGGAACATGGGGAGCGGGCCATCTTCACCGACGACGGCGCCGCCCGGATCGACCCCAGCGTGAGCATGGTACAGCAGGGAATCCGCTCGGCCATGTGCGTCCCGCTCCTGCACGGCGACCAGACCCTCGGCGTGATCTACGGAGATCGGCTGAGTAGCTCCACGACCTACACCAACGAGGACATCGACTTTCTCGCCGCGATCGCCCGTCAGGTGAGCATCGGGCTGATTAACTGCCAGTTGGTCGACGATCAGCGGCAGATGATCCGGCTGAACCATGATTTGGACGTCGCACGATCCATCCAGAACGGGCTTTTTCCGACGAACTTGCCCAACCACGCCAAACTGAAGGTCGCGGCCCTCAACGATCCCGGCCGGCGGGTGAGTGGAGACTATTACGACGTGATCGAGCGCGAGGACGGACGTCTGTGGTGCCTCATCGCCGACGTCACCGGCGAGGGTGTGGCCGCGGCGTTGCAGATGGCGAACCTCCAGGCCGCCGTCCGCGTGAGCATCACCGAAGCGGATGATCCGGGCACCCTACTCACCCGCTGGAACCGCTTCCTCTGCCAGAATGCGACCCGTTCCCGCTTTATCACTTGCCTGCTGGCGTTGGTCGATCCGGCCTCGCACGTCGTCTCCTTCGCCAGTGCCGGACACTGGCCGCCGTTGGTCGCTCGCGGCGTGGGGACGCCCCCGCAGGAACTCGATTCGGACGCCGCGTTTCCGCTGGGCGTCGACGCGGACACGCAGTTCCCGTCGACGCGCGTCGATATCGGCCCCGACCCCTTCGTGCTGTTTTGTTACACCGACGGCGTGAGCGAGGCCCTCGACTCCGCGGGCCAACCCTTTGGCCGCGAGCGTCTGCTGCGGAGCTTGGCCGATCGCACGGACCTGAACCCCGCCGCGCTCGTCAAACACGTGCGAAAACAGGTGGCCGGCTTCGTCGGCCCGGCCGAGCAAAGCGACGACATCACCATGCTCGCCGCGTGGGTCGCCTAGCGTCGTTGGAGTGCCTCCCATAACCCCTCTCCCCCGCTGGGGGAGAGGGCAGGGTGAGGGGGTCTCAGGACGCACTCTTGGTCACCCTGCACGCCTCTTGTCAGAGCCGCAGGCGCAAGCCCGCGGACACGTGCCACACCACCAAACCGCGACCCTGAAAGGGTCGCCTGCACCCACCCCCGGCCTGAGCATCCATGCTGCGAAGACCGGAATCCCCCGCTCCGACCAATGCGCCATCCCGCCCTTGCGACGGCAGGCGCGCGACCTTACGCTCTTTACGCGTAAATTCCGGCGGAGTGTTATATGGCAGCAGAACCGGAAAGCGCGTTTGTCTGGAAAGCATACAAACAAAAGATGTACGCATAGAGGATGCCCAAGAAACAACGTAAATCGGCCAAGAAGAAACCCCGGTTGAGACCCATGGTATGCAAGCCTTGTTGGGAGTTGAAGTATTGCCCCTATGGCCCACTTGTCGAGTTCTTCCCCTTGCCATGGGAAGAGGAGGAGATCACAGAAATCGAGAATAGCTACAAGAGCTGGGTAAATGCCGTCAAGAGCGGAACCCTAAAAACGCTGCCCGAAATATACCAGGCAATCGAAAAGATCCTATGTCTTGAACCCGAGCGGTTGCATTGGATTAGTCAGTTCCAAACCGATGAACTGCGATGTTCTGTCTTTGGACATATTTGTCCCGTATTCTTCTCGGCTGAACCCTTTACGGAAACAAAGGAGGGTCGAAGGGTAAGTCGCAGCATTCCGCGAGACGTCATGTTGCAGGTCATTCGGAGAGATGGCCAGATTTGTCGATCATGCAACCAGAATGTTCCCGACGACAGGGTGGAGTTTGATCACGTAATTCCCAAATCTCGTGGCGGTCCGACAACGGTTGAGAACTTGCGTTTGTTATGCCGGAAATGCAACCGAAACAAGAAGGATAGCATTCATGAAATTGTTGAATCTGATCCAATCGGTCGAAAGGCAAGAAAATGACGCGCCGACGCACCCGACGGGGCATCCCGGCGCTCCGCGACCCCAGTCGAGAATGCTTCAGTCGAGGGACATGTGCTTTGCGATACAAAACCAAGAGGATGACAAGCCCCAGAGGGGCTTTGGGTCGTAGCCACGTGTGCAGTGAGTCCGCCGCAGGCGGACGAGCGCAACCCGTGGGAAGGGGTCGCGTTTTTCTTCTTCCTCGCCCCGAAGGGGCGACGGAGTCGTGATGCCGGGCACGTACTCACAAATCCTGCTGCACGTTTTCTTGACGAAAGGACGACGGCCGCGCCCGTTTTCCACGGGTTCCGTCCGCCAGCGGCGTACTCCACCCGTGGCCACAACCCTCGGCCCCGTAGGGGCCGGACGACAGCCCGGCTCGGGCGTTCGTGGCGGCGGTTCGCCTCATCGACCTGTCCAGGTCGAGGATGATCCGGTCGCGGGACGTGCGCTCGGCAGCGCCAATCGGCAGTCCGCTTCACCGCCTTCTTCGATCTTTGAACTTCGCTCTTCTCGCGGCGCTCGCTCGACGACCCCAACCGCCCCGGTCAGGGCGAGCGTCACCGGGCGGTGACGACCGTGCTCGATGCGGACGCGTACCCGGCCACGGAACTCGTGGTGCTCTACCCTGAGCGTTGGGAAATCGAAATCGGGAATGACGAACTCAAGACCCATCAACTCGATGGCCTCGTGCATCTTCGTCCCGGCGCGCCGGGACACGCCCTGCGGTGTGCCGCAGGAACTCTACGGCATCCTCCTGGCCTGCAACGCCGTGCGTGACTTCAGGCCTGAGGCCGGCCTGTCGGTGTACATCGACCCGCGACGGTTGAGCTTCCTCCATGCCGTCCGCGTCCTCCGCGAAACCGCCCCGCTGATGCGCCCCGCTCCCGCGGCCCCCTTGCCGACGCTCTATGCCGGCATGATTGCTCACCTCGCTCAGGGGTGGCTGCCGCTCCGCGACCACCGCATCAACCCCCGCGTCGTAAAAAAGAAGATGTCCAACTTCCCCAAAAAACGCGCCGAACACTGCCACGTCCGACCTCCACAACCTTCGTTGGAACAGGCAGTTGTGATTCTTAAGTGAACCGTATTGGGGCTAGACCTCGTCTGTTTATCCACGCGTATAGGAGATTCAGTAATACTAATATTAGTATCAAAAGCGATGCAGTTCTTGATTATAATTATAATTGCTGTGGCGATTGGCCCGTTGGGTCGCGTCAGGGCGATAAAACCGCAGTTTTTAGGTCCGCAGAGCCGATGAGGGGTATGCGATTGACTTGGCGGGGGCGGGGAACCTCGGTTACACTCCGCCGCGCCGCGTAGCGTGTGTAGGATGACACCCTCGTCCGGTTGGCAACCAACGGAGAGTGACAACATGCAGGAGTATGAACGGCTGAAGGAGCTAGTCGAGGCCGCCGCTGACGACGTCGCCAAGGCGTCGGGAGGCAATAAGGCCGCGGGAACGCGTGTCCGAAAAGCGATGCAGGATATCAAGGACACCGCGCAAACGGTGCGGAAGAAGATCCTGGAGGTCCGTTCCCAGCCCACGACCTAGTGCTGCGTCAAGGCTGATTCTTCGGGTTGGGTGCCACGGACAGCTTGTCTGCCCGTGCACTGGCGGACAAGCCGCCAGTGGCACCCCGCAAGTGCTCGCGTCTGAGTTCGAGTTCGCGTCGCACAGCCACCTCTTGGATCCGTCGTGGGCCGAATAGGATCGGCGACGCACGCGGAATCGAGGCCTCATGCCGCCCCCTTTGCTGATTGACCTGGAGCAAATCGACCTCGATCACGTTTGCCTGACGAAGGACGAGATTTATCAACGGCTTCCCCATCGTTTCGAGTTTCGCGTCCTGGACGGCGTGTGCATGGTCGATCCGGATGGTCAGCGGATCGTCGCGTACGCCGACATCAGGCCGGATGACTGGTGGGTGCGTGGACACGTGCCGAGCCGGCCGCTCCTGCCCGGCATGCTGATGCTTGAAATGGCGGCCCAAGCGTGCGCGGTTCTGGCCAAGACCCTGGGCAGCGACGCCTTCATCGGATTCGGTGGAGTGGAGAACTGCAAGTTCCGTGAGACGGTCGCGCCGCCGGCGCGTCTGTACATTCTGGGGGTCGGAGTCGAGCATCGCGCACGACGGATCATTTCGGATGTGCAGGGCGTGGTAAATCACAAGTTGATCTTTGAGGCGAGGGTGACGGGATTACCCCTTCCCTAGACGTGACGCGGCCACGTAATCCCGGAAGCATTTCCGAGGCAGCCCACGGTCCTGCCGGCCGTTCCTGCGCGAACGGGCGGTGCGTCTATCTGGGCTGGGCGACGTGTTTCGGGCTCGCGGGCCTGCTCTTCGGCCTGACGGCGAATCGTGGGGCGCAATGGCAGGACTCCGGATACCACATCCTAAGCGTCGTGACCCAAGAGCCCGTTAACCCGCTGGGGTTGGCGTTGAGTCATCCGCTGCACCACTGGCTGGGACGGTTCGTCGTCTCGCTTGACCTGTTGGAGCCGTGTTTCGCCGTCACGCTGGTTAGCGCGCTCGCCGCCGCGATCGCGGTTGCGAACACGTTTGGGTGCGTGGTTTGGCTGACTCGGCAATGGCCGGCTGCGATTCTCGCCGCGGCGTCGCTCGCCCTGGCGCACACGTTTTGGCAAATGGCGACGCTCACGGAAACCTACGCGCTCGCGGCGGCGCTTCTCTCGGCAGAGTGCTGGTGCGTGATCGCTTATGCTCGGACGCGGCGACCCGTCTTTCTCTGGGTCGCCTTTTTCCTCAACGGCCTGGGCATCTCCAATCATCTGCTTGCATCACTCACGACGCCGGTGTTGGCCGTCATCGCCCTGCACGCGGTTCATGCGCGGGCCATGCGCGTCCGCGGTCTCGCGGCCGGGGCGGGCGCGTGGCTCATCGGAGCCGCACCATACGGGGTAATCGTGCTCAACGAGCTGGTCGCCACCCATGACTTCGCGGGTACGCTCAGCTCGGCCTTGTTCGGACATGCGTATGACCGCGACGTACTCAACACAACCCTGTCCGCGCGACGGTGTCTGATCAGTGCGGCGTTCATCGTGCTGAACTTCCCCAACCTGCTTCTGCCCGCGGCGGCGTACGGCCTTGTGGCGGGAGGCAGGTTCGGCGTGCCCACGCTGGTCAGACGCGGTTTGCTCGCGGGTTTTGTGATCCATGCGGTTTTTGTCGTGCGTTACCCGATCGTGGACCAACACACCTTTTTCCTGCCGATGTACGTGCTTCTGTCGATCTTCGGGGGGATTGGCTTCGCCGGGTTCCTCGATTGCGCGTCCGGTGTGCGCCGTACGCTCACCCTCACCGCGGCCTACGGATTGCTAGGCCTGACGCCTTGCCTATACGCCGTTCTGCCCGATGTCGCGCGACATTGGAAAGTGCTGGCGTCGGTGGAGCGGCACAAACCGTACCGCGATGACTACGTCTATCTGTTCACGCCGTGGTCGATCGCGGAGCGCTCCGCGGAGCGAATGAGCCGTGAGGCCGTCGCCCTCGCCGGCGCCGACGGCATCGTGATCGTCGAGGACCGCATGGCCGAGTTCGCGGTGCGGTATCAAGCGCTCCGTGCCGACTATGATGAGCTACAGATATTGAACAAACTGCGCGCCGAGGTCGCCCGCGAAGCGCTCGACGCTCAACGCCCGGTCATCTTGGTTCCGGCAAACAGGGAAGCGCCGCGGATCCAACCGCCGGTAGGAATATGGCGACGGATCGGGGACTTGTACTTGCTTGTCGGCGTGTCGCAGAAAAACGCAACATCCGATCGGCTACCAAGGGTCCCATAAGACGGTTCCAGCAATTGCGACGCGAGGCGGATATAATGCCTTGGGCGGGCTATGGCAAACTAGGCGCACGACGCACCTGTCTGAAGGGCGGGTGGGTCCAAGGTCTGCGAGTCCCGACTGGAGGATGCGCGTGGAGGATGTTTTGGGTCGTGTCGCGTCGGTACGAAATCAGCCCGACGCGCCTGGGCGACTCTACTTCGTGTTGATCTCATGCGTCGTTCTTGGAGGCTTCGCGGGCGGATCCGCGGGCGCCGCCGTGTTGCGCGTTCCGGCTGACTATGCGACGTTGCAGGCGGCCATTGACGCGGCGAGAAACGGTGATGAGGTCCGCATCGCCGACGGCGTGTACACCGGGACCGGAAACCGCGACCTCGACTTTCACGGCAAACTCATCACCGTCCAGAGTGAGAATGGTCCGAACAACTGCATCATCGACTGTAACGGATCGCCCGGGGAGCCGCATCGGGCGTTCAGGTTCCATTCCGGCGAAACGAGCGAGGCGAAGGTCGTCGGTTTGACGATCATCCGCGGTTATGCGCCACCCTGCGAACGCATATCCATTCCGACGACGTGGCAGAATGGCGACACCTGGAGTACCGGCGGCGCGATCCTCTGCGCCCCGTCGAGGCTGACGTGCGACCGGTCGAGCCAGACGGGGCTCGCGTCGAGCCCGACGATTGAGAACTGCGTCATTAGCGGCAACGAAGCGCAGCGCGGCGGCGGAATTGCCTGTTGGAATGGAAGCAACGCCTTGATTACGGGCTGCACAATCAAGAACAATAAGGGCATCAGAGGCGGGGGCATTTTTGCGTATAATAGCTGCCCCAGTGTCCAGGAAAGCGTCATAACGAACAACTGGGGCGGCGGGATTTATGCGTATAACAGCGATAATCCCAGTGCACAGAAAGGCGACGAAACGAACATCGGCGGCTGTACGATTACGGTTAACTCCGCTGACGACAGCGAGAAGGATCCACTGAACGGCGGCGGAATCCACTGGGAGAACCCGGCGACGTCAGTGACGCCAGCCTCCCTAAAGGTTCACAACACGACGATCTTGGGCAATTCGGCGGACGCCGGCGGCGCTATGTATTGCAGAGGCGGCACGGTATCTCTGTCCGCTTGCAGAATCGAGGGCAACTCAGCGAATCGCGGCGGTGGCATCCTGAATAACACAGCCGACGTGACGATCAATAACACTCTTCTGGTCGCCAACTCGGCCCTGGGAGAGGGAGTAGGTCCTGCGTGGATTGACGCCTCGGACCAGCTTGTACCGCTGAACGGCGCTGTGGGATTGGATTTCTGGCGCGGAAAGTTGTGGGCGCTGACGTGGGAGCAGCTTTGGGTATACGATCCGACGCTGATTCCTGATCAGCGTCTCCAGAAGGCGGGGGCATTCGTTCTGCCTTACTACATGAAGCGCTTCTACTTCAATGACGCGGGAATCTTCGTATATTCTTATGAGAACGATATTGGGAATTTACAGAAATCGCCCGACGGGATGCAGGCCTTTCAGATACGCCTGAGCGGTATCCCGACGGGCTATGTACTCCAACGATCTCTCGTGCACTGCGGGCCGACCGAGCAACGTCCGGGCGGTCTCATGTTCTTCATCGACTATGTGGATTCCACGGATTCCGGAGATCAGCCGACCATTCACTATAGCGTGAACAACGGGGACAACTGGCAGGTGCTGGTCCGGTGCGCTCCGCACGCGATCCGGCACTTCCACGGCGGTGTGTTCGTGCCGGGCGTGGGGCCGAAAGGACGGCTCTACGTCATGACCGGCGACGATGACTCCCACTCGTCAATCCTTTTTTGCGATGACGTCGACGATTTGGTCAATGACCCCGCCCTCTGGATGCAGCGATGGGGGCTCGACGTTCCCAATGAGCGTCATATTGAGCAGAACTACACCCTCAACAACAATCTGGATACCAGCGGCGCACCAACCAATCAGGACTTTCGCGCCGTGGACGTCCTCGGCGCCAGTGACGGCTACGCCTATTTTGCACAGGATAGCTCTGGAACGGGCGGCCAGCATGTTTTTCGCGCGAACCACAACACTCGCGTCGTGGAACCGATCGGCCCCGGCAACATTTCCGGAGAAGGCTGGAGGTGGCTCGAAACCTCGGACGGCTTGATCCTTCTGTTTTCGGATTCGAATACATTCAACGGTGCGCCCAGAGGCGGTCACGATCTCTACATCCATCTCTATGCGCTAACGCCTGCACATACGGGGTTTTTCGAGCTGCGCCGGTGGCTGCGCAATGACAGTGCCGCGCCCGACGGCCCGGTGCTTCCGAACTACCTTTTCGAAGCCTACGGGTACGTCTGGTCAAGCCTCGCCGCAGGCGGACTGGAGTACGCTGATGATCCGGCCCAGACATTGGTGGGGCGGGTAAAGGTCCACACGCTCGGGGGCGGCGCCGCGATCTTGAATGAACGCGGCAATCTGACGTTAGGTGAATCCACGATTGTCGGCAACGAAGCCTCGAGCATCGGCGATGCGCTGCGCGCGTTTGAGACGAGTAGTACATCGATCGCCAATTCCATTCTCTGGAACAACAGCCGGGACAATGGACGACCCGTCTCCCTGGAATCCCTCGGGCCGGAAAGCGGTGCATTGTCCATCCGTTTTTCCGACATCGAGCATGGACCACTGGGCATCCAGATGGATTCCGGATGGCTACTTGATTGGGGTAATGGAAATCTCGACGCCGATCCATTGTTCTTTGACCCGGCGAGCGACAACTACCACCTCCAAACGGGGTCGCCGGCGATCAACGCAGGCTTTGGGTGCGACTTGGTTGCCGTGGACTTGGACGGAAACCGCCGTTGCGTCAACGGGGTCGTGGACATGGGGGCCTACGAGTTGCAACAAGCGCCGGGTGAAATCGTCTGGGACTCCGATCCGCTCAGCCTCGATCGCACCACTCGATCCCTGCGGTTCAGGGTCGAAGCGCCGGTGACGGCGAGCGGATCGCCGGGGCAGAACGCCATCAGGGTGGAGTCGGTCGAGCTGGGGCATCCCAACCCCAGGAACGCGGTGGCGACAACGGCACTCCCGACGCAGACCGTGCCGCAAAACTTCTCCAAGTTCGACACCAACATCAACGGTGTCTGTTCGGGCGCCACGGCAACTCCGAACTATAACGGACACCCCTGCAGCACGGACGCGGATTGCGTCTGCAACACCCCGTCTTGCCCGAGCAACGACGCGGCGCACAATGGTGCTTGTATTGGTAATCCCACGCCACCCCTCGTCGCGTGCACGTCCACCGGGGAGACCGTTCCACCGGACGCAAGCGGGCAAGGCGGTTGCGCCCGCTGGGTGGGCCAGCCGGCGACGTTCCTCGAAGCCCAGGAGCAACCGACCTGGGGCAAATACCGTGCGGCGCGGCTGCAGTGCACCCCGT
>CAYQZH010000088.1:0-14197 GCA_964421865.1 uncultured Phycisphaera sp. | reverse complement strand
GGCGAAGGGTTCAACGAGCCGCACGAACCATTCGTACGCGGCGGTCGCCTCCAGGTGTAGTTTTCCGAAGCAGCAGCACCACGAGATACCCTAACAAAGCCCGTACCTCCGCTCCGAGCTCTGGGAACCCGTCCGCAGACCGGTCTACGGCTCACCCTATCGCCCATCGCCCAATCGCTTCGCTCCTACGGTTGAGCGATGGGCGACAGGGTCCCGAGCCGCAGACCTTCAGACTCGAAGTGCGGAAATATTGCTCTGCAATTGCTGCTCTTGTTACGGAAAAAATGTTGCCGCTTTCCCGGAAAGGAACACCAGGACGACTGGGAACGTTCCGAGGTCTCCAAAGAACCGTTGAACCTCATCGCCGGCAGCGCCAGAGATCCTCACCGAATCAAGCACGTTGCGCCCCGCGTCGAGGACACAGACCGAGAGCGTACGTTTGTGCAAGTCCACGCCGACAAACTTCATTCGTCGCTCCTTCGCAAATACGGCCACAAAGCCGTGGCGGACCGTCCGCCCCGGCCACTGCAAAGGAACCGTACGCGCTCTCGCTCGGCTTACATAGGTTCACCTGATGTGTGGACCCGACGCGACGGCCCTATGGACGCGGAGCCCGCGTCCTTCCCTCTGCGGGTTCGGTTCGGAGTCCGAGGGGACTCCCGCTGCGACGTTCCGCGTCGCGAGTGCAAGGCTCGTGCCACGCCGACGTGCAACAAGTCACGGGTGAAGGGCGTGGTCACGAGCCTTGCTGCGCCGGGGAACGCCGTCCGGTTTATTCTTCGATGGTGTAGCCGTTGCGTTCCAACCAGGCGGTCAACGCCGCTTCCGTGATGGCTTGTTGGGTGTAGGGTTGTTGGTATGCGAGCGATCGCTCAATGGAGGCCTTTCGTAAGTTTCTCGCAATCGGTTCACGGACTTGAACGAGTCGGCCTGCTTCGGATCACGCCGATGGAAATCTGTTGTTGCGAAAGCGGCGAAGAAAGTCCGTCGCGGGTGGATTCGGTCGCTGACAAAATGCTGTCCCAGCTTCACGAACGCGCCAGCGTGCGGGAACGGTCGGTTCCGATACCGCGACGAACGCTGCGTTTTCTCGCCGGAAACGGCCGTCCCGCGCTGGCCGCCACGATGTTGGCCCAAATGATCCGCTGCCTGTGGTGGAACCAAGGACGGTGCGACGGTATCGGCTCCTGTTCGAGCACCTTCGTGGCGGATGTCTTCGACGTCCATGAACGCAAGGTCAAGCGCGCCCGCAGGGAGTTACGGGGCATGGGCTGGCTGAGGATGGTTCCGGCCGCTTGCTCACACGTCAACGCCCACGGAGCAAGGGCGGCGATCAATCTGGCCTGGAGCGGAGCGAAGGCGGCGGATCGATTCTTGAGTCCGGGAGGCGTGATTTCAAAATCGCCACCCCCTCCGGTCCCGATCGTGTCCCAATCGCCACCCCCTAGACATAAACATAATCTCCCTTCGGGATCTAAGAACCCTAAACCCGCTTGCAGCCAGCCGCTTGGTGTTCGCCAGCGAACGGAGAATCCGGGGAAGCCCGCATCGCGCTGCGTTGTGCCGGACGATCGGCGGAGCGTCGTGCGACTCGATTCGCTTTTCAAGCAAGCCGTGGACAGCGGACTCGTGCGTGAAAGTTCGGCGGAACGGTTGCGGTTTTTCGCGGCGGCGGAGCACGCCGCTCGTGTGGGAACGCGTAATCCGTGCGGGCTTTTCGTCGCCATCGTGCGCCGCTGGCTGTGGAGCTATGTCTCGCAAGGCGACGAGGATCGCGCCTTGGAAGGAATCAGGCCGCGACGTCCAGCCGCGGCGAGTGCGAGTCTGCACAGGCCTCTCAATCGATTCGGAAACGCGTCGGCGCAACACGGGGTTGGCGGTGTGACGCGGAGGGAGGATTCTCTGACGGACTTGGTGCGCGAGTTGGCTCGCCTGTGTTCGTTCGATGGCGTTGGACGTGGCGCTCGTAATCGTCCAGCCTGCGACGATCTCACCGTGGCCGCGGCGTGAGCCCGTACCGCCGGAGAGAATCCCGTACAGGGCGGTTACGATTCTTCTAAGGGTGTTCTTGATGCCGTTTGCGGTGCCGGTGGGTCGGGGCTGGACTGCTCGGTGCCGGCGGATTTCCGAGTGCGGTTACGCAGAACTCATCCCCAGGCCGCCAGGAACCAAGGGGATTGGGGATGCAAACCCCCTGGACCGCGAGGCGGGTTCGCGGCGACCGCAAGGGTCGAACGGGCAGCGTCGTGGCGCCTGGACAGTTATCCTTGGCAAGCACGGCCCCAAGACACGCCGTTCCTCATTCGTAAAGCCAGGTGCGCCAACGGGTTGCACGATCACGGGAGCGGTTTCATAAGCGGCTGTCGAGCCGCAGCCGGTTATCGAGCTTCCGGTTCCTTATTCCATGTGCTCGCCATCATGGGAGCCGGTGATGCTTCGCTCTCCAAATTACGAAGGGGTGCGGCGGAGGGTGACGGGTACTCACTCAACGGGCGTTTGGGATGCGCTTGCTTCCAAGTAGCCGGGCGGCGTTTTCGACCAGGGGTATCCGCTGCCGGCGGCGCGATAGGCCAAATCGAAGAGCTGTCCCATATAGACGGGATCAAAACCCTCCTTCGGCTTGAGCGAGAACTCCGCGGGAATGAAGGCGAGATTGAAGTCGACGTTGTCGCGCTTCGAGGTTAGGTACATCCGATAGAGATCTCCAATACCCTGAGTCTGAATCAGAGAATCCACCGCCCGCATGGCGATTTTGAGCGTACGCCGTTGCACGTCGGCCCAAGAACAATCCAGACGGCTATTCCGGATGATGTAGGCCCGCCGATCTCGCTGAACGGTGGCTTTGATGTTGAAGGACGGCGGATAAAGGAACACCTGCGCCATGGCGCCGCCGTCCACGTGCATTTCCTGGTAGGATCGACCATCCGCCTCCACGTCGATCATCACCGGAGGGAACGCCGCGGGTATCGCCGCCGACGCGATCAGTATTTGTCGAAACAACTCCAGGGCGCGAGGAGCTCCGCTGGCCGCAATCGCACCGATGTTCCAGATGACTCCTCGCTGAGAATCGAGGTTGGTCGTACCGATCAGGAGAATACGCCCGCGGGCGTACTCCTTGGCGATCTCCTGCATCATCGCTTCGTTGAAGTACTTTCGTGTCATTCGCCACATCGGCGTGCAGTCCATGAGCGCATCGGACAACAGCCCGGCCAGAATTCCGCGGGACTTCATGAGGTCTTGGGTTGACGTTTTCGTGTAAACCTCTTTAAGCTGTGCGTCGTACTTGGGGCCGAGGAAGGCGAACGGCGCAGATAGCGCCCCGGTGCTGATGCCGGTCACCAATTTGAACTCCGGCCGCGTCCCCGCGGCCGTCCATCCGCATAGCAGACCCGCGCCGTAGGCTCCGTTCGCGCCGCCCCCCGAAATCGCCAGGTAATCTGCACGTGGCAGCGGACCAGTTTCGCCCGCCGCCTGCCGCACGTCGATTTCTTGCTTCGCAGCCCGCATAACCTCAGCGAGGAATTCGTCGCTCAGTTCATCACTCCACGTTCGAACGGCGGCCATTCCCGGGACCACCGCGCGATCCGCTAGGGCCTCCGGAACGGCGGGGCGACGTCCGGGCGCGGCGCAGGAACTCAGCATGACTCCAAGTGCAAGTACCAGTAATCGGCTGACGGACGCAGGCCTAGAACCGAAAACCCGATGATCCCTACGATGATTCATCAAGAACCTCCCCAAAACGAACAGCCAAGCTAATGGTCAGACACACCTGAATTCGCGGGTCGCACCTCCGAAAGCCGCGGCCAAGCTGGGCTTGGCCCCGCCAGTCAACCTCGACATCGCACTACGCCCATCCCCAACCGGTTGTGAATGATACCACCTCACCACGGTTTGAGCGTAATTGGTTTGGTATCCTCGATCACTTCGCCCGCCGCGCGGTCCCGGTTGGCCACGCGTACGAACTGGTTTGCCCAGGTGTCGATGATTCCGTACGCATGGCTATACCAAGTTAGTCCCTTGACGCCGACGGGGTCTATCTGCTGCGCCTCACGGTCTGCCAGCATGAACACGATTTCTCTTGTCGCGGCGTCCCTCCCGCGCACTTCGATCGCGACCGTGCTGCGGTCCTCGGCCATGCCGCGGACGGCCTGAATGGTCAACCCAATTCCGAACGGCGCATACCCCATCGCGTTCAGGACCACCTTGCTGGGCACCACCTCGGTCAAAGCCACCTCCAGAATGAGCACATCCGGTTGCGAAGTGTCGGTGTCCACCACCTGTAGGCGTTTCTTTTCATCTTCGCGAAACGCCTTCTTGATGGCCTCCTGCGTGTAGCGGGCGAGCTTCTGGACGTCCTGTTCAATCTCGTCCTTACGAAGCCCCTTCTCCCACTCGGTGGTGTTGAGCATGTACGCCGTATTCACCGGTGCCACGTATAGCTTTCTGTAATTCTCCCAGCGGAGCCCAGGTTTGCGCCAGACTTGGTGGAAAGGCAAGGCAGGGTCGTGCCGCATGCGCTGCCCGGCCACAAACTCGGAGGACCTCCCCTGACTGGCTTTGGAGCATCCACCCGCCACCACGCTTGTTCCGAGCATCATCACGAGGCCGAACATGAACAGCCGCCACCTTGAATCGTATTGCATCTCGTCTTTTCTCCTTGTCGTACGTAATCTTATCCAATGCCTTCTCATTTGGGGAACAGGAACGTAACGGCGAATCGCATACTCCAGTCCGGCGCGGAGTCCGGTCCTTCCGCCCAGTACTGCCCGCCGAGTGCGAACTGCACCGGAAGTTTGCCGATTTTGACGATCTGAGCCACACCGGCATACAACGGCACGGTCCACTGGTTTTCGATCCAATCGTACGTGGACTCGGTATTGACCGTCAGGGTCGTCGCGGTCTTGAACGTGTAGGAAAGGAACGGTTGCAAATACGTCGCGTTAATTTCGTTTCGGCTGTCGTCGCGGGCGAAGGACCAGATGTGATTGGCCAGAGCGCCGTACGTCCACGGGCCCGCCTGCTTGAGAATGACGCCGGTCGGTCCCATCCCCCAACGCTCAGCTCCGAGCGAGTCGTCGGTGGCGGTGGGCAGCAAGATCACCGGCCCCGCGCCCCAAATGAAAGGCTCGGCGCTCTTGGGTGAGAAGAAAAAGCTCTGCAGGGTGTCGCCCAGGCCGCCCTGGCTGGTCGTCCCCAACAAGTCGTCCTGGTAAAGGACCGGAACGATGGTGCGCGAAATGATATTCCAGTCTTGCGACAAGGAAATGGGAATGACCGGTTGTACGTTCATCAGAAAGCGGAACGCCTGATCCCGGTCTTCGCCGAGCAGCCGGTTTGCGAACCGAGCGGCCGGTCGGGGCAAAAGCCGCAGCAAGGGGCTTCTTTCCGGTATGTCGAACCCGCCGCCGAAGTTGAAGTTCATCTGGAATGGAACGCTGATGAGGTCGGCCACGGGGTTTGACAGTTTCTTGGCCAGGTCCGCGTCGCCGCCTTCGTCGGCCTTTGCCGCTTCCTTGGCGACTGGCTCCGCCTGCAACTTCAGGTTGGTGGGTTCATCGGGTTTCTTGGCGTTGCCTTTTTGACCGTCCTGCGCCCGCGCGGAGTCAGCCGTTAACAACGGAGCTAGCGCGCCAACGAGCGCGGCGCCCAGGAGGGTTTGTCTACGTGTGGTTTTCATGGCTGTGCCCGTTCCTTTCTGATTGGACTGTTCACTTCACCAGTTCGATATCCGGCAACTGCCACGTCTTGTCGAAGTACCCCTCCAGCGGCCCATAGAAGCGGAAGTACGGGAACCATCCTTTGCCGGGACTGGTCTTGACCCAGTTCTTGTTCGCGCCGCTCGGCTTGGTCGGGCCGAAGTACAGGTCTACCGAGCCGTCGGCGTTCTTTTCAAGGTCCTGTCGCGAGGAGAGGTCGGAGGCGCCTTGGTCGGTCATCACTGGGCCGCGGGTGAGGTTCTCGTAGAGCGTGATCGACCAGAACTGCTTGGCGGGGACGTTTGGCGGCACGTGCAGGTGGTAGGCCTTGCTTCCGTCGAGCCCGCCGCCGTCCTTGTCCTTGTTGGTTTCGAGGTAGAGTTGCCCGGCACCGAGGGTCTTGCCCTGCATCGCCTGGGTGTTTCCGATGGCCTCGTAGAACCACGAGGCTCGCTCGTCGAGCTGCGCAAAGTTCTTGCCCTGCTGGTTGACCTCGACCATGAGGGCGTACTCCCAGCGCTTGCCGGGCCAGACCTCCGCGCCCGGCACGCGCTTGGCGTAGGCGATGGTGCGAGACATCGCGTCGCCGGCCACGGCCGCGTCGGTGAGCGTTTTCTTGAGCCGATCATCCGGGCTGAACGTCTTTCCCTTCTCAATGCCAAGGGGCGCGAGCATCGCCATGAAGTAGCCATCGCGGGCCTCGACAGGCTCGGGCGCGAGGACCTCCGCGAGGTAGGTCCAGTACTTCAGGTCGGTGGGCTGGGCCGATGACCACGACTTGCCGCCTACGGGCGTGAACTTCGTCGCGGGCGGCTTCTCGCGCTGGTCCCACCCGTAGAGCCGGTGCTTTTCGAGCGTGGCGCGGGCCTCCTTCGGGTCGGGGCTGAGGCCGCGCGTGGCGAACCAGAGCTGGAAGGTGGGTAAGCGGAAGACGTGGTACCCCTCCGCCTTCAGGTCGGCGTGGCCCGGCGGGAGGATCAGGAACTTGGCCCCCTCGCCCTTCTCGGGCCCCAGCATGCCCAGGTCGGTGATGGGCCGTTGCCAGATGTCCAGCACGCCCCCCGCGGTCGCGCCCGCGGGCACCTCGACCACGAGAGGTCCCTGGTCCTTCAGGTTCCAGAATGAGAAGGCGTAGACGGTCGTGATGTTGGGCGTGAGCATCCCTGCCTTGTCCTTGAGGTCGATGTACAGGCAGACCTCGCCGTCCTTGACGCCCAGCGTGTCCCTCTGCGCGAGGTGCAGGGCGTGGAACCCCACCGCGGGCAGACCCCACAGGTACGCTTGGCAGGCGCGCTGGAAGTCCATCTCGTCGTAGAGCCGAGTAACGGTGGCATCGGATGGGAATCCGTTCTCGAACGTCAACTTGCCGATGCGGGTGTCAATGTCCTCGGCGTATGCGCCGGTTGTTGCGAGTGCCAGCGCCCCAACGAGCGCGGCGGCTATCGTGGTTTGTGTGCGTTTCGTTTTCATTGTTGCATCCTTTCAGTTACTACACGAGTTTGATGTCCCGGTCTTCCGCGGGCCGTAGAGCATCGGTCCATGTCAGAAGCTAATCTGCCCGCGTACGCCGTAGACGACGGCGACGTCACGGTCCCGAAAGCCGCCGCCGGGATCGACAATCACTTGCAGGTCGGGCGTCAGATGGAACCAGGGAGTCACTTCGATGTTGTAGAAGAGTTCGACACCCTGCTCGGAATGAACGTCCAAGATAGCCGGCAAATCGTCGCTGAGATTGACGTGGTAGTACCCAAGGCCGCATGTGTCGTTGTCGCGCTCCGGCAGAATCCCTTTTCCGCTGACACCGAAGCTGTAGAATTGTTCGATGGGGTTGGCCTTTCCTGTGGAATAGCCGAAACGGCCAAAGACGCCGACGCCCTGCTTGGGATCGTCGGCCTCCGTGAACACGTATTGGTCGAAGTTGTAGTAAACGACCCAATCATCGGATTGCGACTCGGGGTCGCCGAGCAGTCGGCTTAGCCCGGCCAGTCGAGCCAATCGGCCAAGCGGCCCAGGCCCGATCGGCGAAAGAGGTCCCAGACTCGGTAGCTGGATTCGGCCGTCCGCATCGAGTACGCGCAGATCGCGCGCGGTCCACGCCCAGCCGAGCCGCTGATGGCCGGTCTTATCCCAGGGCTTGATGGTGAATTCGTACTCCTGCCCGATGGAGTACCAGTCACGGCCGTGGAAGGCGGTGTTGAATCCGGTCTTGGTCACCGCGCCTTCCGGATCGTTGTCATTGATGCCCGTGGATATTTTCAGCCACTTCGTGGGGAGGTAGACGGCTGCGACCGACATCGTAGTGTAGGGACCAAACGGAAAAAGAACCGGATTCGCCCGCAAACCAAGATTCATAAACTGCGTCTTCTCGCTGCTGGCGAAGGCGTTCTGATCCAGCGCACTCGCCAGGTCCATCTTGCCGAAGACCAGCACGAACTTCTCGGAGAGCGCCTGGGCAAAGTAGTATTCGGACAAGGTCGTCTTGCCGGAATCGCCGGGGACGGGAAAGAGGTTGTCGGCATTCACGGCCATGATCGAGCCCGCGTGGCGGTGCATGCCGTTGCCGAACCAAGTTTCGCCACGCAAGGTGAGCAATCCGCCCGGCCAGAGTCCCATCCGCGCGGTGTCGAACTTGAGGGTGAGATCGACCGACCCCGAGTATTCGGCCGCACCTTTGGTGTTCTTCCCCCCGTGGGCGTTGCCCTGGAAGGCTTGCGTCAAACCGAGGTCGATCAAGACGCCCTTTTCCGCAAGCTCCGTGCGCGTGCCGCCCCAGTCTCCGAGGAGAAAGGACCGCTTGGAGAGGTCGCCGGAGTAGTCCGGCAACTTCTCAATCAGCGACGGCATGGCCGCCGGCTTTTCGCCGTTCGGCGATGCGGGCTTGTCCGCTACCGCAGGATTCGACTGCTTGG
The DNA here is from genome assembly GCA_964421865.1 of uncultured Phycisphaera sp. Classification (GTDB taxonomy): domain Bacteria; phylum Planctomycetota; class Phycisphaerae; order UBA1845; family UBA1845; genus SBAX01. Next base: position 5,592 of record CAYQZH010000088.1, on the reverse strand, counting down.
AATCATCGCTTCGGGCGGCTCCAGCCCCTTTCGGCTTGGGTTGATCGGGCTGTTGCCCGCGTGCCAGGGACACGCTTACGTTGAAGGCGAACAGGCAGACAAAAACCGGTTTCATTGCGTGGTTCATTCGTAATCTCCATCACAGAATCGTGGATCATTTCAGACCCCGCCCACGCTGTCTCACAGCGTTAGCTTTAGCGGGGGCCGCTCCCACTTGCCGCCGTCGTCAGGGTTTGCCGGGATCAAATCAGACATCGCCCCAAACCCGTCCGAACTGGTTCAAGGCCGGAACGCCCGGCCCTGTTAGCCTTTCTTCTCAAACGGACGCCTACTCAGGCCGTCCGTGGCACTCGCCACCTTGGCCTGCTCAGAAGAATACCCCAAACGCGCGGTCAATCAATTGCTCGAGTGGGATCATCGTAAGCGTCAGCGGAGCAAGCGGCAGCACCGTGAGCAGCGCCAACCGCAGCACCGTCGCTCGTCCGAATGGCACCAGACGCATTTCCCGCACGACCTCGAAACTGTTCGTCAGGTCAGCGAGCGACTGAATGTCCGCGCTGCCGACCAGCGCTTCATCTTTCGCCGAATGACCTTCGATCCACTTCCGGCGAAAGTCGGCCACGTAGCGGCTGGCGACGATGCCGTATTCCCGTAGACCGGTCCGTTTCGCGTCCGCCAGTTGGGTCACGAAAAAGAAAAGCGGCGTCAGCACGAGCAGCATCAGGAAGAGCATCCAGACGGCGATCTCCAGCTTAAACTGAGGCAGCGTCGCGCCCTCGTGCCAGATTTTACCGCCGAATATGCCGGCAAGCCCGATGGTGTGCGCGAGCAGGACGGGCGCGAACGCGAATACGCTGCCCGATAGGAAAGCCAGTCCCCCGGCCCGATCGGGGTGCAGTGCGTTCAGCCGCAGGCGAACGTGTCGGGAGACCTGCCAAAGAAATCGGTACCAGACGAACAGGCGAAAGTACCAGCGAACCCAAAGGAAGCGGAAAATCGTCAGGCTGACGAAAAGGTACCAGTATCCGGCCGCCGTCATCTGCGTCCGGCCGTCGATCGGGGCTGCGAACCACGTTGCCACCTGCATTGCAACGTACCGATTCGAAAGCCAGTAACCCCCGGCGATCGCGAATGCGAGCAGCAGCACTTCCGCGAGCACCGAATTCCGCATACGCATGGCCGAGGCGATGAGACTCTCAAACCCCGGCTGATCTTCGGGCGCGACGATGCCCCGATCCAGGAATTGCCGGACGACCACCTTGATCCTCTGGTGGACGATCACCTCTGCAGCGACGAATAGCGGCACGCACAGGAGAAACCGGGCGTGCGCCCCCAGGTCGTAGAGAAACGGGACATCAAGCCCGCCGACGGCGTGGCCCGACAAGACCGAGAGCACGAGGAGGGGTGCCCAGGCAACGAGCGAGATCACGACGATCCGCCGAACGGCCAGATCCATGGAGGGTTTAATCAGTCCGGCGCGCAGGAGAAGCTGAAAGAGCGGTCCGCCCTGCACCAGCGAGAAATCGGTCGGCTCGACGAGGAAAGCAATCGTCTTAGGCATTACGGAACACTCTACCTGAACGGACGCCCAAGCGCCAGCATGCAAACGAGCACGGCGGTGATACCGTTTCGTGTAGGTGTGGCGTTCACCGTTGCGTCCTTTCCGAGGATAGGGTTGTTCAGCTTAACCGCCCGGAATCAGCGCCGTAAGCAGGTCCCGAAACGGATCCAGCAGAGATTGCAGCCCTTGAATCTCTAGGAAAATCACCGTCACAACGCCGGCCAGGAAACTCAACAAAACAGTTACGATCATGGTTCGCCTTTCACAATATCACCGTACGTGCTTTGAACGATCGCTTTTAGTTCGGCCTGCTCAGGCGCAGGGACCTTGAACTTGTCGAGCGCCTGCCGGACGTCATCCATGAACGCCTCCCATTCCCGTGGGGTGATGTGGAGGTGCTCATGGGAGTCGGCCATAGAGCGTCCCGAGTACTTCTGCGGCCCGCCGCTGGCCCACCCGACCATCTCCCGGACCAAGTACTTAAACCCGGCCGGCGGCACCTTGTGATGGGCTTCGTCCACCGCGGGGTTCGCGTTAAGCCGCGGATCGGTCATCACGCGGTCGATCAAGTCGTCGATCACCACGGCGATATTGTAAATCCCGCCGAGGCGCTCGTAAAGAGTCGCTGCTCCCGGTTTGCCCATGTGATCCTCCTGCCATTAGCTTCCCGCTCATTCCTACTTGTCCGTTCTGCGGGAAAAACGGTATTCCAATCGTTTCTCACGCTTACGACCGTTCAGCAAAGTGCCTCAAGGCTTCAAATCCCATTCTTGGAGTTTCTTCGCCGCGGTGCCGAACGGTCCTAGTTGATAGACGGCCGCGCCCGCCGGCGAGAAGGTGAACGGCTCAAACGGTTCGGCCAGCATTTTGTCGAGGTATTCCCGTAACGCGACGCCCGTGCTGACGTGCGGATTGAAGTTCTCGCCGGCATACTTGGGAACGAACGTCGATACGTATTGGATGATCGCTACGTCGGTGGCGGGATCGTCGTGCGGTGCGGTAAACGCGCCGATGGGGCCGGTTTCCAGCGTAAACGGCTTCACGGCGGTAATGATGTCCGTTTGCAGTTGTAGGATCTCCGGCGTCGGCTTCGCGCAAATGCCCGCAACGCCGACCGCACCAGCCGGGGCATAGTAGAACTTGAACGCCTCCAGCTTCATGGCGTTCACGTTCGCACTGACGAGAACGTTGTAGGCGGCCGCATAGACTTTGTCGAGGTCCACGGTGCGGACAAAGCACTGAATCATGGTGATGTGCGGGCGGTGCGCGTCGTCGAGGGCGAAGCCCTTCGGGAAGACTGCAAGCAGGCGGACGTTGTTGGCCTCGGCGTGCTTGAGCATCGTGGCGTCCGGCTCCAGCAGGATGTCGATCGCGGTGACCTCACTCGGCGCGGTGGGGAAGACGGTCTTCCAATCGTCCTTCATGCTGACAACCGTCCAGCCTTTGGCGGCGGCTTCATCGAGTCCCTTGTCGAGTTTGGCCAGGCCGTCCTCGCGGTCATACGCATATTCCCGCCCGGCATCATCATGGTGGACATAGAGACAGAAACGCGAACCGCTCCCGGCGCCTGTCCACTGGAGCATTTGCAGATCGCCATCGGAATTGCCGAACGCGGCGATGGGCCGGCGGCCGATGTGCTGGTTGATCCCAACCGGCTTGCCACCCTTGTCATCATTGAAATTGAACTCCGGCAGACGCACGATCACCGGCTTGCCGTCGCGCAGTTCAAACTTCGTCTTGACGCTGCTGCCGATGACCTGCTCGGGCGGAATGCCATAGGCCTGCTCCGCCCAAGGCCGCATGAACTCGATGCCGCCGCCGGAGACGATGTAGTTCTTGAAGCCGTTGGCACGCAGGTGGGCGAGCACCTCGAGCATCGGCTGGTAGGTCATCTCGGTGAAAAGCCTGCCGGTCGTGGGGTGCTTCGCCGTCGCGATCCAGTCCTTGACGATCTTCTCAAACTCCACGGTGGTCATGCCGGTATGCGTGGCCATGGCGAGTTCGACGAGCGCTTTCTCACCGCCGGCCATCGCGGCCTTCAAATCGCCCTTGAGCATTGAGGCGAACGGTTCCTGGTCCTTCCACTCAGGATGCTGCGGCGCGAGCGCCTTTACGCGGTCGTACATGAAGAACAATTGCACCGGCACCGGCTTCTCGCACCAGAGCGTGCCGTCGTTGTCGAACACGGCGATGCGCTCCGGCACGGGCACGAAGTCCGGCGAGCCTTCCTTCGTCACCTTCTCGACGAAGGCAATGATGGACTTTTTCGCCGGGCCGTCGTTCCACGAGGGCAACGGGTCGGCGGCCTGAACAACGGTTGTTGTGAAAGCCACCGCACAACCGAGCGTGGCGGAGAGGAGGTTCTGTATCCATATGGTTTTCATGGTTGTGCCTTTCGGAAAGCAACTAGGAGCAAACAAAAACGGCAGAGGATCACAGGGGCGCGAGCCTCACTCCGCCTCAACACGCAGCTTGTAGGAGTTTCTCGAAAGCGGTTCTTGCTTGGGTTCATCTGTCCAATGAAGCGGGATGAATCCCGCGCTCCAAGAGGGGCCGCACCCGGTTGGGACGGGTGCGGCCCGGTGTGTGGAGTCAGCGTTTCATGCAGCGCGCGGTCACTTGTCGCCTGCGCCTTTACTCAGACTGTCCAGCACCGTGTCGAGGCTCATGCTGCCGCCTTTCTGGCTCGGCGGGAACTCCTTGAACGTGGCCAGGAACTGCCCGACGTATTCCTGCGCGGGAATCAGCACGAAGGGATGTTCCAGCCTCCATTTCCAATAGTAATCGGAATCGTGGACGGCCGATTCGAACGGGTCCGAGCGCAGATTTAGGAGCTTGGGAAAGCGCAGGGGCACGAACGGTTCCTGCCACACGTCGAAGCCGTGGCCACGCTGTTCGGCAAACACGATCTTCCACTGGTTGTAGCGCAACGCGACGAGCGAGCCTTCGTCGTTGAAGTAGAAGAACTCGTGGCGCGGGCTGGCGGTTTTGCCGGCGAGCGCATCGGTGATGTTGTAGCCGTCGAGGTGGACCTTGAAGGTCTTGTCGCCGACCTTCATGCCCTTGAGCAACTGCTCCTTCACGTCGGGGACGCCGGCGGCGGCGAGTAGCGTGGGGAGCATGTCTTCGTGGGAGAAGACGTCGTTGTTCACGGTGCCGGGCTTGATGACGCCGGGCCAGCGCATCGCGCAGGGCACGCGGTAGCCGCCCTCGAACTGGGTGTTCTTCTCGCCCAGGAAGGGCGACGAGCCGCCGTCCGGCCAGGTGGCTTTCTCCGCGCCGTTGTCGGTGGAATACATCACGATGGTGTTCTCTTCGAGGCCCAATTCCTTGAGCTTGTCGAGCAACTGGCCGACGTGGCCGTCGTGCTCGACCATGGCGTCGGGATAGATGCCCAGGCCGGTCTTGCCTTCGCTTTCCTTCTTCAAGTGCGTGAAGATGTGGCAGCGGGTGGAGTTCCACCAGAGGAAGAAGGGCTTGCCGTCCTTTTTGGCACGCTCTAGGTAGTCTAAAGAGGCCTTGGTGACCTCTTCGTCGATGGTCTCCATTCGCTTCTTGCCTAACGGCCCGGTGGACTCAATCTTCTGCGTGCCGTCGGGGTTGGCCCAGGTGTGGATCACGCCGCGCGTCTGGTACTTCTTGATCATGGCGGGATCTTTGAAGTAGTCCGGGTTCTCGAACTCCTCCTCGGCGTTGAGGTGGTAAAGCGAGCCCATGAACTCGTCGAAGCCATGCGCGGTGGGCAGGTGCTCATCGCGGTCGCCGAAATGGTTCTTGCCGAACTGGGCGGTCATGTACCCCTGCGCCTTGAGCAACTGGGCGATGGTCACGTCCCGCGCCTGCAAGCCTTCCTTCGCGCCCGGCAGACCGACCTTGAGCAGGCCGGTGCGGAAACCAGACTGCCCGGTAATGAAGCACGCGCGCCCGGCGGTGCAGCTCTGCTGGCCGTACCAGTCGGTGAAGAGCGCGCCCTCCCTGGCGATGCGGTCGATGTTGGGCGTCTTGTAGCCCATCATCCCCTGGTTGTAGGC
>CAYQZH010000087.1:0-14308 GCA_964421865.1 uncultured Phycisphaera sp. | reverse complement strand
AGAAGTCCTCGAAGGCCTCGGTGCTGCGGTTGGCCTGTTGGGCCATCGCCGGGTGAGGCCAGCGGAGGACCACCCATCGCGTCTTCGGCACCCGGATTTCCTGATGCACCCGCCGCCAGACGGTGTTCTGATAGAGCTTGTGGGCCATCGGAGGAACGTCGGACAGCTCGGCGATGTTGCCGCTGCCGCGGACGCCGATGTAGGCCTGCACCTCGCGCATCCGGGCGGCCTCGACGTCGGCGATCAGGTTCATCTGCGTTTCGGAGCTATGGAGCATCAGCGCCCGCATCACGCGGTTGCTCTTGAGGGTTACGAGCGGGTCGGCGCCTGCGGCGCGGGCGACGCGGACGAGTTCGCACACAAACTCCGTGGGGACATCGATGGCCTCGATGAGCACTTTCTCGCCGGGTTTCAACTCCGTCGAGTAGCCCACCAGCACTTCGGCCAGTTTGGTCATTCGCGGGTCGAGCATGGTCCTTCTCCACTTGAGCGGGCCTCGTTCGGCCCTACAATCCACACGCATGTTGTACCCGGGCAGCGAACAAAGGGAAGAGAGGTGGCGAAGAGATGCTCAGAATGGCTAGACCCGTTCGATCGCCGCGCTGGATCATCGCGATTGCGGCTTCTTGTTTTCCGATGGCGGGGGCGTCGGCGGACGATTGGCCCCAGTGGCGCGGACCGCGGCGCGACGGCGTGTGGCGCGAAACGGGGATCGTCGAGAAGTTCGCCAAGCCGCAGTTGGACCTCGCCTGGCGGACGGAGATATCGAGCGGCTACAGCGGACCGACGGTCGCCGACGGGCGGGTCTATGTCACCGACCGCCTCGTCAAGCCCGCGCAGGTCGAACGCGTGCACTGCTTTGACGCGCGCACAGGAAAGAATCTCTGGACCCACTCCTACGAATGTCCCTACGAAGGCGTGGGGTACGATGCCGGCCCGCGTGCGTCGGTGACGATCGACGACGGCAAGGCGTACTCCTTGGGCGCGATGGGGCATTTGTTCTGCTTTGACGCGGCCAAAGGAAATATCCTGTGGCAGAAGGACCTGTTCAGAGAATATAAGATTCAGATGCCGCAGTGGGGCATTGCGTCGTCTCCGTTGGTCGAGGGCGATCTCCTGATCATCCAGGTCGGCGGCGAGGGGGAGGCCTGTCTCGTCGCATTCGACAAGAACACCGGACAAGACAAATGGCGGGCGTTGAAGGATCGGGCTTCCTATTCCGCTCCCATCGTGATTGAGCAGGCCGGGAAACGAGTGTTGGTTTGCTATACAGGGGACAATGTCGTTGGTCTCGACCCCCGGACGGGAAAAGTATACTGGCAATACCCTTTCCCTCCTCGGCAAGGGGTTATCGGAATCTCCAGTCCGGTCGTGAATCGGGGTAACCTGTTCCTCACGAACTTCTTCGACGGGTCATTGATGTTGAAGCTTGACCAGGATAAGCTCGCCGTCGAGAAAGTATGGCAGCGGGCCGGGGAGAGTGAAAAGAATACCGATGCCCTGCATTCCATTATTACTACGCCGCTCTTTGAAGCTGATTACATCTACGGCGTGGACAGCTATGGGGAATTGCGTTGTCTGGAGGCTCGCACCGGCGACAGAATCTGGGAATCGTTGGACGCTGTGCCCAAGGCGCGGTGGGCGACGATCCACTTTGTCCGCAATGGAGATCACGTGTGGATGTTCAATGAACGCGGCGAACTCATCATTGCCGACCTCTCGCCCAAGGGATATCATGAAATCAGTCGAGCCAAACTGATTGAGCCGACCACGGACCAGTTGCGTCAGCGCGGCGGCGTGTGTTGGTCGCATCCGGCCTTCGCCGACCGGCATGTGTTTGCGCGAAACGATAAGGAACTGGTCTGCGCTGACCTCGCCGCACCATAGGATGATGGGAAAGGACTACCCTGTAGCGCCGGACTGGGCCGTCTTGTGTCGTTCCGTGCGGTGGTCCTCCCGAACGGGTTCGGTTTCCAAACCCGGTATCGGCAGGAAACACCGCATTTTTGTTGTCCTATCCACGTTCACGACGAAAATCGATCAGTTTGAGCCACTTTATCACCACCCGATGGCGCTATCAAAAACCACGGGAGTGGATGGGAATCGAACCCACCAGGGACCGCGTTAACGACCCCTCAACGGCTTTGAAGGCCGCGGGACCCACCAGGCGTCCGGACACTCCCCGTCCAAGTCCGCATCAGGGTATCACCTTGACCACGACGAGCAATAGCGTGACGTTTTCCGCGCCGTGTCGGGGTCCGTGTCAGGAAGGTAGCACTCCAGTGCCACATCAGCTCACGTAATCACGCTGCTCGTAGCGAAAAAGTTCTCCAAGGGCTTGGTTTTGGAGGACTTGCGGCTTCGCCAGGTTCGGGTCAACCGGCCACCGCGTATTCCAGAGAGCGGGGGTTCTCCATCCGTTTCGAGGCGTCGAGGATTTCCAGACCGACGAGGTTCCCGTCCTTGTCGTAGTCGAGGATAACGCCCGGCTTGTCTTCGTCGCTTTCGTCGACGGGCACGTTGCTGAACGTCAGCCGCAGGATATCGGTTTCAGGGTCGTACACTACCTTCATGACTTGCTCCAATACTTCCCGGTCTTCGTCGTTCTGTAGAACGCCACGACCACCGCCCCCGTTGGCAGCTTGTTTGGTAGGGAATCGGTGTGACGTGTCATTGAGTCTGAAACGTCATTCCGCAATCCGGACAGGTGACCGTCTTTTTGTGACGACTCTGTGCCGGTGCGTCGCGGGAAAACGCGTCGACGAACGACTGGATCATTCCCCAGTACTCCTTGCTTTGCTCTACCAGCGAACCCGGCACCGCGTCCTCAAACTCAAGCCTAGGACGCTTGAGCTCTGGCCGCGGAGTCCCAGGTGGACAGAAAAACTCGATTGATCCGCGAACACTTGGGTCGTGGATCGGCACGTCATCCCATTCCTCCTTATACTCGACGCGGCCACCGTGTTGCTCGTCTCCGCGGCGATTCCCCATTTTTTTCCAAAGCCGCCTTTTTTCTTGCGGTCCACTCTCCAGGTTCGCGTTCCACTGGCTGTACCAGTCCGCACAATTCTGCTTCACGTGGTACCGTATCGCCATCGCACTCGCCCGAAAGGCAAAGCCATAAAACCTCACCATTTCCGTTTCATAGGGAATGACCTTTGCCTTCTCGGAAAGCTTTGCGAAGAAGTAATTCCCCGCATCAATATGAAAGGCGAGATCAACCGGCAACATGTCAACTGGATTCATTCCCGTCACCGCTCCAGTAACGTACGGTACATCTTGATGCACCACAAGTCACTAAAAGTGCATTGAAATGCATCCTTCATCTACGGCTACTTCAAAAACCCCTCGGCCACGCCGACGAGTTCCTTCACGTGAGAGACGCTGTTGGCGAAGAGTCGCCGTTCGTCGTCGTTGAGTTTAACCTCCATGACTTTTTCGACCCCGCCCGCGCCGAGGACGCAGGGGACGCCGACGAAGTATCCGCCGACGCCGTATTCCTTGTTGCAATAGGCCGCACAGGGGAGGATGCGTTTCTTGTCCTTGATGATCGCCTCGGCCATTTGGATCGTGCCGGAGGCGGGGGCGTAGTAGGCGCTGGTGCCCATCAGTTTGACAATCTCCCCGCCGCCCATTTTGGTCCGCTCGAGGATGGCGTTGAGTCGATCGGGCGGGATGAGTTGCGTCACCGGGATGCCCGCGACGGAGGTGTAGGCAGGCAAGGGGACCATGTCGTCACCGTGGCCGCCGAGAAGCAGGGCGGTGATGTCCTCGACGCTGCAGCCCAGTTCGCAGGCGATGAAGGTGCGATAGCGGGCGATGTCCAGGCACCCGGCCTGACCGACGACGTGATTCGTGGGGAAGCCCGTCTTCTTCCACGCGGTGTAGACCATGGCGTCGAGCGGATTCGATACGACGATGAGGATCGCGTTCGGCGCAACTTTGGCGATCTGTGTCGAGACCTCGCCGACGATCTTGACGTTGGTCTGGATGAGGTCGTCGCGGCTCATGCCCGGCTTGCGGGGAATGCCGGCCGTGATGACGACGACATCGCTCTCCTTGGCGTGGGCGTAGTCGGCGGTCCCCACGATCTTGCAATCGAACCGCTCGATGGGGGCGCACTGCAACAGATCCAGCGCTTTGCCCGCGGTCTTGTCCGCGAACTCGGGGATGTCGATGAGGACGATGTCGCCGAGTTCCTTCTGCGCCGCCCAGACGGCACAGCTCGCTCCCACGTTTCCCGCTCCGACGATGGTGATCTTTGCGCGTTTCATTTCGGTTTCCCTTCTTTGTACTCTCCCCGAGGCCGGACCAGCTTTCGCCGGGCATGATACGTGCTCCGCGCGCGAATGCAACGGTTGACCGCTCGCTCGGGTCGCAGAAAGTGGGTCGTTCCGGCCGTGCTCGCGTGGGCTATCGCCGTGTGGGACGAGCCGGGCGTGCCAGGAGACGCCTTCGGTAGGTCGATGATCTGCCCTACAAAGGCCCGAGGACGCGGATGGCGGCGGGAATGACTTCGATGGTCGCGGGGGTGCGGGCGATGCGTTCCCCGTCGGCCCAAATTTCGAGTGGCTGCGGAGATTCAATAGTCAGGCGTCGGGTACGGAGGAAGTGCACAGCGGGACACCGGCCATGCCGTCCGGCGAGAAGAGAGGGAATTAGGGCCATCGCCCGCAGGCGACCGACGCGATCGACCACGCATAGATCAAGCTGCCCGTCGGACAGGTCGGCGTTCGGAGCGATGCGGATCGCGCCGCCGTAAGAGGATGTGTTGGCGCTTGAAGCGAGCAGCAAGGGTCGCTCGATCACACCGAAATCGCCGGTGATTTTCATATCATAAGGATGATGGCGGATCAGCACGCGGATCGCGCCGTAGAGGTAGGCCAGCGTGCCACGCAGCGGCATCCCCATCGTATCGACGAAACTCGATACTTCGGCGTCGACCCCGGCAGTGGCGACGGTGCAAAAGTATCGTCCGTTCACGCGGCCAAGGTCGGTCGGAACGGCGCGGCCGTGCAAGAGAACGTCGGCGATCGTCGTGGGGGCAGTGGGGATTCCGAAGGCGCGGGCGAAATCATTGCACCGACCGGCCGGCGCCAGACCCAGCGCGGGGCGCGCGCTGCCCAGAGCGGACTGAACCTCGGCAAGGGCGTTGGCGACCTCCTGGATCGTTCCGTCTCCGCCGCAGGCGATGATACATCGAGGCCGGCACGCGTCGTCCGCGATCGCTTCTTGGGCGAAGCGCTCCCCGTCGCCCGACGCGGTGGTGTGGCGGATCCGAACATCGACGCCGTGGGCGCGAAGGATGCCAGCGACGGCGTCGGCGGTGCGGCCCCCTCGGCCTCGTCCCGAGGTCGGATTGGCGATCATGAGCATGGGGCCGCCGATCACTGTTGCCCCCGTCAGCCGACCGAGCACATGATGATCGGCGGGCAGTGAAAGTAGTACATGGTCGGCCGGCGACCAACGAAATCGGTGGCCACACCGATCGCGGTTTCCAGGGTCGGGGCGATTTCAAACCCCAGTCGCTCCGCCGCGGTTCGGCTCGTCGGATTGACGACGATCACCTTGCCCATGTGGGCCATTCCATGCGCCCCCCAGTACCACATGTAGAAGGGGTGGACGCCGTGGTAGGCGTAGGAATGGCGGTAGAGGTCGATGTAGCGCTCGTTCTCGGCATAGCTCTTCTCGAAACGGCGCTCCAGCTCGATGGGGTCGCGGGTCTGCGGCAGCAGGTCCATGTAGAAGTCGTAGTAAGACGGATGATGCAGGCGGTTGAACTCTTCGGTTAACGGGTGGTCGAGGATCATCACGCCGCCCTTGCGCACCAACGGACGGTCCCGATAAAAGTTGAAGAAATAGCCGGCGGAGAGGCACTGGACGAGGATGGGATTGAGGATCGAGTTGACGTTGTACGGACCGATGGAGGGCAGGCCGATGAGCACGATATCAGCCTGTTCAGGTACGGCCACCTCGGCCTGGCGATCTACGTTGCGCAGCGTTTCACGATGGACCGGTTCGGTCATCCCGGCGTGAATGCCGGTAAGTCCGTACGGAGCGGGCAACGCCGTGTATGCCTTGCGGCGCAGCGACGAGGGCAGAGCACGGAGTCCCCTACGACTGCCGTGGTAGCTCAGGCGATCGAGCATATTCCACGTGTGCTCGCGCTTCTGCAAGAAGCCTAGCAAACTGGAAAAGAGATCGCCGTTGAGCGTGGTCTCGATGGTGAAGACCTTCACATGCTTGGCCACGACTTCGCCCATGCGTTCGCAGGAGCGGTGGAAGGCGCTGTTGGGCGGGTCCATGTAGCTGGAGTCGTGGAGGAGCATGTGGGCGTTGTGATGAGAGCGGACGGAGCGGTACGTCGCCAAGCCGACAGGGACAGACTTGTGCCCGCCGTCCATAGTGACGAGGTTGATGTTCACGTAGATCAACAGATCGGATTCCGCCGCGCGGCGGTTGATCTCCACGATCTCGCCTTGAGACGTCGTGCCTAGATTCAGATTCCCTTGCGGATCCTCGGCGTCGTGGTTGTAGAGTCGATCGGGCCAGAAGCGTCGAAAGATGGCTGGGCCGACGAAATGTTTGATCTCCGCGGGCGTGCAGCGGCGGTGAAGACAAATCGCACAGATCAACGCGATGTCGGTCACGCCGGCCCGGTCGAGGCGTTCGAGGACGACCTCCATCACCGACTGGCGGATGTCGGGCTTTTTCATGCGCGGCAAGGGGAGGGAGACGTCGTCGAAAGCGATGGTGACTTTCATTCCCCGCCGCAAATCGGCGTCGAGGGGGTCGGTTCCGAGAGGATGGTCGATGGCGTGTTCGATGGCCGCACGTCGGTCGGGCAGTGGATCAAGCGGTGCGTTGGGGTAGATGACCTTCGTGCCCACGGGGAGCCGATGGCGCACGTAGCCCTCGCCGCGATGAAATAGAAACGGCGGATCGTCAGGCGTGACGGTGTGAATGTTGGGGAGCGCGTTGGTCTTGCTCATAGAAACTCAGGCCCTGTCGACGGCGAATACGGTTTTGACGACGCCGCTCCGGCCGGTATTCAGAGCGGAGGCGAGGGCGGCGCGATAGTCGCCAAGATCATGAGGCGGCCCGACCAAGGCCGCGAGCTTCGGACCCCACGTTCGCATCAGGTCGATCGCCAAGTGGAACGTCTCCTTCTCGCCGTCGGCGTACCGTTCCGGGCCGTAGGCATACGCCGCGTGGATGGTCAACTCCTTGTACCACAGCACGGTCCAGTCCACCCCGCGGGGGACGCCGGGCATTCCCACCAGCACAAAGGTCCCCGCGCTTTTCGTAAACCGCAAGCCGTCGTCGATGGTCTGCGAGGAAGCAACGCAGTCGAACGTCGCGTCGGCGCCGCCCAGCACCGTGGGTTTCCCGAATTCGGGGTCCAGAACCTCAGCGCCGAGCGTCTTCGCCCACTCCGCGTATCGCCCGCGCAGGGGTCCGTCCGCGTCGAGCAGCACGTCCGCGCCCAAAGCCTGCGCGTGTCGCCGTTGGTGATCATACTTGGCCGCGGCGACGATGCGAGCGCGGCAACCCGTGGCTCGCAACGCGGCGATGGTCAGCAGCCCGATCGCCCCGCAGCCCAGGACCAGGACGGTGTCGCCTTCGCCCGGCGACACGCGCAAGGCCCCGTGGATGGCGCAGGCGAACGGTTCGATCAAGACGGCGGCGCGATCGTCGATTTCGTCCGGGACGGGATAAACCTGCGACTCATGGGCGACGAGGCTCTGGGAGAACCCGCCGCCGGTGTCGCGGCAAAAGCCGATCTGGATGCCCTTCGAGACCACGCCGCGCGTGACGTTGCGACAAAGGGCGTCTCGCCGATGACGACAGGCATCGCAAAGCGGTTCGATGCCGCGGGCTTTGCAACCCAGGGCCGGGTGGATCACAACGCGCCGTTCCACGCCCAGAGCGGTCACCTCCCGACCGACTTCCGTGATGTCGCCGACAAGTTCGTGCCCCATGACGAAGGGCATCGACGTCACCGGCGCCAGGTACGGACTCCCCTTCGCGCAGATCGTGGCCAGGTCCGAGCCGCAGATGCCGGCCAGGCGCGGGGCGATGCGTACCCACTGTTGGTTGGGCAGCTTCGGCTCGGGGATGTCCACCAGCGACAGCGGGGCGACCCCGGCGGTGTAGAGGCTACGGAAGCGCGGTCCGAGCAGCTTGAGGACCGCATAGCGGGGAATGCTCTTGCGGAATTGGAGCGCTTTCATGGACGACCGCCGCCGGATGCAGAAGCGATAGTCCAATGATGCGTGGGCCACTCGCGCCGCCTCGCGACCGCGGACAGACCCCGGTCGGGGTTGACCGCATGGGGGAAGCCGACGACTTCGAGCATGGGCAAATCGGCCATGCTGTCGCCATAGGCATGGGAGCGCGACAAGTCAACGCCGCGTTGCTGCGCGAAATCCCGCATTCGTGTGGCCTTCTCCTCACCGCCGATGGGCGGGCCATCGAGGGCGCCGGTGAAGCGTCCGCCGGACTCGATCAGTCGGCTGGCAATGACGGCGTCGGCGCGAGTCTCCTCCGCGAGTGGTGCGATGATAAAGTCGAGCGAGCCGGTGACCAAGACGATCTCGCGCCCGGCGCTGCGGTGTTCCTCCACGCAGGCGGCCGCTTGATCGAACCGACGAGGAACGACGACGGCATCATGGCAGTCGCGGGCCTTAGCTTTGATCTCCGCCGCGGGCAACCCGGCATAACTACGGTAGAACACGACGTTGAGCCTCTGGCGATCGAACTTGTCGAGCAGCAGGTAATAGACGCACTTCGCCAGGAACGCCGCATACCAGAATCGCCCTGCCAACGGCGACAGCCGGCGAAGCATGAAGTAGCGGTAGTAATGGGCGATCGTCGTATCGCAGAGTGTGCCGTCCACGTCGAAGAACGCGGCCTCGCGAGTCACGCGGGGATCCCGTTGGCGAGGGCGCCGACCGCGTCGAGGACCTGTTGGGTGAGGGCTTGAAAGGCGGCGTAGTGGTCCGTGGTCGTCTCCCGAGGCGGCGGGTCGATCGGCCGACCGAAGGTAACGGTGATGACGCCCGATCGAACGAAGCGCTGTCCCTTGGGGAGCAGCTCGTACGCGTGGTCGATGCGCACGGGGACGATCGGGACGCCCTGTTCGACGGCCAGCACTGCGACGCCGATTTTGAAGGGCTGCATCCGACCGTCCATCGAACGTGTGCCCTCGGGAAAGAGTAGCAGGCCGTCACCGCGGGAGAGCGCTTCGCCGCAGCGACGCAGGCCGACCACGCCGTCAGCCTGGCGGTCGAAGGGGATGGTGTCGAAAAGTTTCCCGAAGAGGAATCGCTTGAGTGCGGTGTCGAAGAAATAATCCTTCGCGCCGGCAATCCATACTCGTCGTCTTCCGCCGACGGCGGTCAAAATGGAGGGCGCGTCGAGATGCGAGCTGTGGTTGGGCGCGAGGATGAACGCGCCGGTCGCGGGAATGTTCTCTCGTCCGCGCGGCTTCACACGAACGTAGCTGTTCATCAGCAGGCCCACCGTGCCGCGGGCCAGCCAACGGGCGGGCAGCAAGGAGACGGCCGGTTGTCCGTTCGGCGTCGCCCGTGCCGCGCCGCCGCCGATCAGGCGCCGGAAAACATCGGTTCCGCGCAAACCACCGCCGACGGGGTTGCGGTCGCCGATGACGTGGAGCAGGTCGGACACGCGGGCGATCTTGGCCGCCGCGGCGTCGTCGATCCGCATTCCGAACTGGGCCTCTACGGAGCCGATGACGTCGATCTTCCCGATGCTGTCGATGCCCAGATCGAGCAACAGGTGCATGGTGGGATGGATCGAACGCTCCGATCGCTTGGATTGCTTGGCGAGAATGCGCTGGACACTCGCCAATGCCACGTCTTGCGCCGGTGTGGTCGTCGCGGGGAGAGCCCGGGCTTTCCCCGCTCCCGGACGTTCGCCGGCTTGCGCCGTCGAGGATTCTGAGCAGACGAGGTCGCGGATCAGCCCGCGCTTGGCCTTCAGCGTCGATGTCTTCGGCAACTCGCGATCCCAGAAATGCAGAGTTGCGATGCGCTGGTGCGTGGGAAGGGATTCGCCGATGGCCGCTGCGGCGAGGCGGATTTCGCGTTCGATCGAGGAGCGGTCCAGCCCCGAAGCAGTCAATTCATCCACGACGATGACGGCGTGAACCGTGTCGCCCATCCCGTCCTTCGAGGGGACGCCGAAGACGCACAGCTCCTTGGCGTAGGGCAGATCGGCGTAGCGGGTCTCCGCTTCGTCGGGGTAGACGTTCTTGCCCGCGCCGGTGACGATGAGGTCGTTCGAGCGACCGGTGAGGAATAGATAGCCTTCGGGGTCGCACCGCCCCAGATCGCCGGTCCGAAGCCAGCCGTCGACAAGGATTTCGCGGGTGGCGTCAGGGTTGTCGAGATAGCCCGACATGATGCTCGGCCCTCTGGCCCAGACTTCACCAATGCCTTCGAGATTCGCGTGACGCACGTCGAGTTCAATGTTGGGCAACGCGGGGCCCACCGATCCGGCTCGCGGAGCGAAGGGCGGGTTGACGGTCAGGACCGGCGATGTTTCGGTAAGACCGTAGCCTTCGTAGACCGGCAACCCCAAGCGACGGAACGCTAGGAATAGATCAGGATCCAGCCGCGAGCCACCGCAGACCAACATCCGCAGTCGCCCGCCGAACGATCCGTGGACCGTGCCGAACAGGCGTCGGCCCAAGCTGTGCCCGCTCCAGTCCGAGAGCAAACCAAAGCTGCGGAACGCGGCGCGGCGGAGGGCCCCGCTGGACGCGACGGCGCTCTCGATCGAATCGTGGAACATGCGGAGCAACCGGGGCACGACGAGCATGATCGTGGTGCCGGTCGCCTGCATGGCCGCCAGAATCTCCGCGCCCTTGAGTTGATCCACGTAGGTGATCGTCGCGCCGCGGGCGAGCGGGATCAGAAAGCCGCCAGTGAACTCGAAGGCGTGGTACATCGGGAGGACGGAGAGCAGCTCGTCCGCCGGCCCGATGGAGTGCACGGCGAGAAGCGCTTCGGCGTTGGCCAGGAAGTTTGCGTGCGTGAGCGGTACGGCCTTCGGCGCGACCGTCGTGCCGGAGGTAAACAGGATCGAGGCGACGGCCGTCGGCTCGATGAGAAGTGGGTCCGGCGCCGGGTCGCGTGAGGCGCCCGGCGGCGGAATCAAGGCGTCGTCCAAGGCGACCAAGGCGGCATCCTCCGGGCGGCGCTGTTCACGAAGTCCGGCGACCTTCGATCGCCCGGCGCAGACGAGCTTGGCCCGGGCGTAGCGAGCCGCGGACCACGCTTCAGCGGGAGGGAGCTGGGGGTCGAGCGGCACCGCCGTCAGTCCGGCGCGCATCGCGGCGAAGTAGGTGAGACCCCATTCGGGACCGTTCTCGGCGCAGATGACGACGCGATCGCCAGGGACGAGGCCGCGCTCCTGAAAGCGCCGCATCATGGTCCCGGTCGCGCGGAGCGCTTCGTCGTAGGTGTACCGGATCCAGCGGCCGTCGCGGCGAATCTGCATGGCGGGCTTGTCGGGGAACCGCTCCGCGGCTCGACGGAAGAGGTCGAAGAGATTGGCCGCGGGCGCGGCGAAAGCCGGAGTTCTCGATTCCTCGCCGGCGAGGTCGTCCACGCCGACGATGCGCGGGGACGGCTCGGCGGCGGTGCCCAACACGAAGAACCGCAACCCCGGCACGTGGCGGTTGACGATGTAGTCCTCCCAGTCGACCTGTCCGGGATCGAACGGGAAATCGCGGCGGTCGGCGGGGTGCATCCGGTCGGCGAGGGCCCGCAGCCCATCATCCGCGAACCGACAATCGAGGTTGGTGTAGGGAGAGTAAATCTTCGCAAAGTAGACCGCCTGCTCGATCTGGCGTGCCTGGGCGGAAAGCTTCCGCAGGCGGCGACCCTCGATCGACAAGCCCTTGAGGACGGTCTGATATCGCGCGACGGTACGCTGCTTGGCCTCCCACCGGCGTATGAAGGTTTCGCAATCCACGAAACGCAGAGGTCGGGGGCGGATGGGGCGACCGTCGTCGCCGTTCATCGGGCGGCGGCGAAAGGCCCGCTCTAGCGACTTCTGTAGCTGCGTGAGCAACAGAGGATTGCGATCGCTCGAGGCGCATTGATACACGGTGGCGCGATCGGCGCGCAAATCGCCGACGGGAAGCGCCGCGATCATAGCATTGGCGACGAAATCCACGGGAATAAGGTCGATGGCGATATTCGGGCGGCCGGGGAACTCGTTCAGCTTGCCCCGGCCGTACGCGACGATGATGGGGTCGGCCATGCGCAGGCCGTCGATCCACCCCGGCAGCGGCTCGTCGAAACTGCCCTCGATGATCGCGGGCCGGAAGAGGACCAGCGGAACGTCACCGCGGTCGCGGAGGAGCAATTGCTCGCCGATCCACTTGGTGAAGGTGTACGTGTCGTTCCAGCCGTGGGAGCGCGCCGCGCGCATCCCGGCCTCAATGAGTTGATGTCGCGTGGTTTCGGTCTCGGCGCCGTGGCGAGTGCGTATTTCGTTCGACTCCGCGATCATCGAGTCGACCAGGGCCTCGAGATCAAAGGCGCCGGTCTCAGGCTTCCGAGGCAGCGACTCGCGGGCCGGTTCCGGGGCGGTAAAGTCCTCGCCGACGACGCCGCGCCGCGCCCCGCAGACGTAGCAGGTGGACACGTGCAGGAAGGGGATGCCACCGCAATCCTTCGCAAACTGCAACAGCCGCCCCGGCCCGAGCGTGTTCAACTCGATCGCGTGGTCGAGCCGTTCATCGAATGTCACCGTCGCGGCACTGTTGATCACGAGCGTGATCCGGCGGGTCAGCTCGTCGTACGCGGAGGCCTCGATCCCCAGCCGCTCCTTGGTCAGATCACCCCCGACGACCTGAATCTTTTCCTCGCACAAGCGCATGAACCGTTCACCCAGCGAGGCGCGAAGACGGTCGAACGCGGATGAGCGTAAGACCTCCTGCCAGACGCGCTGGCGAGGAGAAGTTCCGTCTGATCGGGAGCGCACCAGCAGATGGATGCCGCCCAGGGTATCCACGCTGCGGAGAAGTTTCTCGACGAAGACCTTGGCCAGGAAGCCGGTCGAGCCCGTCACCAGGACATGGTGTCCGGCGAGGCGATCACGGATGCGCGGCAGTGGTTGATCGAGGACGGGCATCGGATCACACCACCTCCGCGCCGACGAGGGCGGCGTTCTCCATCGTCTGAGGCTCGAGCGCCTGACCAAGCAGTCCGGCGATCGTCGATTGGACCCGGTCGTGCAGCTCCATGGTCGACATCGTAGCCACCTCCTCCGCGGGGATCGGTTCGGCGAAGATCAGTTTCACCGGACCGGGATGGGCCGCGAACCGTTCGCGGCTGTAGACCGCCAGCGAGCCGTCGATCGAAAAGGGGACGACGGGGAGTCCCGATCGCTGCCCGATCTTCATCGTGCCGCGACGGAACGGCAGCAATCGTCCGTCGGGGCTTCGCGTGCCTTCGGGAAACACGGCCAGGGAGACGGGGTCGCGGCGTAGTCGTTCCAACATTTGATTGAGCGTGTGGAAGGTCACGCGGGCGTTGGAGCGGTCGATGGGTGCGTATCCGTAGCGTGAGAGAACCCAGCCGAAAATCGGGATGCGGAAGAGGGTGTTCTTGGCCATGAAGCGCACGTGACCGTCGAGGGCCACGAGAAGAATGGGGATGTCCAAGGCGCTCTGGTGGTTGCCCATGAAGAACCGAGGGATCCCATCGGCCACCCGCTCCCTCCCTTCGATGGTCAGGCGGACGCCGGCGAGCGACAAGACGACCCTCGACCAAATAACGGAGGCGAAGGCGACGAGCCTGGGCGAGGGGTAGACCAACCCCACCACAAGCGCGGCGCCGCCCAGCACCACCACAACGAGCGACATGACCAGAACTGTAATGGCCGCTCGAAGCATTGGTTGACCATCCGTGCGCGAAGCCTGCCCCGGCGGTGCTGAACCCGCCCCACGGGGTGGTAACGATCGTGTCCGGTCTTTGCAACTCTGTCAACCGCCGGAGCTTATGCCGCGTGCGGCCGGAGGAGGGGTCACGACCGTGGGTAGACTGCGCCCTCTTGCCTGCCGCGTGGGTGCTGGCGCGGCGCTTGCCCGCCGCCGGAATCGCGTTGAGCGTGCGATTACTCGTTTACGGCGGGGGGGGCTTGGTGCCGGCTGGGGGGACTTCGTACGCGCCTATGTCCACGCTGATGCCCACCTTGCGAATGGCGCGGGCCAAGTCCATCGGGATGATCTCATCCGTGTCCGGGTTCCAGTCGAGGTTGCCCACGCCCC
>CAYQZH010000086.1:0-14352 GCA_964421865.1 uncultured Phycisphaera sp. | reverse complement strand
CCACAACCACCGTTTCTGATTCGCTTGCCGCCAGCCGGTTTCGTCGGTGTTCTTGGCCGCGGCGGCGCGAACCGCCTGTTGCGCTTCCTGATACGGCTTGCTCAACGCGGCGGACGTCTCTTGTTCCAGGTTGGCGACCGTTCCCAAGGATAGCGGAATCTGGAAGACCGTTTCGATGAACTCTTCGATGATCCGCTTGGACCCGCGACAAACGACGCTCAAATACGCCACCAACGCCGTCAGATTCGGCCCGAAGACGTGGGCGCGAATGTCCGCCGGAATCTCGGACCAAGTGCAATGACCGCAGTCCGGACAATGACGGCCATGCGCCTGATGTTCCGTCACCACCGCCGGTGCCAGCGGCACCTCGGCCACTTGATGCCAGGTTGATTCGGGATCATTGTCTTGCCGGGCTCGGGGCAACGGCCCTTGGCATCGCTCGCAGACGGATGGCCAGTAATGCACCACTTGTTCGACGCGATCGGGCGGAAGGCGAGTGCGGGAATGACCCGGATGTCCGGGCTGTCCGCCCGGCATGCGCCCGGTCGGCGGTTTGCTGGGACGCTGGGGCGCCTGTGGTGGATCGCTCGATGGTGGACGCGAGGAGTTCGACGAGTTCTGCTTGAGTTGGGCCTGCAACTCCAGAACCTGCTGTTCCAACTTGGCCGCATCGGCCTGCAGCTTGGCGATCTGCCCTTCCAACGCGACCACGACGCCCTGGAGCTTCCGGACGATCTCATCCCGCTCCCGACACCCCGAACATTGCGGCTCCGCCGACACCCCTCCTTTATCGGCTGGCCGCCGATCCGTCCTACATGCACGCAAGGATGGAGTGAACGGTTACCGGTGGCGTTTCGTCGCTTGCGGACCGCGCTTCGGCGGTGCGGCAGAATTCGGTCAAGGAAACGCCACCGACCCACTCGCAGCCCATCAACTCTGCGAGGGCCATGAGCAGAGACCTTACCATTGCCACATTTGATGTTCCCGAGAGGCGACGGTCGATATACGCCCGGAGAAGATCAGACCGGGTGCATTGTGCGGGAAGTTCTTTCGAGCACTCTGCGGCCAGGGAAATCTCCAAGCTGGTTACGAAGGGTGCCAGCAAGCGCGCGTCGTTGTCGGACAATTTGCTGCCCGCGTATGATTCGAAGACAGAGTTCTTCTCGGCCGCGGAAAGCTCCACGAAGTGAAACCGGTCGCCGTTGAGGTCCCCGGGTACGTCGATCGGATCATGCGCGGTCAGAACGATCGGCATGGGCCAACGAAGGTAAAGCGCCTGTAGGTCTTTCAGGAGATCCTGGCGACGCTTCGGAGGGCATTCATTGTAGCCATCCAGGATTAGGGCAAGAGGTCTGCCAGCTTCCCGGACGGCTTGCAAAAACTGGACGGCACCGTGCGGAACGAAGGGAGCTACGCTCCGATCGAGCAACGACGAGAGTTTCTCGCGGCAGAACTTTGCGGACGCGAAGATTGGTATAACACCCTCGGCAATCGCGCGGAGCGCCATGTGTGTGACCAAATGGGAGTTTCCGCAGCCCGAGGGTCCAAGCAACTGGCCGTGTTTTCCGGTTCGAAGGAACGACAGCAACGCATCAGATCGAAGCGCTTGTCTCTCGATTCGCAGGTCCGTATATACGAGTTCGTGTAATCCGGACGAGTACAGCGCCTGAAACCTTCTCGCGTAGTCGTCGACGACTGAGGTAGGTGCGGTCGTTCCGTCGTCATCCCGACGCACCAAACCCAGGTGCGTCGCGAACAGCCGCCAATGATCGAGGGTCCAAGGGCGAGAGGATTTGTTCGCACGAATCGCTTGGAGGAGTTGGTCATAGGATTTGACCCAATCCTTGTAGTCCTGGTATACGTCCGAACCCGGCGCTAAGGCTGGATACCTGCAAATCACACTTTCGATTTCTTTGTAGTCCGGTTCACCTGGGAGGACGCAAAGCCCCCTTGAGTCGCTTACCATGCGTTTCATGTCGTCGAGAATTGCGTACTTGGCATGAAGAGTTTGATGATGCGGGTTCTCCCGGCCGGTGGTCTTTAGCGATCCGTCCGGGAGACGCTGACTCCAAGGCCCGTTCGCCTTCCCGAAAAGAGGGAAGGGCCAGTCCTTCAGCTCGACGTGGAAGGCACGTCCCGCAACGACCAAGAAATCAACCTGGCGCTGGCTCTTACCGGCGAAGAAGTTTGCGAGGATCAGCGCGCGAGTCCCGCGCGCAGAAAGATCAGAAGCAACCCGCTTCAGGAACCGCTGCTCGGACTCAACATCGATCTAATCGCCGAGATAAACTTCAATGTTCTGGTTCATACTTTGCCGCGGCTTGGCCGCAGCGCTTCAGCGATCCGCTGCCATGTGCCATGTTGGGGCCGACCTGTCAAGAGCGCATCCCCGGGCTGTTCTGCCCGGAGCCCGTGGACTCCCCCGATCGCCCCGCACCGCCCCTTCCGCCGATCATCCTTCACGTTATTGATGCGCAGAGGGTGCGCGCACACGCTGAAACGAGGGACGCGGCGGAAAACGCCGGATTTCCAAACGAACCCACCACGAAATTAATAAACGCCGATGAAAAAAGGAGTCACGAAAACCCGTCACCGACCGGAAAGCCAAACCGAAGCCAGCCTCCGCCCGTCCTGTTCCGACGTTTACGCGCCTTCCTTCGTGCCCACGTGCCTTCGATCTTCATTCGGCAATCGGAAATCGGCAATTGGCAATTCCTTCGTGCCTCCGTGCCTTCCGTGCAGTGCCATCGCGTGACACTCTCCGAAAAAACCGTACTCGCAAAACGAACCCATTTGACGCCCTTGCTTTACAGACTCAAGCCCCGGCGCCGCGCCGCGCGTTCGAAGTCAAGCCAAGTACGTCTTGGTCTTGCGGCCGGAGAGGTACGATTCCATCACGCAGTGGGTGAGGTCGCCGCCGGTGCAGTAGAAGGCCACGCCCTTGGTGAGTTTCGTCAGGTGCTCGACGAAGGCGATCCAGTCCATGTAGAAGTAGTCTTCGATCAAGGCGAAGGTCGAGAAGCGGACGCCCATCCGGGCGAGCAGCACGGCCTCAGAGAGCGTGGCGAGCGCGGTTGACTCCTCGGGCGGGTAGATCAGGTGAACGTGGTCGCGCTCCACATGGGCCGTCGGCTGACCGTCGGTGATGATAAAGACCTGCTTGTTGGTTCCGCCGCGCCGGCAGAGGAGTCTTCGCGCGGTCATCAGCCCCATCTGCAGGTTGGTGAAATGTTGCGGCGCTTCGGCGAGCTTGCTGAGCGGCACGCGCAGACGGATTTCCGGATCGTACATCGAGATGCGTTTGGGAAGGACGAGCGGGAGCTTGTGCTCGGGGATCACTTCCGCGGCGGAGGCGAAGCCGACGACGTCCACGCTGTCCAAAGGAAACCGCTGACGGATGAGGGCGTACATGGCCATGGCGCACTTTTTGGCCTGGGTGAAGCGGTCCCAGCGGCTCATGGAGCCGGACATGTCCAACAGAATGACCGTGCTGCACACGGCCTTGGACTCGGTCTGATGCAGCTCGAAGTCCCGCTCCTCCAGGCGGATCGGCACCGAGGGGCCGGAGCGAAACACGGCGTTGCGAAGCGTGGCGTTCAAATCGACGTCGCTCACCGCGTCGCCGAAGCGATAGGGCCTTGTGCCCTCGCAGCGCTCGCCGCCGACGCCGGTTTCGGTCGTCTCGTGTCCGTCGCTGGAATCGGCCCGAAGGTTCTTGAACACCTCCATCAATGCCTTGCGCTGGATGCTTCCGATCGCGCGGGGCGTAAGTCGGAACCTCGCCCCGATGCGATCCAGCAACCCTTCGTCGATCCATTGCTCGATGAGCTTGCGCTGCTCGGGGTCCTCGACGGCGTGACGAAGCGCTTCCATCGCCTCGTCGCCGTATTCCAACACGTACTCCAGGAATCCGGCGAACTGTGAAAGGTGGTCCTGGGTCGGGAAATCCGAGCCATCCCATTCCTGGTAAACAAACCGCATGTTGCCTCCGATCCTTGCGTACCTGGTCATTTTACCGGCAAACAGGGGTGTTCGTCGAGAGGCCGCGCAAACCGTAACCAATCGCCTGTTTGCGCCACACTTGGATGCGGCGGCAGTGAAACGCTATTTCGGCCCCGGTTTGGGGAGGGCGAAGCGGTCGCGGATGGTGGAGTAGTCGTCGCCGCCCAACCGTCCGATCAGATCGATTTTGGCCACGTCCGCGGTTCCGTCGGGAAGAAGCAACTCACGGGCGATGTGAAAGCAGAGCACTTCGGCGATGCAGATGTTGGCCGACAGCGGACCGTCACCGACGGGAACGATCTGCACGAGCTTGCACTCCATGTGCACGGGCGACTCGGCCACCCGCGCGGGGCGGACGAAACGGCTCGGCAAGGGAGTGAATCCGGCGGCCTCGAACTCATTGACCTCCGGCGGGAAGGGATAGGAGGCCTCGTTCATCGCCTCCTTGATCGAATTCGGCACCACGTTCACCACGCATTCAGCAACGGCTCGAAGGTTCACGATCGTATCCTTGACCGTCCCGTCGGCCCGGGTGCAGGGAGAGAAGATCACCGCGGGAGGATTCGATCCCACGCCGTTGAAGAACGAAAACGGGGCGAGATTGGGGACGCCCTTCGCGGAGATCGTGGACACGAAGGCGATGGGGCGCGGCAGCACGCACGAGAGCAAGGTCTTGAAGTTATCACGCCGATCACGCTGCGACGTGACCAAGGCTTCGAATTCGGTGTGACGTTTCATGCCCCGCGGCGGGATGCCCGACCCGCGCTCCATCCCTAATTCGTGGACGATTGGAGCTTCTTGCACAGTTGATAGTAGTCGAGCACGCCTTGCGCGGTGGGGCGGTCTCCATCGCCGGCGGCCGAGACCGCCTCCTGCTGCAACGCGATCGCCCGATCCAGATTGCCGATCTGGTACAGCGCCTTGGCATAGACTTCGATGGCCCAGGTTTGCTTGGACGCCTCGTACGCCGCCTTTGCGGCTTCCAGGGCAAGGTCCGGGGTTCGGGAGGCGAAGTCCTCGTTGCCGCAAAGCGTGACGGCCAAGCGGTGCATGGCCTTGGCGTCGTTTTTGTACTTGGCGATGTGCCCTCGCACCCAGGTCTTGAACTCCTCGGCCTTCTTCGGTTCCGACGCGTACATCCCGGTCAGCAACTGCATGGCCGTTTCATTGGACGGGTCGAGCTTCAGAATTTCGATTACACCCTTCCACACCGTGTCCATCTCGCCCATCTGATAGGCCATTTCGAGGGACTGGAAGCGCTTGCCCACCTCTTGGTCGAGATTGGCCGCCGCCTTCGCCCCGGCCACGTCGTACTTCCCGCTGATCACGTCGGGAATCACCCGCTCCAGGGACGGGTCGAGCGGGCTTCCCTCCCACACCACGCGTCCATCGCGACCCACCAAAAACGCATAAGGGATGCCCACCATCTCGCTCGGCAAATACGCCTTTGAGGTCACGCCGTTGTCGTCGATGGCGACCGTGTACATCATGTTCTTGCCCTGCTCCTTGACGAACTGCTTGATCTCCGTCGGGGAGTTGCGGGACGGGTCGGGGTCGGTGACGCCGATGATGACCAGGTCCTTTTCGTACTTTTTCTGATACTGCGTCAGCAGCGGCACGCTGGCCTTGCACGGCGGGCACCACGTCGCCCAAAACTCCACCATGTGGATCTTTCTGGCGGCCTCTTTGGCCAGGTTGACCGCGTCGCCGCGCACCCAGTCCTTGATTTTCAGCGGCGGGGCGGGATCGCCCACTTTCAGGTCGGCGAGGACCGGCGTCCCCGCGGCGATCATCGCGGCCAGCGCCGCGACCCACATCTGACGTAGCTTTATCAACGAACCGCTCCTCACCTCGGTTGAACTCCGCTCCTCTTTATCCCACGCGGGAGAGCCGTCCGGCGGCGCCGGCTCGCGATCCGGCCAGCTTTCGCAGCCGCCGACAGGCTTCCTCCAGATCGGCCATCTTCTTGGCGAAGCAGAAGCGCAGTTGGTTCTCGCCGTCGGCCGGGTTGCGATAGAACGCCGACCCGGGAACCGTGGCCACGCCGACTTCGTTCAAGATCGCCTCGGTGGCCGCGGTCGCGCCGGCCCAGCGACTCTCCTCAAAGGAGGCTAACATATAATAGCTGCCTTCCGGCACGAAGGGCGTGAACCCGACGCCGCGAAGCGTGTCGGTGAGCATGTCCCTCTTGGCCGTGTAGTCGGCCCGCATTTCCGTATAGTACTTCTCCGGCAAGCCCATTCCTGCGTTCACACCGTGCTGCAGCGGGGCGGGGGCGCAGATGTACAGCAGGTCGTTCACCACCGAAACGCGGTCGATGATCTCCGCCGGCCCCACGGCGTACCCGATGCGCCAACCGGTGATGGCGTAGGTCTTCGATCCCCCGCTCATCGTGAGCGTGCGGTCTTTGGCCTCCGGCAGGCGTCCGATGCTCACGTGGGGCTTGCCGTAGGTGATGTATTCGTAGATTTCGTCGGTGGCGATCCAGACGTTGTGTCGTTTGGCTACGCCCGCGATCGCTCGCAACTCCCCCTCGGAGAAGACCTTCCCGCTGGGGTTCGCGGGGGTGCAGAGGAGGATCATTTTCGTCTTCGGCGTAACGGCGGCCTCCACCTCCGCCAAGTCGAACGACCAGTCCGGCGGTCGCAGGTCGACGAAGCGCACGTTGACTCCGAAAAGCTTCATCGTGTTCACGTGGTAACTGTAAAACGGAGAGAAGACGAGGCACTCGTCGCCAGGGTTGAGCGTCGCCAGGACAATGCACGCGAACGCCCCGGCGGAGCCGACCGTAACCGCGACCTCTTTGTCAGGATCGCAGTCGATGCCGTTGAAGTCGCGCATCTTCTTGGCGATCGCCGTCCGCAGTTCGATGATCCCGCGGAGGTTCGTATAGCTGGCGCGGTCTTCGTCGATCGCCTGTTGGGCCGCACGTTTGACCGCCTCCGGGGCGGGTTGGTCGCATACCCCTTGGGAGAGGTTCACTCCGCCCATCGCGGCGCAGATCGCCGAAAAGCGACGGATATCCGATTGTTTGATCGACTTAACGCGGTCCGCGACCGGCTTGTTCATCGTCCTGCTCCTGTTAAAGGCGCCGCCGACGCGGCGGCACGGAATCCGTTCCCGCCTGGTACAGACTGGGAAGTATACGCCTTTGATCCGGCCATTACAAAGGCGGCGCAAAAAGAAGGGCCCCGGCGCTAACCGGAACCCTTCCAATTGGAATTTCCTTCTTACGCGACTTCGGCCAATGGAAGGTCTGTTCGCCAGTTCGGGGGGGAGTACGGTTGTGCGCTCTTCAGGCTCGTGGACAACGTCCGTGCCAGGAGGGACGATAATTGTGCGCCTGCAACGCACTCCCACCGAACCCATTGCGCGTGCTTGGAGGGCTGCACGCACCCGGACTCGAACGCAGAATGCATTCAACCGACCTTCGACCAGTGTGCCCGGCCTTGGCCCTACAGCGGCCATTCGTTGCGCCCATTGGAGGGAGCGGCTATGTGCCCAGACCTGCTTTTCGCCTGTTCTTGCGCCCATGAGGCCGCGATTGCGGTCAAGCTTAATCGCTCAACAGCTTGCCGGTTCCGAGGTGGCGCCGTAATCTAACGTCAGCTCCCGTCGGTTCCGCACCGCAGACACCCGCATCGGGTGGCTCCGGTGGCACCACGCCTAGGAACTGCGGCGTAGCACGCGGCAGGAGCTCCTGTTCGAGGTCGTACGCGAGGGCGATGAGCGTCGGTTCCTGAAGGAAGCCGCTGTACATCGACATGCCGACAGGCTTGCCATCGGGCCTAAGGCCTACCGGCACGATGATGTGCGGATACCCCGCTACGGCCGCCGGCGCCGAGGCAAAGCCGTAGCTGGGCGCCACGATGGCGTCAAGATTGCCCTTCGTGAGCGCGGCGTCGATTCCTTGATCTCGGGTGAGTTGCAGGCAGAGCTGCCGGGCGGCGAGGTAGTCAGGGTCGGTAAGGTCGCCGCTGGTGGCTTCGGCCAACTCGAATATTTCCTGGCCATAGAACTTCATCTCGTCTGGGCAGTGGGCCGCGTTGAATGCAATCAAGTCGGCCAGCGTGCGCATGGTCGTGTTTGTAAGCCCGGCGAGGTAGTCGGCGACATCCTTCTTGAACTCGACCAATAGGACAGTGAACTCGGCGTCGTAGAAAAGGTATGCGTCGCCCGTATCCGTGGGTACGATGGTCGCGCCGAGATCGCGCATCACCTTGAGTCCGTGCCTGAACACAGCAACGATCGGTCCCTCTCCGCCGTACCTGGGCGTGAGGTAGCGGCGGTCGACTCCGATTCGGGCGCCTCGTAGCGCGCCCCGCTGTAGAAACTGCGTGTAATCCGTGGGCGGAGGCGGGAAATGACTCGCAACCTCGCCAAACGGAGATTGAAGAACCCCGAGCAGAATCGCGACATCGGTGACGCTGCGGGCCATTGGGCCCGCCGTGTCCTGGCTGTGGGCGATAGGGATGATGCCGCCTTGAGCCACGAGTCCCAGTGTCGGCTTGAGGCCGACAATGTGGTTGTTCCCCGCGGGGCACACGATCGACCCGTCGGTTTCCGTCCCGATGGCCGCAGCGCATAAGTTCGCAGCCACGGCGACTGCCGACCCAGAACTCGATCCGCAGGGATCGTAGTCGAGTACGTAAGGATTCCGCGTAAACCCGCCTCGAGCGCTCCAACCGTTGAAGTCCAACGATACGAACCCCCGGAAGTTCGCCCACTCGGAGAGGTTCGCCTTGCCGAGGATGACCGCGCCGGCATCCCTCAGCCTGGCGACGATAGGTGCGTCATCCGGAACCCGGCTGCCGACCAGCGCCAGCGAACCCGCCGTCGTCTGCATACGGTCGTCGGTGGCGATGTTGTCCTTGACGAGCACGGGAATGCCGTGAAGCGGGCCGCGCAGGTGACCCGCGCGGCGCTCGCCGTCGAGCTCGGACGCGATCGTGAGCGCATCCGGGTTCGTCTCGATCACCGCGCCGAGCAACGGGTTAAGATCGTCAATCCGCTGCAAGTAGCCACGCGTGAGCTCTTGGCTCGTCAGTTGGCCAGAGGCCATCAGCGCTTGGAGTTGCGGGATCGTAGCCTCGAGCCAAACAGGGTTCCCCGCAACACGATTGGAAGCGAATGTAGGAGACGCGGGCAGAAGAAAGGCAGGTACACCGCCAAACAACGCGGCTGCTCCCGCAGCGCCTGCAGCCAGGAGCTCCCGCCGGCTGATTTCGCCGGCATGACCATCCACCTTGCCAAGTTTCGAATACATTGCATTCCTCCCCAGCCCGACAAAGCTGCATGGTGACGCAACGTCAACACCCGCGGGACGCACAACCATCGGGCATGATTGCGCGTATGTGTTTGGCGCCTCGTCGTACTTGATGTTACCCGACATTTCCCATAGATTAGACCTCAAGCCGCCATCGTACCCGGGCGAGCTATCTGGATCAAGCGAAAACGCCCTATCTTGCCCCTAGTTTTGCCCACCGAGCCGGCCTTCCGGTACGCGGAGACGCCAATTCGGCCGCTCCCGCCCTCGGAAACACGGTCTTGCGGCGTTTCGGCGAAGGTTCTCTACCGCCCGACGCCCTGCGCCTGAGGGGTTAGATTGTCCGTTCCCGCCGGGTGCGGTACAAGAAAAAAATCTTTTTTTTTCGCGATCGCGGCCCAGATCGCCGAAATGCGACGGATATCCGATTGTTTGATCGACTTGACTCGGTCTGCGACCGGCTTGTTCATCATCGCTCTCCTGAAAATAGGCGCCACCCACGCGGCATGGAATCCGTTCCTGCCTGGTACAAACCAGCAAGTATACGCCTTCGGGCCGTTCATTTCAAAGGTGGGCGCAAAAAGAAGGGCCCCGGCGGCAACCGAGGCCCTCCAAACCGCTCTACCGTCCGTCGCCCCTCCGAGCAACGACGGGGGCTTACAAGTTGCTACTTGCAGGTCTTGCCGCCCGTCCTGCCCTTGCAGCTGTTCGAGCAGCAGTCCGCGTTGACCGTGCAGGACGCACCAACCGGGCTGCAACCACCGGTGCCGGGATTCAGGAACGGTTGTACCGACGGCCAGTAATAAGCCATCGCTCCGTCGATCGTCGCGTTGGACACGGAGTCACACGGGTCGTTGACGTTGAATCCGCACGCGCCATAGAGCTGCCCGACCACTTGGTTCGAGGCGTTGACCACGGGCGAGCCGCTGCTTCCGCCGTCGGTGCCGCCGAGGGTGTCCCGGCTGTAAATGATCTGGCCGCGTGGCAAGCCCGTGCACGTCGGAGCGCTGGTGTCCACGCTCTGTTCCGAATACACCTGCGGCCCGAAGATCGGATTGCTCACCCGATGCAGCGCCGCGCCGTTGGTGTTGGCGACTGCGGTGTTGTTGAAGGCCATATAGACCGAGCCTGTGGGCATGGTGCCGTTGGCTTCCAGGAGCGTGAAATCCCCGGCCGACCCCGTGGTTTTCAGGGTTGCGCCGGACGTCTTGTACGGCCAGCCGGAGTTGTTCGGGCAGGTACCGTTGCAGGACGACGTGCGGAAGCGCCAATAGAAATTGATGTTCGCCGCGTCGCCGCTCGAGCTGATGCAGTGATGAGCCGTCAGGCAGTAATTCTTCACCGTCGAGGTGTCCGTGTCCGCGATGAGCCCGGTGGTGCAGGTATAGATGAACGCACCTTTAACCCACTCCATCTTGGCGATGGCGTTCCAGGTGGCGCTCGCCGCCGCTGCGTGGCACGAGGCATCCTCGATGCATGACACGTTTCCGCAGAAGCCCGCCGCGGCAGTCACGGGGACGAGGTCGCCAGTGAACCGCGCGCCGATATGTCCGACTTCCGTCACGCTCAGGGAAATCTGGCGCAACGTGGCCGCATCGGTCGGTCCAGGCACGTGCAACTGCAAAATGCCCTCAGATCCGAATACCGATTGGGTCCAAAACTCGCCCGTTCCGTTCGGGCCGGCCCCCGTATAGGGGCCGAACGCCTCGCCCGCGAGGCTGTAGAAATACAGTTCCGCGTTCGGCGGAAGAGACACGTTCTCGAGGTGTACGCGGATCGCGCCCGCATCAGGTGACGCGATGTTCAGCGACCACACGCGGCCGCCGTCGGGTGTCACAGCGGTGACACCACCGTTGTCCCGCCCGGGCTGCTTGTCGTTCTGGGTCCGGTTCAGGCCCACAACCTGCACGTTGGGAGCGATGGGCGCAACCACGC
Source organism: uncultured Phycisphaera sp. (assembly GCA_964421865.1). GTDB lineage: Bacteria > Planctomycetota > Phycisphaerae > UBA1845 > UBA1845 > SBAX01. The sequence goes on along the minus strand of CAYQZH010000086.1, from coordinate 3,149 downwards.
CGATCTGCAGCGGCGTCGTGCTCACGGGCTGGGAGAGCGAATTGATCTGGGCCGGCGTCAGTTGGACGACGACCTGCGCTTGCAGCGCCTCAGGCGGCATTTCACCGACCAGCCGCGCATTGAGCGCTGCCTGGCGCTCGAGGTATTCCTCGTGAGTAATGCCTCCCGTAAACACCTCCATTTGCGACTCCACGACCGCGCTGCTGTCGATCAGCTCGGGCGGGTCGACGGCGAGGGCGCCCACGGCGAAGGCGCCAAGCGCCGCCCCCGAGATCGCCGCACAACTCCACTTGGAAACACCAGATGCAACTCTCATTCGCTACTCCTTTTCAGAAAACGGGGATCCGAGATGGGACGACCAACGACCGCGGGCCTGGTCGCGCGAGGGACCCTCCGTCCCTCGCGATCGAACCCCCGCGGCCGACACCTTCAGTGGAAAAACGAGTGAAAGAACCGCTGGACCGGCCTGCCCCGACGGCGAACCGCCGAAGGCGCTTGCCATAACCATAGGACAGGCTTGTTGCCCAATCCAACGACATTAGTCGATTCGCCTCTGGCTGAATGACCCGATTTCGACGAGACAGCATCGTACCATCGCGGGAGCGGGATAGGCAAGTTTTTTTTCGGGCCAGCAACGTTTTTTTTGATCGACAAGCCTCCAGCGCGTATGCGGGGGCTGTGAGAGGACGTGGTCACGCGGGGCACGAAGCAGGGGTAGGGTCAAGGGATCGCCCGGTAACCATCGCCGATTGTCGCGTTTGCTGAGCCGGTGCTGCTTTTCATCACGATCTGCGAGCGGTTTTGTAACAGCAACGTAACTGGGGGGGTGACTTGACCCTCGTGGGTTGAGCGAGCTTAGAATCACCCTAGTAGCGGGCTGGGGGGAATGGTCAGACCGTTAGCGACGTAGCCTTCCTCGCCGGCCATAAGGTTCGGGCGTTGAGCCCAGTTGTCAGTCGGTGCGCCTCACGGCGCGGAAAGGGAGGCAGAACATGCCAGATGCACTTTTGAACGCAATCGCATCGCTCATTGGATTGTTTAGCTCACACGCCTCAGCGCAGGGGCTAGCGAGGTTCACCGACATGGTGAACCGATTTCTGGGTGTGTAGCCCCGCGCGACGGGGTTACTCTTGAATGTGGCGAACAGGCGGACTGATTGGAGTTGATCCATCGGGCCGCCTGTGCCTTTTGTACGTGACGACGTAATTCACAATCAACGCGGATCGCGTGCCGAGGGATCCCGATGTCCGGCCAGAGGATATTTTTCCGGTATTCAGTGATCGCTGGTGTGGCGTCGCTTGCGGTGAGCGCCGGCCCCGGCGCCCAAGCGCAGTTCTGCCCCGCCGATGGTGCGACGCTCGCCACCGGCGCCCCGTTCACGGTGCGAGCCTGCGACCTCAACGGCGACGGGCACGTGGACATCGTCACGGCGAACGCCGACACCGACAACGTGTCCATCCTGCTCAACAACGGGGACGGCACCTTCGGACCGGCGAAGCTGTACCCGGGCGGCGACGAGCCGGTCGATATCGACTGCTGCGACGTGGACGGCGACGGCGATCTCGATCTCGTGACCGCCAACCGGACTCCGAGCCAGGTTAACGTCCTGTTGAACAACGGAATGAGCGGCGGGACGCTGCAGTTGTCCGCCCCGACGCCCTACGCGGTGGGACTCGCCCCTTGGGGAATCCGCTGTGTTCACCTGAATGCGGACCCGCGCCCGGACATCGTCACGTCGAACTTCACCGGGAAGAGCGTGTCGGCTCTGCTCAATAACGGCAGCGGAACGTTCGCCGCCCACCAGGACTACCTGACGGGCGGGAACGGAACCTATGACGTGGCCGCCTGCGACCTCGACGGCGACCTCGATGATGACGTGGTCGTGACCAACCTCACCAGCGCGACGATCACGAGCTTCCGTAACAACGGGAATGGGACCCTCACCAAGATCGGATCGTATTCCGTCGGGACGAATGTGCTTCCGTGGGGGCTGGATTGCTGTGATCTGGACGGGGACGGGCGTCCGGATGTGGTGACGGCCGACGGCGGCGACGACACGATCACGGTTCTCTTCAACGACGGGACCGGACGATTCGATACCCGTCCGAACTTGCACTTCACTGGGGCGGGGCAGCCGTTCAAGTTGACCTGCTGCGACATCGACGGCGACGGAGACAATGACGTGATCACGGGCAACCTGGGCAGCGACGACGTGACCGTCTTCACCAATTCGGGCAGCGGCACGTTCACGGCGGTGCGCTCGCTCCCTGTCGGCTCCAACGTTGGCTCGGTGGAGTGCGCCAATGTCGATAACGACACCCACATGGACGTGCTGGCCAGCAGCACGACGCAGGTGCTTCTCTTTCGAAATCAGTGCGCGCCGTGCACGACGCCGGCGGAGTGCAACGACCACAACGCTTGCACCACGGACACCTGCAGCCCGGCTATGGAGTGCGTCTTCACCAACGTAGCCGACGGGACGCTGTGCAACGACGGGAACGCCTGCACCACTAACGACGCTTGCTCCAGCGGGACTTGCGTCGGAGGCCCGCCGCCAACCTGCGAGGACGGTCTGTTCTGCACCGGCTACGAATCCTGCAACCCGGGCAGCGGCTGCTTCAGTGAGGGGAATCCTTGCGTCAACCCGGCGAATTGTGATGAAGCCACGGACACTTGCCTCGGCGAATTGCCCAGGCCGTTGCCGGATCCGCTGGGCGGGAAGACGCGCGCCCTCTCCTTCACGGTTCCACCGCCGACGGTGGCCGCGGGGTCGGGTAATCAGACGGCCATCAAGGTGACGATGGTCGAGTTGCAGCACCCCAACCCCAGGAACGCGGTGGCGACGGTGGCCCTGCCGACGCAGACCGTGCCGCAAAACTTCTCCACGTTCGACACCAACAGCAACGGTGTCTGTTCGGGCGCCACGGCAACTCCGAACTATAACGGACACCCCTGCAGCACGGACGCGGATTGCGTCTGCAACACCCCGTCTTGCCCGAGCAACGACGCGGCGCACAATGGTGCTTGTATTGGTAATCCCGGGGCACCCCTCGTCGCGTGCACGGCCACGAACGAGTCCGTTCCACCGAACCCCAGCGGGCAAGGCGGTTGCGCCCGCTGGGTGGGCAGGCCGGCGACGTTCCTCGAAG
>CAYQZH010000085.1:0-14364 GCA_964421865.1 uncultured Phycisphaera sp. | reverse complement strand
CGGCGACGCGGCGCGACAGGCGCGACGTTGCCTCGAAATCATCCGCGACGCCCTCGCCCAAACCGGTGCATGCCTTTCCGACGTGATCCGCACGCGCACCCTTCTGCTGCCCATCGAGGATTGGGAAGCCGTCGGCGCGGTCCACGGCGAGTTCTTCAAGGACATCCGTCCTGCAAACACCGTGATGCAGGTGGTCCGTTTCATCGATCCGGATTGGCTCGTGGAGTTCGAGGCCGACGCGGTCGTGGAATAGGGGAAGTTCCCGGCGCGAGAATCCCTTCGCCCAACCCTGCACGCCGTGAACCTTGTCCTGAGCCTCGAAGGATCGCCCCTCCCGCAACTACTCCCGCGCCGAGTCCGCGCGGATCGAAAAGGAGAGCTTCGCCAGCGCCAAGCGCTGGAATTCCCATTCCTCGTACGCCGATTCCAAAAGCGTCGCCGCGCTCGGTCGGACCAAGCCCTCATGTCGCTTCCGGCCGTTGATAAGCACGGTGATCGGTGTATGGAAGTCCGCCATCCCTTCGAACAGTCGCAGTTCGATCTCGGCGCAGCCCTTGGTCTCGATGTGGATCGTTTGGCCGACAATGCGCCCTCCAAGGTAAAGCAGCTTCTCCTTGAGCACGTCGGAAATGAACTTGTCGCGGTCCGTGGTCGGGCCCGTGACGATCGAAAGCTGGTCGTCATCCCACACGTCGCCCGCAAGTTTCGTCGCGCGGAGCCAACCGACGTCGCCTTGACCCAGGTAGCGAAACCAGTGGCTCACCGTCCGCCCCGGCGGCGGGCGCACCGCCGCACGCAGCGACTGGATCGGACACTCTTGCGATCCCCAGGGCGGTAGATGCCCCAACGCCGATGGCTCAAACGGGGCTTCGAGTCCGCGGATCGGCACTGACAAGCGCTGGGCCAACTCGGCGATCGCGCGGTTGTGCGTCGCCAGGGACTCCACACGGGGATCGGGTGATCCCTTCTCACTCGCCGGCCAAAGGCTCAACACAGGTAGGTTCCGGAGGTTCCCCAACAGGATCGGGTAGAGCTGAGCGGAATACGGGACGCGCGGGTAGGATGACAGGGTGATGACACCCGCGAAAAGGTCGGGGTGGAACATGGCCGCGATCCACGCGGCTTCACCGCCTCGGCCACATCCGTAAACGTACACCTGGTTGGTGTTGATGTGAATCCGCTTACGCAGTTCCCGGATGATGAACCGAAGATCGTCCGGGTCCGACGGCGACTGATGAAAACTTCCGCCGATCCGGCGAGACAGAGCGACTAGACCGCAGCCGCCGTCAAACCCCGGACCTAACACGGCGATGGCCCGGTTCAGGGTCCGGTTGGTATCCGCTTCTTCGTCGTCGTTCGGCATGCACAGGATGAGTCCGCGCCGCGGGACCGGATTGAGATCGAGGAAACCGTGATACCTGGCGGTGATGGCCCCGGACGTCGGTGTCTGAATGGCGATGTCGCCGCCAGGCATCGGGTCCCAAACCATGACCCGTCGCACCGCGTCCGCGACGGCCTCGATCGACCCGTCCGCCGTCTTCTCGATGGACGCAAGCAGTTCGTTCCGATCCCTCCCGGCATCGGTACGGAAGTATTGCTCGACGAGCGTGCCCACGGCCGGCGTGGTCTCCGCTCCGGTGATGGCCGGCGCTTGGGCGAGCGACTTCGAGGGTATGTACGCGAGGGCGAGCGCGAGACCTACCCCAGCGACGGCGCAGAGATTCTCGCGACGCCGGGGCCCGTGGATGCGAGGGCGTCGCGCGTGTCGACTATCTGACGGCGATCTCATCATCTTGGAACCCTGCGTTCGCGTAGTTATACCCATTGCAACGCGAGAAGTGCGGGAGCAATGCAGGAGTTTCCGATTTCAGATAAAACATACATATTCAATGGAGTTCATGCGGAACCGCCGCGGAGTACGCCCTCGAGGCTCCCAAGGTGTCTGAGCAACGTGAATCCCTGGACACGCGGCACGAAACTCTTGAATTGACAGCGGATGGGGTCGGCCTATAATCCCCTTCGACTTCGCGTTTAGGTATGGTGTCGAGCTGGCGTGTGTCGATGCGTCGGCAGGCGAAGCGACGCACCTTCCGGAACGGATCGGGGATGACTTGGTGAGCGGTTCCGGGGGTGTTGAAGGAATGGGGATGGCCGCTGTGACGTTTGCTAGGTTCTCACGTGGCGACTCGACCCGTGGCAACTAGCCGGGTCGAGCGCGGGTTGGACTTTCGGCCGAGGGGAAGTCACCCCGGCAGTCGGAGTGACGCGATGCGCTAGGCTGCGGACTCCATTCTGCCGTTTGGCCGGATTTCCGCGTGGGATCGCAGCGTGCGCCCACGTTTTTTTTTGCGGGTGCGGCGGGCGACGCCCCGTTGAGGATCATGGCGAGTACGGACGCTTTGTTTCCGTGCGGTGTCGAGCGAGACGGACAGAGAAACGACCGGAGCAGCATGAATACGGATCTCCTGAGATTCATCGATTCACTCAGTCGCGACAAGAACATCGCCAAGGAGAGCGTCTTTGTGGACCTCGAAGCGGCGATGGTCTCCGCGGCGAGGAAGGCCTACGAGGAAATCGAGGACGTCGCCGTGCGCATCGATCGCATCACCGGCGATATCGAAGCGCTGGTCGCCGGCGAGCCGATCGACATGAAGTCGCTGGGGCGGATCGCCGCTCAGACCGCCAAGCAGGTCATGATCCAGAAGATCCGCGAGGACGAGCGCGACTCGATCTTTGAGGAATACTCGCAGCGCGTGGGCACCGTCGTGACCGGGACGCTCATCCGCTATGAAGGCGGCGGCATGGTGATCAACCTGGGCCGGACGGAGGCCTTCTTGCCCCGTAGCGAGCAAATCCCCGGCCAGGCGCATCAGCCCGGCGAGCGCATTCGGGGAATGATCCTCGACGTCCGCGAAGAGCAAAACCAGGTCCGCATCGTGCTCACCCAGACCCACCCGGACTTCATCCGGCGGATGTTCGAGATGGAAGTGCCGGAGGTGGCCGAACGGATCATCGAAATCCGCGTCCTCGCCCGTGAGGCCGGTTATCGCACCAAGGTCGCCGTGTCCTCCATCGACTCCAAGGTCGACGCCGTCGGCGCCTGCGTCGGCGTGCGGGGCAGCCGCATCAAGAACATCGTGGACGAGCTGGGCGGTGAGAAGATCGACATCGTCCGCTGGAATGAATCGTCGCAAGTCCTGATCACCAACGCCTTGAAACCGGCCGAGGTCAAGGAGACGTTCTTGTGTTTCGAGCTTGGCCGGGCCACGGTCATTGTCGATGAAGACCAACTGTCGCTCGCCATCGGCAAGCGCGGGCAAAATGTCCGCCTGGCCGCCAGGTTGACCGGTTGGGATATCGATATTCTCACTCCCGCCGAATACGACAAGAACGTCGACCAGATGGAGCAGACCTTCAAGGGCGTCGAGGGGGTTGAGGACGTGGTGCTCGACAAGATGCTGGCGATCGGGGTGATCTCGCTGGGCGACCTGTCGGAGGTGGGCCCCGAGCCGTTGGTGAAAGAGTTGAGCATGAGCGCGGAGTTGGCGGCCAAGGTCGTCGCGGTCGCCGCAGAGGCGGCGAAGCGTTTCGCCCTGGAGGCGGAGGCCGCCAAGCAGGCCGCTGCAGAGGCCAAGAAGAAGGCGGCGGAAGAGGCCGCTCTTCGCGGCGAAGCGCCCGAAGGCGCCGCCGCCGGCGAACCCGCGGCCGCGCGGCGCGAGCCGCTCAGCGCCGAAAGACGAGAGGCCGCCCTCATCGCCGATCTCGCCGCCGAATGGCGGGCGGCGCAGCGGGTCGAGCAAAACTTGGCTCGCGACAAGGACGAGGATAAGCCGACGGTGAAAGTGGATTCCGATGACGTGTGACCCGCGACAGCGATTCCGAGAGACCGTGGGGACCTAATCCCATGAACGGCGGCGGGCAGGCGGTGTATGGAGATCGGTGTTGGCTGAGAAAATGCGCGTTCACATCCTGGCCAAGGAGTTGAACGTCCCCAGCAAGACGATCATTGATAAGTGCCGGGCGGAAGGCATCGACAGCGTCAAGAATCACATGTCGACGCTCAGCGCCGGTCTGCACGCCACGATCAAAGAGTGGTTTAGCGAGGGTCGTCACTCCACCGCGCTCGAAACCGCGCAGCCCATCGATCTTGGAAAAGTTCGGATCCAGCACAAGAAAAGAAGAACCGCAACCGCCGAAGGAGCGGGTGGGGACGACGACGGGGATACGGAGGCGGCGGCGACGGGGACCGCCACGATGGAGGGTCCGCCTCCGACAACCGTAGCCGCCGAGCCCGACTTTGCGCCCCACGACGCCGATGAGGCTGCCGAGGGGGCTGTCGAGGAGATGGCCGAGCCGGTCGCTCGGGCCCCGATGGTCCCGATGACGCCGATGACCGAGCCGCCGCCGGTCGAGGTTGCGGCCGAGCAACCCCTCGTCTGCGAGCCGCTCACGGAGCCCCACGCCCCGTTCGCCGTGGTCGCGGAGGCGCCGACCGCGCCGACCGAGACGCCTATGCCGGCGGAAGCGCCCTCCCAACCGAGCAAAGCGATTACCCCCGCGGGACCGCAGAACGTCCCTGCGGCTGCGAAGCTCCAAGGCCCGCGCGTCGTCCGCTACGAAGCCCCCGACTACGACGTGCGTCCGCCGCGCCGCGGACCTGCTGCCCCGCGTCCGGACGTACCGAGTCCGTTCGTTGCGGGAGGTCCCAGGCCCCTCCCACTGCTGGACCCAGCCCGCGTGGCCGAGAAGGACGCCGCCAAGCGCCACGGTCGGTTTAATCCGCGTCGGGCGGAGGGTAATCTGATGCAGTCCGGCGAACAACTCGCCGAGTGGCGCGACCGCGATTTGGCCGAGCGGAAAGAGCGTCTGGCCGGGGCCACGGGACGGAAAATCCATCGTCGGCGAGGGGTCTCGGGCGGTCCCGGGGCGGCGGCGCCGTCCGGACCCAAGACCAAGGCGACGGTGAACGCACCGGTGCGGATGAAAGAGTTCTGCGCGGCGACGGGTTTGAACTTCATCCAACTCTTCAAAGTGTTGCGCGACGAGCACAGCATCTTGGGCAACGTGAACATGACGCTCCCCACGGACACGGCCCAACTGCTCGCCCTGAACTACGGCATCGAACTCGAAGTGATCCCGGCTCGAACCGGACTCGATGAGTTGGAGGAAGAGTTCTCCCAACGAGAGCGCAAGCACTTGCAGCCTCGACCGCCCGTGGTGACCATGCTGGGGCACGTGGACCACGGCAAGACCAGTCTGCTCGACGCCATTCGCAAGACGCGTGTGGTTGCCGGAGAGGACGGCGGCATCACTCAACACATCGGGGCGTATCATCTGCAAACCTCGCACGGGCCGGTGACCTTCCTGGACACGCCCGGGCACGAGGCTTTCACGGCCATGCGTTCCCGCGGGGCGCAGATGACCGACGTGGTGGTCTTGGTGGTCGCCGCCGACGACGGCATCATGCCCCAGACCGTCGAGGCGATCCGCCACGCGCAGGCCGCCAAGGTGCCCATCGTCGTGGCCCTCAACAAGATCGACTTGGGCGACCAGAACAAGCTGCAAATCTACGGACAATTGACCGAGCACGGACTGACCCCCAGCGGAGACTGGGGCGGCGAAGTGGACGTCATTCCGACGTCCGCGACGACGGGGCTGGGCGTCAAGGAACTGATCGAGCACCTCGCTGATCTCAGCAGTCTGTTGGAGCTTCGCGCCGATCCAACTCTTCCCGCGGTGGGCACGGTGATTGAGGCGGAGATGAAGGAAGGCGTGGGGGCGGTCGTGCGTCTTCTCGTGCAAGACGGTACCCTGCGGGTCGGCGATTTCGCGGTCTGCGGCAACGCCTTCGGTAAGGTCCGCGCGTTGTTGGACGATTGCGGCGGACGCCTGCCCTCCGCCGGGCCGGGCATCCCCGTCGAGGTTTGGGGTCTGGACGAGCCCCCGGTCGCCGGCGACAAGCTCTACGTGGTGGACAGCCTGCAACTCGCCAAGGAAATCGCCGATCAGGCCAAGCGCCTCCGCGTGGAGACCGGTCGCCTCCAGTCCCGCAAGGTCAAGACCCTGGAGGAGATGTTCAAGCAGCGCGACGCCGACGAGGTGCCGGAACTGAACGTGATCGTCAAGGCCGACGTGGACGGAAGTATCGCGGCCCTGAAAGCCTCGCTGGCGGAAATCCCCTCGGACGAGGTGCGGCTCACGATCCGCCACGCCGCGGTCGGCGCGGTGAACGATAGTGACATCCTCCTGGCAGCGACCTGCCGGGGCATCATCGTGGGGTTCCGCGTGGAACCGTCGGTGGGGGCGAGGCGCCTGGCCGAGCAGCACGGCGTGGAGGTCCGACCCTACCGTGTCATCTACGACGTGGTGGACGATATCCGCAAGGCGCTGTCCGGAATGCTCGCCCCGGAGGAGCGGATCGAGTCGCGGGCGACGGCGGAGGTGCGGCAAGTCTTCCGCGTCAGCAAGGTGGGGTTGGTCGCCGGTTGCTACGTGACCTCCGGAACGGTCGAGCGAGGCCACGTCGCCAAGATCGTGCGCGACGGCGTGGTGGTGCGCGACGGATGTAAATTCGGGTCCTTGCGACACTTGAAGGACGACGTTCGGGAAGTCCGGGCGGGGATGGAGTGCGGTATTCGCGTGGACGGGTTCGAGGATGTGCACGTGGGCGATGTGATTGAGACGTACGAGATCGTGAAGATCGCCCGCAGCCTCTAGCCGACCCCGAAACGGCTCTGTGGGACCGACTTTCCCGTCGGTCACGTGCGCTGGCGGATCCGCCAAGGACCGACGCGAAAGTCGGCCCCACGGACGCAAACAACGGTCTCGATCACGGTGGCGACACACCCATGATCGAATTCAAGGCGGAATGCGGGCACACGGTGCGCGCTCGGGACGAGGACGCCGGCGGCGTCGTCCGCTGCTCCTACTGCGGCCGCAATGCGGCCGTCCCCGACAGCGCCAACGCCGATTTGGATTTCCTCTTCAGCGAGGTCCAGCAAACGGAGGAGCCGGATGCCCGCAGCCGACGACGGAAGAAAAAACGAGAACAGCGGCTCCTCAGGCGGAAAAAGCGGACTCCCGGAGAATTCAACCCTTTCACCGTGGTGCTTCGGCTCATCTACGCGGCGGCGCTCGTCATCATCGTCGTCGTCGTCGCCCGCAAGTTCGTCATTCCCATGTTCGATACCGAAAAGCGGGCCCAGCTTTTTGGGGGCGCGAATCCGACCGCACCGCCGCCCAAACGCGACGACGCCGGCAAAGCCCCGTCCCGCACCCGCGGGCCGGGTCTGATCCGCGAGACCAAGGTGACCGGCCTGTACGTGGGTTCCACGCCGAGCGGCGCTTCCGTCTACTGCGTGGATGAATCCAAGGCCCCGGCCAGCGGGCGCATCCACCAGGTGGCCGGTTGCACTCAGTTCCGCAGCAACGGTGAGTTTCCGCATCCGGCCGACGGATCCTACGTGGTCGAGGTCGCGCTCCCCTGGAACGACCCGACGCTGAGCGATTACCCCAACTACTTTGAATTCCGCAAGCACGTGGAACCGGCCTCCCATGAACAGCGTAAGCGCCTCGCCGACGAGTACTTCATCCCCGACGAGGCGTCGGCCGTGTTTGTCGATCAGACCGAGGACCAGATTTATATCGTTCGGCAGTACCGCGGCGTGACCGTCCGACAGGGGCAATCCAAGGGCGTGCGCTCCTTGTTTCTGCCCAAAATCCGCGGGAGCGATCCCAAAACGTTCCTGATCGAGCCGCTCGTCTCCGGGTACCTTCCCAACGCGAAGACCTACGAGTTCGACGAAAAGCACGTCCGCAGCGAACTGGCGTACTATGGAGTGGCGGACGTCGACCAGCCGTTCGTGCTGGAGGCGCTTTCGCGGATCGGGCTGATACCCTACGTAGCCGCGGATCGGCGAGTGCGGTTGTTCAAGGTCGGAGTCCAGGACGGCGTCTTCGCTACCCGCGTCATTCGCGAAGCCTCGGAATGATCGTCGGGGTACTGACCGTGGACGTGGCGATCTTCGAGGCCCAGAGCCTCAAGGACAAGCGGCGGGTGATCCTTGGGTTCAAGCAGCGGCTGCGGAACCGCTTCAACGTCTCCGTGGCCGAGGTGGGTCACGGCGACTCGCACAAGCGTTGTCAGTTGGGGATCGCGATGGTGTCGGGAGATTCTCGCGGCATCCATTCGCAGTTCGACAAGATCGTCGATATGGTTCGGGCCACGGCGGGATTGACCTTGCTGGAGTACGAGCGCGAAATGTTCTAGCGGGCTGTTGGGAACCTGTAGCGTCGCCCCTCGTGGGCGGCGAATCGTGTGCGGGAAGGGAAGGTTGTGGTTTCATGCGTCCGTTTCGAAAGGAAAAAGTGGCGAGCGTCGTGCATGAGATCGTCAGCGAGGCGATCCTCCGGCGGATCAACGATCCACGGGTGTCGCCGCTCACCACGGTGACGCGGGTGCAACTCAGCGGCGATCTGTTGATCGCCACGGTGTACCTTGCGGTATCCGGGGAGGCGGCAGTGGAGCGTCGGACGATGACGGCGATGCGACACGCGGCCGGGTTCATACGGGGGATGGTGGCCCACGAGATCGGCCTGCGGCAGTGTCCGGAATTGCGCTTCGAGGTGGATGAGACGCTGAAGAAGGTGAAGCAAACCATGCAACTGCTGGACGAGAACCGCCGCAACAAACCGGACCTCGTCCCGCCGGAGGACGGGGACATCGCCGCGGATTCAGGCGTCGTTGAAGACCTGCCGGCGGACGACTCGGAGGAGGGCGAGGAATGAAAGAGGGCACGCGCTACGCCCCGCGGCTCAAAAAGGCCTACGCCAAACTGCGCCCGTCGGTCCCCGATCCGACGGTCCCTGAGCCGGACGACCCCATCCGGCGTCTGGCGATCGCCGTTCTGGGGGTGCAATGCGGCGACGCGGAGGCCAATCGCGCCATCGACCGGTTGTTCACGACCATGGTGGACTGGAACGAGGTCCGTGTTTCCAACGCGGAACAAGTGTACCGGGCCATCGGCGACCGCATTCCGCAGGGACTGGACCGCTCCCGCCGACTGATCGACGCGTTGCAGGCGATTTACGAGCGCGAACACAGGGTTTCTCTGGACCGGCTTAAAGCCATCGGTCGGCGCGAGGCCCGGGATTACCTGGAAGCGCTGGACGGCGTCGATGACTACGCGGCGGCGTCGGTGATGCTGTGGAGCTTCGGCGGCCATGCCATTCCGGTGAGCGACCCGTTCCTCGAAGCCCTCCGTGCCGCGGAGCTGGTGCACCCCCACGCGACCCGCGCCGAGGTCCAGGCCTTCCTGGAGCGCAACATTAATGCCGCCGAGGCCAAGGAGTTCTGCGTCGTCATGCGCTCGTTTAAGGTCGCAAAGGGCGCAACCACGACCTCGTCCAAATCTGCAAAGCCCGCACGAAAGAAGGGCGGGGCCAAGTGAAGGCTCGGAAAGCCAATGGCGCGTATCCAACGAGCCGTGACGGAACTGCGTGGCAAGAGGTTGGCGAAGATTCTGCAAGCGGTGCCCGTGCTCCTCGGCATGCCCGAGCGGCGAATGTCGGTGGATTACGACGAGGGAGCGGATGTTCTGTACATCGCCTTTGAACGCCCGCAGCGCGCCACGGACAGCGAAATGCGCGCCGACGGCGTGATCGTCCACAGGCGCGGAAGGAAGGTCGTCGGCTTCACGATCTTGGACGCGTCGGCCCGGTAAACGGCTCTGTTGACGCAACGGTGGCACAAGGCGCATGGTGATCCTTGAGCGAACTGAGTCCGAGGAGCTGCTCGATCCGGCCTTCATGGCGAAGCTCGATCAGCTCGCCTTGGTCAGCCGCAAAATCTTCGCCGGGAAGATGCGCGGCGAGCGGCTCACCAAACGCCGCGGCGACTCCGTCGAGTTCGCCGACTATCGCAGCTACGTCTCCGGCGACGACCTGCGCTTCCTCGATTGGAACATCTACGCCCGACTGGAGAAGCTCTTCCTCAAACTGTTCCTGCAAGAGGAAGACCTGCATGTCAGCCTGCTCATCGACGTGTCTAAAAGCATGGACTGGGGGCAGCCGAACAAGGGGCTGTATGCCCGGCGCGTCGCGGCGGCGATCGCCTACATCGGCCTGAGCAATTTCGACCGCGTAAGCCTCTACACATACTCCAACGGCCTGCAGGAGGAACTCGCGGGCATCCGCGGGCGACGATGGATGTTCAAAGTGATCGAGTTCCTGACCCATGTTCCCTATGACGGTCCCGGCAACCTGTCGGCCACGGGCAAACAGTTCGCCATCCGCCATCCCCAACCCGGGATCGTCCTTGTGCTGAGCGACTTCTTCGAGAAAGGCGGGTTCGACGAAGGACTGCGCTACCTTCTCGGGCGGAAGTATGATCTTTATGCCGTGCAAATCCTCAGCCCGGAGGAGATTGACCCGGTACTGGCCGGCGATCTGCGACTGACCGACGTGGAGGACGACGACGCGGCCGAGGTCACCGTCAGCCGCGCCTTGCTCAACCGCTACCGCCACAACCTTCACGCCTATTGCGAGCGGATCAAAGAGTACTGCACCCGCCGCGGAGTCAATTACCTGTTTACCAGCACCGACGTGCCTTTCGATCAAATCATTCTCTCCTACTTCCGCCAACGAGGCCTGCTGAAGTGATTGCCGACCGATTCGAAGAAACCTAAATGTTCGCCATCGAAGACATCATCGTCGAGCCACCTGGCGAGGGCGTCGTGGTCGATCCCATGGCGTGGTTCGACTCGCCCGGGCCTTTCGAGTTGGAGATCGGCTGCGGCAAGGGCGGGTTTCTCTTGGGCCGCGCCCGGGCGCACCCTGAAATCCGACTGTTGGGGATCGAATGGGCCAACAAGTACTTCCGTTATTGCGCGGATCGCATGGCCCGATGGGGGCTGAGCAACGTGCGGGTGATGCGGACCGACGCGAAGTACTTCGTGATGCAGCATCTCCCCGCGGGTTGCGTCAGCGTGTTGCATCTCTATCATCCCGATCCCTGGCCCAAGAAGCGGCATCACAAGCGGCGCCTCGTTCAGGACGACTTCGTGGAGGCCGCTGTGCGGGTGCTGACTCCCGAAGGCCGCTGGCTGGTCCAATCGGACCACGAGGAATATTTCATTCAAATCCGCGACCTTCTGGGTCGTCGCCTGGAGTTGACCGAGGTCGCGTGGGACGAGGCCGCCCCAGTCGCCGATCCTGAATGGTGCGGGACGAATTATGAGATCAAATATGGCCGGGAGGGACGGGTGATCTACCGAGCGGCGTATAGGCGGTGCTGAGCGCGCGGTTTCCGCCAGTCCGTTGCATATAATCGCACACGGCAGGTATGATTCGCAAGCATGGCGCAACAATTCGGCCCCGCACAATTCATCGCCAAGTGGTCCCGTGCTGACTTGTCCGAACGCGCGGCCAGCCAAGAGCACTTCATCGACCTATGCCGGATGCTCGGCCAGCCGACCCCCGCCGAACAGGACGCGACGGGGGCCGAATACACGTTTGAAATGGGCGTGACCCCGACCGCCGGGGCGTCGCGGGGATCGGCGGGCGAGCGCGGATTCGCCGACGTGTGGTGGCGCGGCAAGTTTGCGTGGGAATACAAGCGCAAGGGGAAATACCGCGACCTGACCGAAGCCTACCGCCAACTGTGTCAGTACCGCGAAGCGCTCGAAAACCCGCCGCTGCTGATCGTCAGCGACATCGCCCGGACCGAAATCCATACCAACTTCACCGGCACGGGCAAACAGGTACACGTCATAGCCCTTGCCGAGCTGGGCGAGCCGCGCGACCTGGACCTTTTGCGCCGAATCTTTTCCGACCCGCTGTCGTTCAAGCCCGACGTGACGGCGGAACGGGTGACACGGGAAGTGGGCGAGCGGTTCGGACAACTCGCCCGGGCCCTCCGAGGTCGGGGACACGATCCGCACGAATCGGCGCACTTCCTGATGAAGTGCATGTTCTGTCTGTTCGCCGAGGACGTAGGCTTGCTTCCGGGGAATCTATTTACACGGATCATCGACCGTTATCGCAAGGAACCGGCCAAGCTGACCGACCGGCTGACCGAGCTGTTCAACAAGATGCGGACCGGCGGGGACTTCGGGGCCGATTCGGTCGCTTACTTCAACGGCGGACTGTTTGACGACGCCCCAGCGCTGCGGCTGACGGCGGCGGACATCGACACGTTGCTGGCAGCGGCCCGGTTCGACTGGGGAGCCGTCGAACCGGCCATCTTCGGCACGCTGTTTGAGCGCTCGCTCGACCCCAACACGCGGGCGCAAATCGGCGCGCACTACACCAGCCGCGACGACATCATGCTCGTCGTCGAGCCGGTAGTCATGGCTCCGCTGCGGCGCGAATGGGACGTCGTCAAGACCGAAGTCGAAACGCAGCTCGAAAAGCGTCGCGCGGCGAAAGACAAGAAGGGCAAGGCGACCGCCGACAAAGCGATCGAACGCGCGCTGCGAGGATTCGTCGAGCGGCTGGCCGCGGTGCGAATCCTCGACCCCGCGTGCGGTTCGGGCAATTTCCTGTACGTCGCCCTTCAACCGCTCTTGCACCTTGAAAAAGAGGTTATCACCTACGCGGCCCGGGCCGACATCGCCCTGCGTCTGTTCCCGCAAGTGCGCCCGACGCAACTGCACGGAATCGAAATCAATCCCTCCGCGGCGGAGCTGGCCCAAGTCGTGATATGGATCGGCGACCTGCAATGGATGCGCGACAACGGCTTTGCGGCCCCGCGCGATCCGATCCTTGAACCCTTGCAAACCATCGAAAACCGCGACGCGATCCTCGAATTTCTGCCCGAGCTCCCGCATTCATGCGCGGAGGTTTCGGAGCCCGCGCATTCATGCGGGGAGGAAACCGCCCGGCGTGAACGCCGGGGCTCGAAGGGGCGCGGGGGATGTTACCTGCTCACGTGGACGACGTACGGAACGTGGTTGCCGGGTGACGAGCGCGGGTTCGTCGGTCGTGTGCCCGACGAGCAGGGCGGGCACGTCATCCACGATCTGCCGGGCGAGCCTTACGACGCCGACGAACCGCGACTGCAACGTGAGGCGCTTCGGCAAAGGAAAGGAGCGCCCGTCAAGCTGACCCGCGAGCAGGCGGGGGCCTGCGTGGAGGCGTTTGGCGAGGTGTGCGTCAAGCACGGAGTTTCGATCGATGCCGGAGCCGTGATGGCGAACCACGTCCACCTCGTCGTTACCTCCAATGAGTCGGAGGGACCGCCTCTGCTGAATCTGTTCAAAGGCGTGTCCTCGCGCAGACTCGGACAGGGATTCGGCCAGCAGGCGTCGGGATCCTGGTGGACGACGGGCGGGTCGCGGCGATTGTTGCGCGATGCACGGGCATTCGAAAACGCGGTCCACTACGTACGGAATCAGGGACCCATGCTCGCGGCGTGCGAGACGCCGCCGCCCGACATGAATGTCGGGGCTCGGGCGATAGCGTCCGATGCAATCCCGAACACCGGCATTCTCCCGAGCCCCGGCGTTCACGCCGGGCGGTCTCAATCCATTCCGCGAAAACCCCTCGCCGTCCCCGCCTGCTGGCCCGAAGCCGATTTCATCATCGGCAACCCGCCGTTTCTCGGCACCAAAATGCTGCGCGGCGGACTTGGCGACCAATACGTCGAAACGCTTTTTCAAGTGTACGGCGACCGAATCCCTGGATTCAGTGACTTGTGTTGCTACTGGTTTGAGCTAGCGCGCGAGGCCGTTGAGCGAAAGAGGGCGTCGCGTATCGGTTTGCTCGCAACGCAAGCAATTCGGAACGATGCAGCGCGCACGGTGTTAGAGCGGATCAAAAAGACTGGCGACATTTTCTTGGCATGGTCGGACCGCGACTGGATTCTCGACGGCGCGAATGTACATGTCTCAATCATCGGTTTCGATGACGGCAGTGAGACGGCTCGCGTACTGGACGGCCAAAAAGCGTCGGCGATCAACCCAGACCTGACCGCTGGTGCTAACGTGACCGGCGCACGCGAGTTGCGAGAGAACCAGGACATCGGCTTCGTCGGCGACGTAAAAGGCGGACCATTCGACATCGACGCGCAGACGGCCCGAAGTCTACTTTCCGACCCACCACCGAACGGAAAACCCTCGTCGGACGTGGTCCGCCCCTACACGAACGGCCTCGACGTGACTCGACGCAGCCGCGCGGTTTGGGTGATTGACTTTGGGTCTACCATGTCCGAATCAGAAGCCGCGAGCTACGGGACTCCATTTGAGCATGGGCTGGCAAATGTGAAGCCGATGCGCCAGGCAGGACGCCCAACGCGCGGAGAGTGGTGGCTTCATTGATTTGTTTCAATCAAAGTGAGACAAACGGCCTCGTCGAGTAAAGGTGCTC
>CAYQZH010000084.1:0-14377 GCA_964421865.1 uncultured Phycisphaera sp. | reverse complement strand
CGCGGCCTCAGATGCCTTCTTCCCCTTCGCCGACGGACCCAACATTCTCATCGACGCGGGCGTGAGCGCCATCATCCAGCCGGGCGGCTCCAAGCGCGACGCCGAGGTTATCGCCGCTTGCGACGCCCGGAACGTGGGAATGATCTTCACCGGGACGCGCCACTTCAAACACTAGGCCGCGGAGCGCCTCCCACCTATAATGCGGGTCGATGAAACTCTACACGAAGCACGGCGACGACGGCTCGACGGGACTGATCGGCGGAACGCGCGTTCCCAAGAACGATCCTCGCGTGGCGACCTATGGCGACGTGGACGAGACCAACGCGGCCATCGGTGCGGTGATCGCGGGCTGCGGCGACGAGGAGACGGCCGCGACGCTCCGTTGCATTCAAGCCGAACTCTTCGTGCTCGGCTCGCAGCTTGCTACGCCGGCCGGGGATCAACCCAAGTTCTTGATCGACGAATCACACGTGAAACAGCTTGAGCAATGGATCGACGCGGCCTCCGCCGAGGTCTCCGCGCTGCGAAACTTCATTCTCCCCGGCGGCAGCGCAATGGCGGCGGGCCTCCATGTGGCCCGGACGGTCTGCCGTCGAGCGGAGCGGGCCGTTGTCGCCCTCGCCCAACAGCAACCTGTGGAGCCGTGCGCGATTGTCTACCTGAACCGCCTCAGCGATCTGCTCTTCGCCCTGGCGCGGCAGGCGAACGGACGGGCGGGTGTGGAGGACATTCCGTGGCATCCGCCGAAGGAACCGTAGAGCGCTTGGATCGCGCGATGGCTTCGGGCCATGAAAAGGTGTAGTCCCGGCGTGCCGGGCCCCCTTGCGGGCGGCGCCATTCGCGCCCGGCGTTACGCACAACGACTGAAAGTCCCGAAAAGGCCGGGAGTGACGCTACAGTCGGACGCTGCAATCCATGAAATTGATCCGCATTGGTGATCCGAACGCCCTGCGTCCACTGCACGTCGTCATGATCTTTTTGGTCTCGATGACGGTTGCCGGCGGCTTTCTCCTGCTCAGTGCGGCCGAATCCACTACGCTAGTGGACGGAGCGATCGAATGGCACGCCGAGTCGCCGCTCCGCGCCGTGGTGCAATTGCTCTGCCTCAACTACCAGTTCCCCACTATCAATGCCGGCGAGGTCAAAGGTTTTATCCTAGGAATCGGCGCCGGCTTGGCCGTTCTTTCACTGGGCGTAGCCGTCCTCGCCAGCGCACCTGCCGGTGAAGGGGAAACCGTGGCCGCAAAGGACGAAGGCGAGCAGTTCGACCTGCCTGCGCCGCCCTTGCGCCCGCAAATCCCCTCACTCCCTGCCGCGCAGTTGTTGGTTGTCTTGTATCTACTCTGGTCCTTCGCCGGCAGTCGTTGGTCCTCTGCACCACCGCTTGCGATCGGGGGAAGCATCCTCCTGACCCTTCAGTTCCTCTGGGCGCTTGGTCTCGGCCTGGGGTTGAATCCTCGTGCGGCCAGAATTGTCGCGCAGGTGATCCTCCTACTGACCGCGGCGGCGGCCGCCATCGCCGTCTGGTATTACTATGGCAGAAACCCGGTTCTGCGAGCCAAGTTCCCCTTTGGAAATCCCAACTTCCTCTCCGCGGCGTTGATTCCGGGGATTCTTCTCGGAACTGCACGGGTGGGAGAAAGAGTATTTCATGGAATCCATTCCCGCCATGTAGGCCCTCTTGGCATCACAATACTCGTACTGCCGCTCATCGGAGTCACTGTGTGGGCATTCATTTTGGCCGATTCACGCGGCGCGGCGGTCGGACTGGCGGCCGGACTGCTTGCGCTCGTGTTTTTCATCGCCCCGCGAGGGTGGAAGGCGGTTCCGGTCATCCTTGCGGCGGGATTGGCTATCGTCGGTTGGCTGTATTTTTCGGGGACGATCGGTCAAGCCTCGGTCACAGGACGCAGTGAAACCCTGCGCTTGCGCGGATATGCGTGGAGTTACGCATGGCGGATGTTCCAAGAGAAGCCGCTCATCGGACATGGCCAAGGGGGGTTCGTACTAACCGGCGACTCGTTCGCGGTTGAGGATGTGTTGGATGATCCCCTGGTATTCGATTCGCGGATCGACCATGCGCACAATGAATGGCTCGAAGTGATGGCGGATCTCGGATCGGTGGGAATCGTTCTCCTCGGCTCGGTGATTTTCATGACGCTGGGGGCGGGAATGGCGGCGCTCAAACGCCTGCCCGTAGACCATGCTCGCTGGCCGTTGGTTGGACTCTTGGCTGCTTTCGTGGGCCTGGTTGTGGAGGAGGCGTTCGGAGTCGGACTGCGCGTGTGCGAAGTGCCCGTCGCGTTCTACACCGTGCTGGGTTTGACTTGGGCGCTGTGTGGGTCTGCGACGACGAGTCCGTTAACCCATTTTTCTGCGACGCGTCCCCGTAGACTGACCTTCGGGTCGGTGGGCGTGACGCTCGGTTTGATGGTTCTTGTCCTGGGCCGACAAGATTTCGCCGCCGCCCGAAGCGCCTACCGGACCGAGGAGTCGTTCCAAAAAGGGGAATACGAAGAAGCGATTCAGCTCGCGTCGCAAGCGGTGGATCGGTTATATCCGCAGCGCGCCATCGTCAATCTCTACCGGCTTGGTGAGGCCTACGCCTTCACCGCCGAGAAGCTCCAGCAGCGGGCCTCCGACCGCGAGCGCCGCGCCCGCGAATCGGAACCGGCCAACGCACGGCTGTCGGCCCTGGCGCAGGACGACTACGGCGCCGCCGACGAGCACGGCAAGGCCGCCAGTCACGTGCTCAAGGAGGTCATCTCCCGCTCCCCGGGTTTCCTTAACCACGGACAACTGGAATACCGGATCAACCTCGTGGAAGCCCGGTCCGCCGTGCATCGCGGTGATGCCGACGCGGGCCAAGCGTATCTGAAGAACGCACTGAAGGCGATCGACCGTGAACTTCTCCGTCAGCCTTTTGATCCCGAGATCGCGCTCGATTACGTCCGCGTGCCCGTTTCGGGCGTGGATATCGCCGTGGCCTTCAACGTCCTCGCCCGACCGTTGCGTTACAACCGCATCGCGGACGCCTATGTGGAAGTCCTGCGAAACCTTGCCGGGCGCTCCGATTTTGGTCGACAGATCGAGCCGATACTGGCCGAAGCCCGCCAGGCCCTGTTCGGGACACCGGCGGTCGGTTCAACAGGAGAAGCCGTTGAGGTTTGGGCGCCGGAGAAGCTGCGGCTGATCGCAACCTTGGACTTCCTCCAAGGTGATTATGACCGGGCCGTCGGGGAATTGGAGCTTGCGGCGAGGGCGTACGAACGGCTTCCGGCCTCGACCTCGATGGCCGCCGCGGCCTGTTCCGCGGAACTGGCGGACTGCCGGTTCTTCGCCGATCCGGATCGCCCGCAGGCGGCCATCCAGCGTGCCGACGCGGCCCTGGCGCTAACGCCGGACTCGCGGCTCGGGCGCGAGTTGAGGCTCAGCATTCAGCAGCGAATGATTCACTACTACCTCGCCGCGGACGACGAGGCGTCAGCGGCCCGCCTCCTTCGCAAGATCGCCCCGGCGGGTGTGACCGAGGAAATCGTTCAGCAACAACTTGGCATCCGCCTGCGGCGTTTGTGCGAGTCGTTGCTCTTGCAGCGGCGGGAGGCCTCGGGGCCCCGGCAGCCCGCAGAGACCCTGCTGCCCAAACTGCAACGGTGGCTGCAACGATCCCTGGAGATCAACCCTGACGATTTTGCCGCACGCTTCCTGGCTGCCGACCTCGCCTTCCATACCGGCGACGACGTCGCCGCCGCCCGGCACCTAGAATCCGCCCTCAAGCTCGGCCTTCCCCAAGCGGACGCCGCGAGATTCCTCGAGATGGCACGAGTCAAAAGACCGGACAGCCCGGCTTTGGAGGCATTGCGGAGGTCGCTCGAACCTCCTCCCCCGGAGAGTTCCGAAGCTCCTTCACAGCCCTGATCGCCCCGCGCGTTCGGACGGTTGCAGCTTGCGTCTCTCCACCAACGCCCCTACTCTACGGATGGGCGGAGCGCGGTTTTCTAGGTCGCCCGACGGTGTCGAACGTTCTCTCGGGATTCCCATGGACGAAACGGTTCACGAGCACCTTTCGTGCGGCCTGGAATACGGGGTCATCCCCCTGCCGGACCGACACGTGGTGTCCTTCCAGATACGCCTCCTCGCCGGGACATCAAGCGAACCGCCGCGTACCTTGGGCCTTTCCCGCGTCGTGGAGGAGACCCTCGACAAGGGAACGGAAGGCTACTCGGCCCAAGGACTTGCCGACGCCTTCGACGCCATCGGCGCCGGCCGTCAGAGCGGCACGGGCCGCGAGACCACGACCTTCACGTGCACCATCCTCCCCGAACATTTCGAGCGCGCTATTGAGTTGCACGCCGAGTTGCTGCGGCGACCGACCTTCCCGGAGGAGGCCGTCTCCGTCAATATCCAACTCGCCAAGCAGGAGTTGATCGCCCTCGACGACGATGCGCAGGGGATTGTGGACAAGCTGATCTCCCGCCAGGCCTACGGACCGGTGCTCGGTCGCCACGCACTCGGCGAGCATGAGACGCTCGAACGAATCACCCGCAACGACCTGGAAGCCTATTGGCGAACCCATTTTCACGCCGGACGGACCATCGTTTCGGTCGCCGGCGCCATCGAGCCCGCTCGTGTCGCCGACGCATTGACCCAACACTTCGACGGCTTCGGCAGTCCGCGGCGCGAGGGGCGCGGGGCCATTCCCATCGAATTCACTCCGCGAACGAGGCACCACGATAAGGCCCTCGAGCAGGAGCACATCGCCATCTGTTGGCCCGGCGTCGACGCCACACATGACGAGTTCCCCGTCCAGCAGGTCACCCTCGGGATTCTCTCCGGAGGCATGAGCGGACGCCTCTTCACCGAGGTCCGCGAAAAACGCGGACTGGTCTATTGGGTCAGCGCCTGGCAGGATACGCCCCGCGGCGCCGGGATGATGTTCCTCGGCGCCTCGACCACGCCGGAGCGCTGCGACCGGACCTACGAGACGCTGCTGCATGAGGTCGATCGTCTGGCCGACGACATCACCCAGGATGAGCTGGATCGAGCCATCACCGGCATCGTCGCCAACCAGGAGACTCGCGGCGACGCCACCCGGGCGCGATGCAGTGAACTGGCCACTGATCTTTTCTTCTTCGGCCGGCCTATCCCCATCGAAGAGAAGCTGGCGAAAGTTCAGGCCGTGACCGTCGAGGACATCCATCGTTATCTGACCCTGCATCCGCGGGATCGGCTCTGTGTAATCACCCTGGGGCCTCGCCCGCTCGAAGCCGCCGGCGGATCGGCGGCGAAGGCGACACGGACCGCAGCGCGATGATTCGGATGAACCAGGAATCCCCCTATACGCTGCACACCTTGGCCAACGGGCTGCGCGTGGTCATCGAGCGGATGCCCGGCGTGCGCAGCGCCGCCGCCGGGTTTCTCGTTCAAACGGGGGCCCGCGACGAAATCCCGGAGCTGGCCGGCGTCTCGCACTTCCTCGAACACATGATGTTCAAAGGAACCTCCAAGAGAACGTGGCGCGAGATCAACATCGACTTCGACCGCATGGGCAGCACCTACAACGCCTTCACCAGCGAGGACCGTACGGTCTATTACGGCTGGGTGCGCAAGGCCGACATCGCAAAGCAGATCGAACTCCTCGCGGACATGATTCGATCGGCGCTCCCGCCCGACGAGTTCACCACGGAGAAGAATGTGATCCTCGAGGAAATCGCCATGTCCAAGGACCACCTCGAGCACGTGATGTTCGACTTTTTGCAGGAGAAGGTTTTCGCCGGCCACCCCCTCGCCTGGCCCGTCCTCGGCTACGAACACACCGTCGCCGCACTCACCCGCGACCGGATGTGGGCCTACTTCCAACGGCGCTACGCCCCCAACAACATGATGTTGATCGTCGCGGGTCATGTCGATCCGCACGAAATCATCAACCAGGCGGAATCCTGCTGTGGATCCTGGGAACCGGCGGAACCCGCCCCGCCGCGCGTCCCGCCGCCGATTCATTCGGGAACGGATGTTCTACCGATGGACCGGTTCAAACAACAGGTTCTCGCTCTGACCTTCCCCTCGATCGCCGCGACCGACCCGCGGATCGAGACGGCCTCGGCGGCTTCGACGATCCTGGGCGGAGATAATTCACGCTTCTTCTGGAACATCGTTCAAAAAGGTCTGGCCCCTCGCGCGGGCGCGAATCATCTGGATTACAACGATTGCGGCATCATCATCCTCTACGCCGCTTGTCAGCCGGGGCGCTGCGAGGAAGTGCTGTCGGCCATGCGCGGCGAAGCGAGACGAATGTGCGAAGAGCGCATTTCTGCGCACGAGGTCGATCGGGTGAAGAACAAGCGCCGCACGTCCCTGGCCGTCGAGGCGGAGGCCCCCTACTATCGACTGACCCAACTGATGGACGACATGGAGGATCACGGCGCTCCGCGCACGATCGAGGAAACGCTCGCCGAAGTCGACGCCGTTTCCGCCGATTCGATCCACGAGTATTTGCAGGAATGCCCCCTCGACATCCCCGGGCATTTGACGAGCGTCGGACCGCGTAACTGGCCCCCGATGAATGTGTAGGAGAACACCTCGCCCTGTTGCCGCGTCAAGGACGAAAGCAGAAGGAGAACCATGAGGAAACACCGGACCACAATGACCCACTGTACACTAGCAGTCATCGTCATCGCGCTTGGCGCATGGGCTCATGTTTTTGCGGAGGGAGACGCGACCGTTGCCGCCCTCCCACCTCCCGAGAGCGAGGCGTTTCAACCTGACCTTGCTTGGTCGCCGGATGGACGCTGGATTGCCTTCTCTGAGCACACCTCGGAAGGCGAGTCCCGCTCGGACCGATGGGCGATTCACATCATCGGCGCCGACGGTGCGGGCCGACGCCTGTTAATGGACAACGCGCAGTTTGTGAGCTGGTCGCCCGACGGCAAGAAGCTTGCGTTCGGCGCTCTCCGCGATGGTGACTGGAACATCTACACGGCCAACACCGACGGGACGGGGTTAACTCGCCTCACCGACTCCAAGGGCAAGAATCAACATCCGGCCTGGTCACCCAAAGGGGATCGGATTGCGTTTTCCTCGGATCGCGATGGAAGCCGAGCGATCTATGTGATGGCGCCCGACGGTTCGCAAATGGTCCGTCTAACCAACACCCCGGCCAAGGACTACAATCCGTCGTGGTCCCCCGATGGCAGCAGGCTGGTCTTCTTCCGGGAGAAAGGCGACCATAAGGACCAGATTTATGTCCTGACCGCGGATGGCGCGAAGGAATCCCCCGTGACCCAGGACGATGCGAACCACATCTTCCCCAGCTTTCTGCCGGACGGTCGGATTGCATTCACGTCACATAAAGAGGGCGCCCCTAAGTCCCTCGTCTGCGTTGCCCCCGATGGAAGCTCACCGCAGACGATCAGCGGTGTGACGGGGTTCTTCGCGCGATGGTCTCCGGACGGTCGCCAAATAGCGTTTGTGTCCGGCGCTTGGCCCCGGACGGCGATATACTTGATCAATGCCGATGGCACGAACGTCCGAAAGCTCGTGAATTAACGGGTTCCCTCGCTTGACGAACGAGCTTCAGACGGCGCCAGCATGGGAGGAATTACGGCGGAACCCGCAGACAGCCCATGACCTCGACCACGCTCTTGGAAGTCAAAGTCATCTTCGACGCCTCGTCGCGTGGCCGACGTAAGCCGACGCATCGAGTCAGAAGCTCCCCGCGCGTCAGTCGGTCAACGCCCTGGATCATTCTAGGCCTTCTCAATCTCCTCGCGGCCGGCGGCCTCTACTACGCCGCGTGGTGGCGCGTGGACCCATTCATCTATCTTACCCTGATGCTAAAGACTCCCGTGGACATGGACCTCGATCAGGCCGCAGGAATCTTCGTACCGCGCAACCACGAGCCGCGCGAACCCGCCGCGCCTCCCGCCGCCCCACCACTTCCCGTATCCGTCGCTTCGTCGCCGTGGACGGGGGACACGGTGCGCAAGGTCATGGGGGCCGCCGCCTATGGTTGGCTGACCTTGGCGACGGCCGCCGCGTGTGCGCTCGCTCTCTCTTCCGGTTCAGCCTTCGGACGCATCGGCGGGCTACCGTGGCGTCGAGCGGGCATCGTCCTCGGCGGAACTCTCACCCTAGTGCTCGCTGTCGCGGCCTTCGTCGTGTGGAACGAATATGGGCGCAAGTATCTGCCGAGTCATCTGCGGTTTGGGATGGGCGGGCTGGCATTGTGGATGGCCTTGATCGGCCTCGCCCTCGGTCGAGCGGCCCGGGGCCTCGCACGCTTTGCCGCAATTACGCTGATTCTCTCCTCCGTCGGCACCGTCACCGGTCTCTACCTCGGATCGCAATGCGGCGCCATTCCTCCCGAACAATCGACTCCCCTCTACCTCGCCGTGGCCTTCCTCATCCACTCGATTTACGGCTGGATTCAGCTTCCGATCCTCTCGCGCATGGGGCGCTAGCTGAGATCGGAGCACCGGGCGCAAGCCCGGTGACAGAGGTCCGCGGCATTCCTGGTCGGCGCAGATGTCCGCAGGCTCGCGCCTGCGGCTCTGACCCACTCGCTGCGTTGCGTGAGCGCTGTCCTTTCCGTAAACTCGCCGACATGGAAACCGTCACCACGATTCGTCGACTGCGTGATCACGTCGGCCAGACCGTCCGCCTCCGCGGCTGGGTCTACCACAGCCGCCCCGGCGGCAAGATCACGTTCCTGGTTCTACGCGACGGCACGGGCCTGTGTCAGTGCGTCATCGAAAAAAACGACGCCTCCGCGGGCTTCTATGATGACATCAAACGCCTTGCACAAGAATCGTCATTGGAGGTCGTCGGCGCGGTCAGCGCCGACGAGCGTTCCATCGGCGGCTACGAAGTCCGCGTCAGCGCCGCAAGCGTGTTCCACTCCGCCCGCGACTATCCGATCACTCCCAAACCTCACGGCATTGACTTCTTGATGAAGCACCGCCACCTCTGGTTCCGCTCCAAGCGACCGTGGCACGTGCTTCGGATCCGTGCGACGGTCGTCGATCAAATCCGCCGCTTCTTCACCGACAACGGGTACGTGTTGATCGACACGCCGATCTTCGCCCCCGCCGCCGGCGAGGGGTCGCAAACCCTGTTCAAGGTCGATTACTTCGGCGAGCAGGTCTACCTCGCCCAAACCGGGCAGCTTTATCTCGAGGCCGCCTGCATGGCTCACGGGAACGTCTACTGCTTCGGTCCGACCTTCCGCGCGGAAAAGAGCAAGACGAGGCGTCACCTCACCGAGTTCTGGATGGTCGAGCCGGAGATCGCCTTCGCCTCCCTCGACGACGTACTGAACGTGGCCGAGGACTTCATCTGCTCCATCGTCGAGCGCGTCCTCCGCGACCACCGGGATGAACTGGTCGAGCTGGGCCGCAACGTCGAGGAACTCCAAACAATCAAGAAACCCTTCCACCGGATTACCTATTCGCAGGCTGCCGAACTTCTCCGCGGACCTAGGTCGAAGGCGCTGTTGGAGATTGATCTAAAGGAAAAGTCCATCCGCCTCGGCGAATTGGATCAACGCATCACCGACCTCGAAGCCACGGCCAAAAGCGGATCGGCCTCCCAGTGGGCCAAGGACAAGGCCGCCGCCGAGGCCATCGACCTCCGTGAAGAGCGCGCCGAACTCCAGGAACAGATCGGCAACATCCCGCACCACATCGAACTGGCCCAAAACTTTGAGTGGGGCGGTGACCTGGGCGGCTCGGATGAGACCATCATCTCGCGCCTACACGATCGCCCGGTCTTCGTCACCCATTACCCCAAACACTGCAAGGCCTTCTACATGCGCGAGGACCGCAACGACGAGCGCGTCGTCGAGAACTTCGACCTGCTCGCCCCGCAGGGCTTCGGCGAAATCATCGGCGGCTCGGCCCGCGAGGAGGACTACGACCGCCTCCTGGCCCGAATCAACCACGAGCACTTGCCGCAGGCGGACTACGAGTGGTATCTCGATCTGCGCCGCTACGGCAGCGTCCCCCACGGCGGCTTCGGCCTGGGCGTCGAACGCACCGTCGCCTGGCTCTGCGGCCTCAAACACATCCGCGAAACCATCCCCTTCCCCCGCATGATGGGGAAGTTCTATCCGTGAAGAGTGGTTGAGCCGGCGCCGGACAGACGATACAATAGAAAGTACGCGACGCGATTCGGGTGCTGGCAACCGACGGATGGTACCTTGTCGCAATGCGGGGGAGCCATCGCCAATACAAGCATCCGTCGAAACCGGGGCGCGTCACTGTCGCCGGCAAATTCGGCAACGAGCTGGCTCCCGGAACGTGGAACAGCATCCTTAAGCAGGCGGACCTGAAACGAGGCCGGTGATGCGCTACGCGGTGGTGATCGAAAAGGGCAAGGGCAATTATTCCGCGTATGTACCGGATCTGCCGGGCTGCGTGGCGACCGGCGCAAGCGAGGAAGAGGTCGAGCGTAACATCCACGAAGCGATCCGGTTCCATCTCGATGGCTTGCGCGAGGACGGGCTTCGTGTGCCGCGCCCCGCGACCACTTGCGGCTATGTCTTTGCGACCTGCTCACCAAGGCGCGCGCCGAAACGGCTTCGGCAGCGGGCTTAGCTCGTCCCCGTGGGCAATGCTGGGATATACGCGGGTCGATGATCGACTTACCGTACAGCCCTGCAAGGTTTGATGGTTGCTGAAATCGCGTTGCGACGATAGCCTGCCCCCCCGCTTCGCAGGTCGTTGGCGCGGAGCAATGTCCCCGCGGAGAACTGTCTTTCGAAACGAACTCGCTGAACAAAGGAGACTCAAATGCTTCGACGAACCTGTTTGATGATCGTAACCCTCCTACTGGGCGGTGGTTGCATGAAGCCGCCCATGCCCATGGAACCGCCCAAGAAGCCGACGCCGGCTCCGGAGATGAAGAAGCTCGAACGGATGATCGGGAGTTGGAACAGCACGGCGGAGATGACTCCAGAGTGCAAGGCCCAGATGATGAAGCACCTGCCGCCCGGCTCGAAAGAGCCGCCGACCACCTTCGCCGGCGGCGGGAAGATGGAGTGGGCCCTGGGCGGACTCGCCGTCAAGGCCGAGGGTTGGCACGACATGGGTGAGGGGCAAAACGGCAGCTACGTCGAGTACTGGTGGTGGGACGCGAAAGCGAAGAAGTACCATAGCTGGTTCATCGACGACTGGGGCAACACAGGCTTCGGATGGGTCACTCCCTGCGCGGATTGTGACGGCTTCTGCGTGAAAGCCGACGGTCTCGATGCCGATGGCCACAAGCTCCGCTGGGAAGGCTGCATGCGCTTCGTCGATAAGGACACCCGCGACTGGCAGTTCACGGAATCCGGCCCGATGGGTGAATTCTCGCTCAAAGGCACCGACAAGCGGCAGAAGTAACCGCCCTACGCTAAGGCAGCGAGTCAAGGTGGCACGGGTCTCGGCGCGCCGGGAGCCCGCGCGCCTATCTGCAGCGCCGCCCCTGGTGGGCGGCGCAAGCCCGAGCTGGCAACAACAGCGACCGGTCACCTTTCTCCCTCCCGGAGAGGGGGACCGGGGTGAGGCTCCCCGCCGCAAAGCGAAAAAAGGATTCGGCAAATCGAACCCATTCCCCCGGCTGGCCGCGTCAGAAACGCGAGTCGCGCCTTTTCCCGATGGCTTCGTTTGGCTTCCTTGGCCCCCTCCCGTGCGAATTCACGGACTCGGGACAATACAGCCGCTCGATGCGCACTTTTTGCGCCGTGCGAAATGCGACACGGCACCGACGGTTATCTTGACTTCGGCCGCCGGCGCGCGTCTGATAAGTCGGACGCAGACGCAAGCGGCCTTGCGAGAAACCCGCGTACGGCCTGCGCGTGTATCGTACCGTACGGATGCGGGTGCCGACTTTTTGCCCCGGCGCGGGTCGCAGTCGGCCGATAAGCAAGGGGGGTTGCGCGCGGGGTGTCGGCCTGCGCATTGGGAGCGAAAGAACATGTTGTCATTACGTGGCCAACGTTTAGGAGCCGCGATCCTGTCGGTCGTACTTTTGATGGGCGCCGACGCCCGCGGCGAGGCAAGGAAGAAGCTCGGAACGGCGCTGGACTTCGCCGGGTTTGACCTGCGCGGTCAGCGCAATCCGTTGAGCGGCGGGATTGATTTCCTGGCCACCAACACCTTCGATGGAGCACCCTTCGACTTCGGCGTCTCGGACCTGTCGCTCAGCGGACCGCTCTCGCTGCAAGTGTCCACCGGCGGACGACTTCTCTCACAATTCGACGTCTCCCTATCGACCGCGGTGAACGGCCGGTCGGCCGCAACCCCGCTCAACTACATCTACAATTTCAACTTAGGCGGTGAGTCGATGCAGGTTTCGGGCAGCGTGCTGCTCGACGCGAACTTTTCGCTCAACCGGCTCGGTTTCTACGACCTGACGCTCGACTACTCGTCGAGACAGGACGTGTCCCGCAGCGGGCACGCCGTCAACGACAGCACGACGCACGATTTCGATCTAGGCCCGATCAACATCTCGGGCAATCTCTACGCCGACGGGCTGGCCATCCTCACCGATCCGTTGTTCCAGCGGGCGGGGCGGGCCAACCCTTTCGACACCTTCAGCGGTCGCTCGCAACTTCAGGACTTGATGCAAGCCTCAGCCCTTGACACTCAGGAGGCGCTGGCCGCCGGCAATGACGTCGTCGCGGCCAGCACGGGCACCCGCTATGCCGCGGTCCGCTACGGCTTTGGCAACGGCGGCACGCCGCCGGGCAACGGCAATGGCCGAGGCAACGGCAACGGCAATGGCAACGGCAACGCGAGTGGCGGCGCCGTCCCCGAACCGGCAGTCGTGGTCCTGATGCTCCTCGGCATCCCCGCGATCCTCGTCAGACCGCTCCGACGACGCCCGTAGTCATCGTCTCCGTCATGGATGAAACGATGGGTGCGGGGCATGCCCAAGCCCCACGCACCCACATACCCATAGCGCGTCGGGTCGGTGACCGTAGGGGCGCTGATCCGCTCCCCAAACGCGGCGTAAACGGGGGGTTCGATGGAACTCCCGCTGGGATTCGACATCATCCTCGTGGTGCCAAGCATGTCACCGTGATAGTAATCCGTCACCGGCGTCGTACTCATACACCCGATAGTATGGGCTCTGCCCCGTCCGCGGCTCGGAGGTCAGGCGGCTGCGACGATCGTACGTGAACGTCGTCGTCGCTAGCGTCACCCGCCACCGTTGACCGGATGAGCTCCTTCGATTCCCGGCTCCCGCAACCTAAACTCCCATCCGCACTCCGGGCACCGCGCATTGGTTTGCCCTCGCAGGTCGTATCCACAGCCCCGACAGACTGGTATTCCCTGGTCGTTCAGGTATTGGCGCAAGAACACTCGCATCCACTCTCGATATCGCACGTACATGAGAGGGATCAAATGTAGCGGGATGACGGCGCACAGGATAGCTGCCAGTTTCACGCCTGTGCCGCTCCACTGCCCGACACGACTTACAGCTATTGTCAGTTCCGCGAGCCCCAACGAGAGAACCGTGAGCCCAACCGCGTAAGCTATAAAGGCTATCCAGGTACGCCGGTGTCTCAGAAAGGCGTTCAACCCGCGCCCATGGACACGGTACCGTGCCTCTGCGGTATCAAGAAACAGCATCTCACTAGGGCAAATCCATCGTATTATCACGTCGCGTTGCCAACGCAGAATCACAGCGACAGGAAGCACAGCTACCAGGGCGATCATCACTACCAGCGTGCGGGACATACCTAACGACTTCCCGGCGAGACGAGCATTATGAGACAAAATCTCACAAACGCGTTCTTAGACGACGAGCCATTCTTGACGGCGAGTCCGACGCGACCCTCAGAGCGCACAGGCCGCCTTAACCGTAGAGGATTGCAGCGACTGGGCACCTCGGAAGCCGCGCGCCCTAGCCTAGCCGTCTGGGTAACAGTCCATGGCCTTGTCCACTTCCTTGTTACGTCGCTCGACCCCGGGACGGATTGGATCGACTATCTTGTCCGCAGTATCCCAAATATCGGCTATTTCAGAAATTGCTATCCACACGCCCCCGACAAACACCGCGAGTCCAACCCCGGCGACCCAAACCGGAGCACTACCGATCGTGCCTGCGCCGATAAGCACACCACCAACGCCGACACCGATAACACCTCCTACAATCTTCACGCCGCGCCACACACTTCCCCAAAATCCATTTCCGGTCGGATCCACGCCGACAGTCGGGCGATTGAACAGATACGTATACACATTGGTCCCGCCGACGATCCCGATGGGATCCCGTTGCAAGAATCGCCCTGTCGACGGATCGTAATAGCGCGCGCCGAGGTGCAAAAACGGGAAGACTTCCCCCCTGGCGTCGAGCGTGGATTGATACCCGTACGCGCCGACGTAGCCGAAGC
>CAYQZH010000083.1:4260-14486 GCA_964421865.1 uncultured Phycisphaera sp. | reverse complement strand
TGCAGGCCGTGACCGGTGTGGCCGTGACCGATGCGTACGTCGACAAGGGCTATCGTGGGCACGGTTGTACCCACACGGTGAACGTGCATCTGCCCGGACAACGAAGCGGCGGCGAGTCCCGCCAAAGAACCGGATCAGAAGGAAACAACGCGGCAACGATCGAACGTTCAATCGACGCCGCCCAGCGGCCGATCGACCAGCTGGTATACTAGCTTTACGGCCTAGCTGACTACGAAATCCGCATTGTAGAGAAAGCGACGACACGATAGAGGAGCAAGGGGGACCGCTTCCTCGCGGTCGCCGCTCGGATCGGTCGTGTCGCTGCCGCTTCACGCTCAGATTGGCCCCGCGCTGGTGCCTGAGGTTCGGATTGTGGAGTGCACTGCTGACACAGCAGTGGCACTCACGACCCTCACCCCCAGCCCCTCTCCCTGGGAGGGAGGGGGGGGACGGGTTGGGGGGATGACGAGCACCCCCCAGTGAACTGGGGGGCTACCGTCGCGCGTTCCTCCGGGACTTTGACGAAGGCGATCGGCGAGGCCTGCGCCCGACGGACCCCGCGCGTGCTCGGCTATTGTCTGATGCCCAACCATGCCGGCCCGAGATTCCTGTCTCGGCCCCGCTCGGGCGGGGATCCCTTCCCGCGAGAAAGGATTCTCGCACCAGCAGCTGGCTTGCGCTCGCGGCTCGGAGGGACCGCTTGTTGACACGCGCGGCTCTGGTCCACTGCTGACACAGCAGTGGCACACGGGCGACTCGGGAAGATCCTATTTGGCTTCGCCGACGGTGAAGTAGGTGACGGTGAGGGCACGCTTTCCGGTGGCGCGATTCTCCAGCCCCCCGACCAGGGCGTAGGTGCCGGGGGCGAGCGGGGCGATCTCTCGAACGATGTCCCCGCTAAGCCCGTTGCGGATGACGAAGTTGTCGCCGGGATGGAGCAGGGGATAGTCTCGGCCGGGCGAGAAGGTCCCCTGGTTGGCGGCGATGGCGTAGACCACGTCGGAACCGTCGGGGGACTCGATGGCCTGCAGGACGCATTTGAAGTCCTGCGGAGTTCCCAGCAGCGGCTCATAGCCCTCGACGCGGAACGTGGGGGTCGAACCGACCGTCCCTTCCACGGTCCATTGGGTGAGTCGTTGGCCGTCGCGTTCGCTGAACTTGCCGGCCTTTCCGTCGATGTAGACCCAGGCCGCCGGGCGCTCCCGGTCCTCCAGGCTTGGCTCACCTCGGCCGGCGAGAGCCGTGGGGTTATTGGCGGCGGTGAACGTGGCCGGCTTAGGCCGGGCGGCGGGGGCGGGCTTGGGCGACTCGGTCGTGACCCGCGGCTTACTGCCTTGTTCCGCCACCGAAGTACACCCCGCGCCCACGGCTATTAGAGCGAACACCGGCATCGAGAACATGAATCGCTTTCGCATGGCAACTCCTCGGTTGTCTGTTTGCGGTTACCTTTTCTTCGTGGGACGCTAACCCACGGGGCAAGGGCTGTCAAGCTCGCCGAAAACTGGTAGTCCGCCGATGGGGGACCCCCCGGCTCTGATTGCGGTCGCAAAACCGACCCCGCTCCGATAGAGTATCGGTCGGAAATAGGATGGCGTTGCCGGCGGGCGGTGTGACTTTTTCGGTGTTTCGGCGTTTCGGTTTTTCGGCGCTTAGAAAATGACTTCGCAACAGGTTCGCCAGCAGTTTCTCGACTTTTTCGCCTCCAAGGGCCACGCGTTTGTGCCCTCGTCGCCGGTGGTGCCGCACGACGACCCGACGCTGATGTTCACCAACGCGGGGATGAACCAATTCAAGCCGATCTTTTTGGGCGCGGCCCGGCCCGATCACCCTCGCGTCGCCAACAGCCAGAAGTGCATCCGCGCGGGCGGTAAGCACAACGACCTCGACGACGTGGGCCAGGATACTTATCACCACACGTTCTTCGAGATGCTCGGCAATTGGTCCTTCGGCGACTACTTCAAGAAGGAGGCGATCGAGTGGGCGTGGGAGCTGCTCACCAAGGTTTGGGGGATCGACAAGTCGCGGCTGCACGCGACGTATTTTGGGGGACAGCAAGCCACGAAGCCACGGAGCGACGAAGCCACGGAGGGAAGAAGCTCCATTCAACATTCGACAATCGACAATCGACAATCCGGGCCTGAGTGGGAACTCGAGCCTGACTACGAAGCCCGCGACCTGTGGCTGTCGGTGACGGACATTGACCCTTCGCACGTCCATCCCGGCAGCATGAAGGACAATTTTTGGGAAATGGGCGACACGGGGCCTTGCGGGCCGTGCAGCGAGATTCATATCGACCTGACGCCCGACAAATCCGGGGCGGCCTTGGTCAACAAGGGCGACGCCCGGGTGATCGAACTCTGGAACCTGGTCTTCATCCAGTTCAACCGCGCTAGTGACGGGACGTTGACACCGCTGCCCGCCAAGCACGTCGATACGGGAATGGGCTTTGAGCGCCTTTGCGCGGTGCTCCAGAAAAAGACGAGCAACTACGACACGGACGTATTCGGGCCGATCTTCGAGGCCATCCAGAAGCGCACCGGAGCGGCGTCGTATCAGGGAACGCTGCCCGATCAGAGCCGCGGGCGCGAGCCCGCGGACAATCCGAGCCGCGGCGCGGACGAATTGCCGATTTCCAATTGCCAATTGCCAATTAGAGCGGACGGTAACCCATCTCAAATCGGCAATCGGCAATCGGCAATTGGCAATACCCAAACCATGGTCGACGTCTCGTATCGCGTCATCGCCGATCACCTGCGCTGCCTTGTGTTTGCATTGACCGACGGCGCCATCCCCAGCAACGAGGGCCGCGGCTACGTCCTCCGCCGTATCCTCCGCCGCGCCGTCCGCTACGGCCGGCAATACCTGAATATGCACGAGCCGTTTCTCTGCGACCTTGTTCCAACCGTTGTCGAGCACATGGCGGGTATCTTCCCTGAATTGCGGAGCGCTCACGGCAGGAAGAACGTTCAACACGTTGCTGAACGCATCCGCGAGGAGGAAACGTCGTTCCTCAGAACCCTCGACCGAGGGATCAAAATCTTCAATGATCTTGCAGCGATTACAAGAGCTGTTGCGGGGAACGAAGAAGCCCGCCGATACATTTCCCGGATAAGTCCCGGTTGGGACCATCCAAAGGAAACGGAACTGTACAAGGCCGCTGGTCTAAACGTAATCCCGGGTGCCGCAGTTTTCAAATTATATGATACATATGGATTCCCACCAGACTTGACCGAACTCATGGCGCGCGAGTGTGGCTTAGCTGTTGACCTGACGGACTTCCAAGAGCGTATGGCGAATGCTCAGACACGGGCGCGTGCCGCTGCGCGGGACGTTGAGATTCCAGATACGATCAACGGCGACCTCCCTGACATGGTGGAGATCATGCACTGGTCGGACCATGAGTACGTGGTGATTCTCGGATACGCTATTGGGGACACATTTTTTCGGGGCGGCACCGTTCCGCCCTCTATTGAGGTGGCTCTCGTTACGAATCGCACCTGTTTCTATGCTGAACAGGGCGGTCAAGTAGGAGATAGTGGAAAAGTAACGAAAAATGGTGTCGACGCTTTTCGTGTTCGAACAACTAGGCGCTATAAGGACACGGTGCTGCACATCGGGCAGCTTGTCGACGATGATGTGGAACTCGAAGTCGGCAACTCTGTTTGGATTCAGGTCGACGATCGCACTCCGATTACGCGGAACCACACGTCGACCCACATTCTCAACTGGGCGTTGCGGGATGTGTTGGGCGAACACGTGCAGCAAAAGGGGTCGCTGGTTGATCCAGAGAAGACGCGGTTTGACTTCTCGCATAACAAGCAACTGAGCGAGGACGAGCTGGCGAAGATTGAACATCATGTGAAATCTCAAATCTCAAATGCGTTGCCCGTCCTCACTAACCCCGATGTGGATCAGAAAAAGGCACGGGAAATCAACACGTTGCGGGCGGTGTTTGGAGAGAAATACCCTGACAGAGTGCGGGTGGTTTCCATAGGGGCGGAAATCGACGCGATGCTCCGCGATCCGAAGAACCCCAAGTGGATGCAATACTCGGTGGAGTTCTGCGGCGGGACGCATTTGAAGAACACCAAAGAGGCCGAGGAGTTCGTCCTCGTTCACGAAGAGGCCGTGGCCAAGGGGGTTCGACGGTTAGTCGGATTGACGGGGGAGAAGGCGAAGGAGGCGAGGCAGCGCGGAGAGTTCTTCTTGGAAGTCTCCGACAAGCTGCGAACCGAAGTTCAAAGTTCAAAGTTCAAAGTTCAAAAAGGTGCTGATCCGCACAGCGGACCCTACGATTTGACGCGACTGCTGCGCGAATTGTCCGAGGCCACGATTCCCCTGCTCACGCGGCATCGGTTGGCGGAGCAGATCGCCGTTTTGCAGGAATCGGCCAAGGAACATGAGAAGAAGGCGGCCGCGACGGCTCAGCGAGGCGCGGTTGAAGCCGTCGGCGAGATGCTGGCCTCGCAGGCTCTTGATCTCGGCGGCGTCACCGTCGTCGTCGGCGAAGTCCCCGCGGGCCATGCGGACGCGCTTCGCAGCGGGATCGACTATGTACGCAACAAGAGAGGCTCATCGGCTGTGCTGCTGGCGACGGTCGAGGACGGCAAGGTCACACTGGTCGCCGGAATGAGCAAGGACGTCGTCGAACGCGGCGTGAAAGCGGGCGATCTCATCAAGGAAATCTGCCCGCTGGTGGGCGGCAGGGGCGGCGGCCGCGCGGACATGGCCCAGGGGGGAGGGAACGATCCCAAGGGGTTGCCCAAAGCGCTCGATCGAGCGCGGGGGTGGCTAGGCGAGAAATTGTCTTGATTCCGTTCCCCAGGCCTGGAAGACCTGGGGCACCTCGAGTCGCACTGGCGGGTCCGCCGGTCGGCGGACCAGTGGCACCCATGTGAAGGAATGGATTGCGGGAATGGTCGTCGCGCGACATGGCGTTCGTTGAGATTATTCCGCTAGCGCGATGCCGTCTCAACGGCGGCACGTTCGTGGCCGTGGGCGATCGTGAACTTGCGGTTTTTCGGTTGGCCGACCCGCAGCGCGTCGTCGTGATCGACAATAGCTGCCCTCACGCGAGTGGGAACCTGTCGGGAGGGGCGGTGGCGGGCAACGTCGTCCAATGTCCGTGGCATCATTGGGAGTTCGATTTGGACCGGGGCGTTTGCACGCA
This sequence comes from uncultured Phycisphaera sp., assembly GCA_964421865.1. Classification (GTDB taxonomy): domain Bacteria; phylum Planctomycetota; class Phycisphaerae; order UBA1845; family UBA1845; genus SBAX01. Next base: position 9,316 of record CAYQZH010000083.1, on the reverse strand, counting down.
CTCCGACCTGGCCCGCATCCGGCGATACCCGGTCGAACTCCGCGACGGCGTCGTATGGGTGGATATCGACGACGGTAAAGGTCAGCGGGCACGCCCGGTTGGGGACGTGCCCGCTTCAGCGTGACACACGGTTCGTTTGTGCGCCGCTCGGCGTTAGTTCGGCAGCGGATTGAGGCTGTGCGGTTGAGTCGCGAGCGCGTCGCCGGATGGATCCATCGGCCAAGCGGGGACAGGCTCGTCAACGGTGATGCTTGTGGGATCTTCAGACTCGCCCGACGCGGCGGGGGAGGGCTCCTCGGTTCCGAGTAAGACGGTCTGCTCGGCCGTTTCGAGGCACGGACCCCGCGTCTCGCCGAGGGCCAGCAGATCACGGTCCTGGGCATCCAGCTCGTCCCAACAAACGGTCTCATTGCGGACGATGGAGAGCAGGGCGGTTAGCTCGCCGAATTCCGCGTTCCACAGCAACAGGCCCTCGCTGGTGTCGGGTTCAACGGTCGGCTCCGTTTCCACCGCGTCGATCGACGAACGGGGACCGTCGGTTTCGGCCGCGTCCTCGTCGTCGGACTCAAGGAAAGGCGCATCCAGACCGTCGGCCTCGTCATCGCCGGCGACGGCGGAATCGTCGTCCACATCCAAACTCGGCGGGCCTTCTTCGAGCGAGGTCGGCGACGCCGCGAAGGCATCGCGCAGGAAAGCCAACTCAGCAACATCGCCGTTCCCAGGTCTGGGAGCCTGGATTTCGGAGCGGAGCATCGCGACCTTGGCCTCCAACTCCTCCACCATCGCCCACGAGTCGCGAAGGGCCGTCGGAGCGGTCATCGGCTCGACGGACAAGGCGGCGATCACTTCATCCGCATCCGCTTGGTCGGACTCGGGGTCGCAGGGTGCGGGTTGCTCATTCGCATCCCCGGCTGCGAGGCCCGGTTCCGGGGCTGCGGTCGGCCCGAAAAGGGGCTCGTCCTCGACAACCTCTGCGGGTTCCTCGGAAGCCAGGGGAGCCGAGGGCCATGCCGTCTGCTCCTCAAACGACAGATCGGCAGGGCCCCGCGTCGCGGCGAACGCCGGCGAGTCGTGTTCTGTTTCCTCGACGAACTCTTCCGCAGCGACCGGCGTCTCGATGTCTAGGTCGCCGTTCCCGCCCGCATTGCCGTCGATGATCGCCAGCATGGCCACAAGGTCGGTCAGCGTCGTTCCCCAAAGGTGCTCAGGCTCGGCAGCGGTCTCTTCCTCGGCGACTTCCGGTGTCGTCGTGGATCGCGCGTCGTCGGAGGCCGTCACATCCTCGAGGAGTGCAAGCAGGTCAGTTGGCCGTGGGGTTTCTACCGCGGCTGCCGGGGCTTGTGGTTCGGCTTGGGGGAACGCCAATTTAAGAGGCTCAGGTTGCGGCGCTTCGGCCACTGCCTGGGCAGGCGTCTTCGGCTCAGTCCGCCGGGTGATTTGGTCCAGTTGAGTTTTCGCCGCGGTAAACTGCGGATTGATGGTCAGGACCTCGCGGAAGGCGTCGGCGGCCTCGGGGTACATTTGTTGGCCGCGGAACATCAGACCGAGGTTGTAGTACGCATCGGCCTCGGGCAGCACGGCTTGGAAGGCGGAGAGCGATTCGCCGAACCGTCCCGACTTCGCCAGAACCATGCCGAGGTTGATGTGCGGCGTCACGAGGTCGGGCTGCAACTCGATGGCCTTGCGCAGCTCACGCTCGGCGTCGTCCCATTGCTGGGCGAGCATCCATTCGAAGCCGAGGTCGTTGCGCAAAACGGCGTTCTCCGGTCTCTGGGCGACGGCGCGCCGCAGGGTCTCGGCGGCCTCGAGGTGCTGCCCGGTGGCACTGAGCAACAACGCCAGCCGGTGATAGGCGGCGGCGTAATTGTGATTGAGGGCGACGGCCTTGCGATACTGCGCGATCGCCGGGTCGAACTGCCCCTGCCGCTCGAACAACATGCCGGCCGCGAAATGCGTTTCGGGCAGAATCTTGGGCGGCTTTTCCTCCGGGGCGTTGGCCATCGCGCGGTCGGCGGCGGCGGGTCGCAGGGTGGTCCGCGATTGCCGCGCGACCTGGAAGTCCGACTTGGCGCATCCGGCGGTACAGAGGGTTACCGCCGTCAACAAAATCCGTTTCGTTTCGTGTCGCATGATCGCTCTCACTCGGTTCTTTCGGTCCTCATCATCCATTACTTGGGTTGGCCGGACGTCGCCGTATTGGCCTGCTTCGTCTCTCGGATCGTCTGTTGCGCAGCCCCTTTGTCCCTTACGCCGCTGGTCCCGATCAGGTCGATGGGAATCGCCCGATCGGCGGCGATCCCGCGCCCGCCGGACATCATGGTCTTGATGCTCACACGATCCATCTCGCACCCCGTCAACGCGAGGTATTCGCGAACATTCTCCAGGCGCTGCTTGACCAGGGCCTCGTCGGTGATGAAGGTTTCGTAGCGGACGGTGCCGCCGTAGGCATCCAACAGCGTGGCCATACGGTTGAGCCGGGCGGCGCCGGTGCCGCTGAGCTCGGCGCTGTGCGGCACGAAATGGATATCCGCGACGGACATGTCATGCAGCATGGCGTTGTCGGCCATGTTCGTAAAATGCTCGCGCGGCTCCTTCATCGACCGGTCGATCTTCTCGATCGTCAGGTCCGTCGCGGTCTGAAACTTCTTGCATTTGTGGCAGGGTTCGCAGGCCGTGTTCGCCAAGGCCAGCGACGCTCCGACGATCAACGAAGCATATTTTCCGAACATCTTGAGGCTCCTTGCATGGGTCCGGCGGATCAAGGTCGTCCCTTGGTCCGATCCCGATAAGATCGGGACCGGCGTGCTCTCCGCGTTGGCATTACCGCCCCTTGTTATCGAGCGAATTCGGCCGCGACCTTCGCAAATTATCGGTCGGGGTTGTGGTTGTGCGTCAGCCGGAGAAACGGCGGAACGCGTCCAATAAAGGCCGCTTTGCCAGTGTAGGTATCGGGGCGGATTCGGCCGGCCGTGGCAGGTAGTCCCGCGCGGGTCAGAATGCGAGGGAGCTGAATCGTCAGGGGGCGGGTTTGAGCGATAAGCTCCGGCAGCGCAACTCGGGCACGGTCTGGAGCTTCAAATCGTTGGTTAGCAACTCGGCGTCCCGCGCGACGGCCGTCCCCGCAACGATGGCGTCGGGAACTCGAAGACGATGTGCGCGTCGCAGCATAACGGCCGCGTCCCTGACGCCGGGGTCGATGGGAACGACGGTTACGTCATCGACCAAGGCACGGAGCGTTTGAAGCTGTTCGAGCGTCAGGCTTGGGAACGATAGCAACTCGATCTCGCTGATGACGGACAGGAAATAATGGCCCGGCGGCAAGGGCTCCGCCAGGCGACCTTGTTGGAGGTAGATCACGGCGTTGGTGTCGAGGACGAAGTTCACTCCCACTCGCCCCGCACCTGCCGCTGGTATTCCAGACCGTCGATCGGCCAACGGAGCCGGCCGACATGGCGGGAGAGGTCGGTCGGTCCGTTCCCTTTCGGACTCTGTTCAAGAGCGCGTTCGATCTTCACCCAATCGTCGTAGTCGATCTGGACCGCGACCGGCCGCATGTGCTCGTCGGTGACAATTCTCTTCCGTATCTCATCCACCGCTTGGACCCTCGAAACAGCCGCCTTGATTATATCCTTCGATCGAAGATCGCCAACAACCTTCGTCCGATTGTATTGGTTCCGATGTCCGGTAACGAACTCCAGGACCGTCATCGCAGTGCGTTGACGCCCGAAGTCGCCCGACGTGCTGGGCGTGACTCCGGCAGCTAAAATGCTACTCGATGAACCTCGATGGCGAGAATCCTTGGGTCGTCCGCGCTAGAGAGGTCCATGATCGGGCGATCGTGATCGATACCCACTGCGACACCACGCAGCGGCTCATGTTGCCCGAATGGGACTTCTCCGTGCGCCACGAGGACGGACACGTGGATATCCCGCGCCTGCGCGAAGGGGGCGTGACGGCGCTATGCCTGGCTGTCTATGCCCCGGGGGATCTGCAACTCGGCGTCGCGGCGCCCGCGGCGCGAGCGCAAATCGAACGTATTCACGAAACGGTCCGCCGGTTGGATCGCCTGTTGACGCTCGTGCGGACGGCGGACGACGTCCGCCGCGCGAAGGCCGACGGCCACATCGGGATCCTCATCGGAATTGAAGGGGGGCACCTCATCGAAGACTCGCTCGACGTTCTTCGCGAGTTCCACGAACGCGGAGCGATGTACTTGACGCTCACTCATGCGGTGCACACGAACTGGGCCGATGCCTCCGGAATCCACGAAGAACTGCCGCCGCGGCACGGTGGGCTGACCGACTTCGGGCGCGAGGTGGTGCGTGAGTTGAACCGCTTGGGGATGATGGTGGACGTCTCGCACGTCTCCAACGGAACCTTCCGGGACGTCCTAGGAACCTCGTCGGCGCCCGTCATGGCCTCACACTCTTCGTGCCGCGCTGTGTCACCCCATCGTCGAAACCTGAGCGATGAGATGATCCGAGCGATCGCCGGGACCGGCGGCGTGGTGCAGATCAACTTTGCAGCCGCCTTCGTGGATCCTACGTTTCCGCCGATCGACCCGCAGGTCCTGCACTTCTGGTCGACGAGGGGCGGCTTCCCGAAGAGTCCGTACGCCGGGCACGAGACGCGCTTCGATATCCTCGTGGATCACTTCGACCATGCCCTGCGGCTCGTCGGGCCGGACCATGTTGGGATCGGCTCTGACTTCGACGGCGTCGGGGCCCTACCGCGTGGAATGGAGGATTGCTCGAAGCTCCCCTCCCTCACCGCGGCTCTGTTGCAACGGGGTTACTCGGAAGAGGATTTGACGAAGGTCCTGGGAGAGAACGTGCTGCGGGTGATGATCGAGTGCCATGCCGTGGCATGTAGGTTGCGGGGCGGGTCCGTCCCCCGCACCCCACCCTCTCCCCCACGGGGGAGGGGGGAAAGGGCTTGCCAATCCCTGGCCTTCGCCCTGCGGGCGGTGGCGCGCGACGCCGGTTACGAGATCGACCCCGACGACTTGAACGCGGCGATGGCATGGTCCTGGATGATCTGCGCGAACCCCGACGAA
>CAYQZH010000083.1:0-4160 GCA_964421865.1 uncultured Phycisphaera sp. | reverse complement strand
CGAACGCATGATGTCCTGGGGCGTCCTCGGCGAATCGTGCGACGAGGGAGTGGGTTTTCGTGGAATGACCCTTGCGTCCGATGCGGAGTTCGCGTCCCCGTCGCTTCGTACGCTCGTGCGCCCGCCGATTCAAGTCTATGTCGTGGAGCGGATCACCCCTGGGGTTCCGCGCGACGTTGAACTCCTCGACGCTGCGTTGAGCCACGCGCGGATGGCGCTGGGGAATCAAGGGAACGACCGGTTCGGGGTCATCACCGGTCCTGCGGCGATCGACGAGTGGATCGCGCGACTCTGCCCCGCCAACCGAACCCCGAGCGCGAGCGAGGGGCCAAAGCGGCCGCTCGCTTGCGCTCCCGGTTCGGATCGGTACGCCGCGAGCGTCATTTCCGGCTGCGAATCGACGGTTCGATTCCTGCAACGGCATTTGCTCAACGCCCCGGCGGACCGGGCGAACACCGTCCGCGCCCTGATCTCCGAGAGTCAGGCGATCGCCGACGCGATGCGCGGGTTTCTTCAGGCGATGGAAGCAGACCGATCCAGCTCTGTCTCGACGCTCCTGGAGCGACTTTCGCAAGCCCGTTCCGCCGCCGTCCGAGCTTATGCCGTCGTGAAGGCGCCCGCGCGGGCGTCCCGATCGACCTTCGGTTAACGCCGTCATGGTCGTCGAGCGGCAGCTACGCCACGGAGGCGAGCGGGCGGATGCTTTTGGTAAGCGTGTCGAGGGTCACGGGCTTGGCGAGGTCCAACGGCAGGAACACCCCGTGGTTGTGGTCGCTGGCGAGGATGATCATACGGTCGTGGAGGACGTCGTAGCCGGTGTCCTGCGGTTGGTGGCCGCAGACAAAATAATCGACATCCAGCAGTTCACGTAAGGTGTTCAGTACGCCCTCGGTCTGATACCGCCCCCAGACCATGGCGTGCGCCGAGCCGGCGTCGTCGAGATCGTCGTCGCGCAGCACGCGCGACAGTACGGTCACGTCGAACCCGGGCAGTTCGCGCGGGCCGGGGAGCGAGTGCGAGAGAAAAACGCGATTCGGCGTTCGACCGGCGAGGGGAAACGAGCGGATGAAGGTGCAGATGGCCGCAAGCACCTCCGTACTGGCCGCCCCGAAGGCCTCGCGCAGACTCTCCTCAAACGTGATCGTCACGACCCTCCCGTTCTTGCTGATCTCACTCCCCGTGACTTGGGCGAGTTCATGGTTGCTGAGGAGGAAGTGCACCTGATCGGGAGACTCGCACTTCCACCGCGCGGCGTCGAGCATTAGTTCGTGCGACGTGTCCTTGGCCATGAGCGAGGGCACGTCCTCGTGGATCAACTCGTGGAGGATCACGTGGCGGGCGCCGAGATGTTCCAGATCACAGAAGCGCTTGAGCTTCTCGAAGTTCCGCCGGTGGCCGTGCATGTCGCCGGTCATCACCACTTGCCCGTAGTTGGGGAATACCAACAGCGACCCGCCCAACAACGGATCCTCGCGATTTAGCCGGGCGGCTTCGAGGAAGATTTCGGCGGCGCGGCCGCTGTCGTTCATTCGCCCCCCTCAACGGAGCGGACGGTCTCGTCGTTGACCTGGAGGGTCCCGCCGCCGGGCGCTGCGCCGCCGGGCGATGCCGGCGCCGCCCCGTGACGCTCGGCGCGAACGTTCTCGCGGTACTTCCGCCACAGCTTCTGCACGACGGCGAGCCTCGATCCCACCTGTTTCATGTCCGCCGGACGTTCGTCCGGGTTCTCCCGACAACACTCCATCACCAGGACGGACAGGGAGAGGGGAATCTTATCGTTGAGTTCGACGGGAGCAATGGGTTTGTCGGAGGTGACCAGGCTGATGCCGCCGCGGGCGTCGGTCCCGCGGATCGCCGTGGGGTACTTCTCGGAAGTGAGCACCCAGTACATCGTCGCTCCGAGATTGAACACGTCGGTGCGCTGATCGAGGCGCAGGCGGCGCACCTGCTCGGGAGCGATGTAGTCGGGCGTGCCTTGAATCCGCTCTTTGCGGTGATGGATGGGGCAGGCCTGGCCGAAGTCGATCACCTTCACCACCCCGCGCGGGGCAAGCATGATGTTGGTGGGCTTGATGTCGGCGTGGACGTAGCCGGCGTCGTGCAGCGCATCCAGACCGGCCGCGATCTTGCGGAACAGGGTTAGGAACGTGTTGAGCCGGTTTGGCCGGGCTTTTTCGAGGTTCAGCCCGTCCACCCAATCCATCACCAGGTACAACTCCCGCACGGCGAGGAATCGGCGTACGCGGTGCAGATGGAAGCTGTGACGCAGGTAGGCATGGCTGATCTTGCTGCTGACCGCGAACTCGTTCGCCGCCTGATGAAGAAAGCGATCGTCGTCGGGCGAGTTGTGAGCGACGTGCTTGACCGCGTAGGTCCTTCCGGATTTCAGCTCCACGCCGAGCATGATCTTGGACCCGGCCCCGACGCCGATCTGCTTGGTAATCCGGTATCCGGGAAGAGGGTCGCTCACCAGGTCATCCTCGCGGCCGCTCGGTCACATCCGATTCGGCACCACAACTTCTTACAGGTTCCCGTGATCGGAAGTCCGTTTGGACCGACCTGATCCATGCCACCATTCCCCATCCGTTCCGCCCAAGGCGGAGCAGCGCAGGCCCGAGGCAGCGGCTCCATCCCCGGGTTCACTCCGACCCGCTGAGGCCGCCAAGAATAGCGGTTTCCCGCTGGAAGGACTACCGCTCAAGGACGGCTCGTTCAGCGTTCGGGAGGCTGGGCGATAGGTCCGATATCGCCGATCCCGCCGCGGCGGCGGCGTCGGGACTCGTGGCAAGCCGTCCGGTGGGCTGGCGAACTCGCGGAGCAGCGTTTAAAAGCATCGTCGTCAACCGGAAGGGGCCAAAGGCGCACAACGATGAGAGCGATGGTTCTACGTCAACCGATGCCGGTCGCGAACCGTCCGCTGACGATGGTCGAGGTTCCCGATCCGCAGCCGGCGGCCGTGGAGGTCCTGGTTCGCGTCAACGCGTGCGGAGTCTGTCGGACGGACCTGCACGTCGTCGAGGGCGATCTGCCGGTTCGGCGATCCCCGGTGATTCCCGGACATCAGGTCGTCGGAACGGTGAGCTCCTTGGGATCGCACTGCCGGCGCTTCCAAATCGGCGACCGCGTCGGCGTCGCCTGGTTGCATCAGACGTGCGGAGCGTGCGAGTTCTGCGGACGCGATGCGGAGAATCTCTGTACCGGAGCCGAGTTCACCGGCTGGACCGTCGATGGCGGATACGCAGAGTGCGTCCGCGTGCCCGAAGCGTACGCGTATCGACTCCCCGAGGGCTTGGATGACGGCAAGGCGGCGCCGCTGTTGTGCGCGGGCGTAATCGGCTATCGCGCGCTGCGCTTGAGCGGCATTCAACCCGGACAACGGCTGGGGCTGTACGGCTTCGGAGCGTCCGCGCACATCGCCATTCAGGTCGCCCGCCACTGGGGTTGCGCGGTGTACGTCTTCACGCGCCGTGAAACCAATCGACGACTGGCCCGCGACCTCGGGGCGGAGTGGACGGGCGACGCGTCGCAGGGATCGCCCAGGCGTCTTCACGCCGCGGTGCTCTTCGCCCCGGCGGGGGAGCTGGTGCCCGTCGCGCTCGAGGCACTGGAACGGGGCGGCACGGTGGCGCTCGCGGGCATTCACCTGAGTCCGATCCCCGCGCTGGACTACACCAAGCATCTCTATCACGAGCGGGCCGTCCGCAGTGTGGCCAACGCGACGCGAAAGAACGCCGAGGAGCTCCTCGCCCTCGCCGCCGCGATTCCCATTCAAACGACGACCCGCGAATATCCGCTGGAACGCGCCAACGAGGCGCTGCTGGACCTCAAGACCGGGAAGCTCACCGGTGCGGCCGTGCTGACTTGCTCGTCCTAGCGCTACAACCTTACGTTCCTCATCGGCGCCGATCGGGGTGACTCGTTTTTCAGGCCGCTTGAGCGGCCTTTCGCCGCCCAAGGCGGCGTTTCAGGCCAGCCGTTTTACGCTTGCTGTTACCCACGAGTAGAGCGTTTTTCGGGATGCCAGCGAGACTCGTCCCGGAGGGACGATTGACAATAGCCCAGCGTTTCAACGCTGGGAGCGCGGATGCCCAAGCAGCGAAGTCCCGGAGGGACGGCTGGGGGCCGTTCAGCCGTCCCTCCGAGTTTGAGAAAATCAAATG
>CAYQZH010000082.1:0-14610 GCA_964421865.1 uncultured Phycisphaera sp. | reverse complement strand
TCATTCCACCCCGCAGGGGTCGTCGACAGTAGCCGTGGGCAAGCCCAGCGCCGCCCACGGATTACGGCGACCCCCATCGTTCATTCCACCCCGCAGGGGTCGTCGACAGTAGCCGTGGGCAAGTCCGTCGAAGGCGGACGCCGCCCACGGATACGGCGACCGCCGTGTTTCATTCGACCCTGAAAGGGTCGCCCAAGCGTTCGACGATCTCATCGACGGGCGTGTAGAATTCAATCATGGCCCAAACGCTCACGCGGCTCCTCGTGCACGTGGTGTTTTCTACCAAGGATCGTCGCAATCTGATTACGACCGCGGTCGAACCCGAGTTGCACGCCTACCTCGCCGGAATCTGTCGGAATCGGGAGTCGCCGGCGCTAGCGATCGGTGGAACCGAGAATCACGTGCACTTGCTCATCAGCCTCTCGAAAAACATCGCCCTCAGCGACTTGATGATGACCTTGAAGAAGGATTCTTCCAAGTGGATCAAAACGAACGGAGACACGTTCGCCGATTTCCATTGGCAGGATGGGTACGGAGCGTTTTCGATCGCCGAGTCCCAGGTCGGCGTGGTCACGGACTACATTCGCGGACAAAAAGAGCGACACAAGACCAAGACCTTCGAGGACGAGCTTGTCGCGCTGGCTAAACGATCCGGTGTGGCCTTTGATCCGCGCTACCTGTGGACCTAACCGCAGAATAGACGACCCTTTCAGGGTCGGGACGATTGGTGTCCATCCCATCCGGTGGCGATGCCACCGGCTACGATCGGGCAGGCTTTCAGCCTGCAACGGCGCCAATCAGCCAGAAAGGCTGACCGACAATAGCCGTGGGCCAGCCCAGCGCCGCCTACGGATTACGGCGACCCCCATCGTTCATTCCACCCCGCAGGGGTCGTCGACAGTAGCCGTGGGCAAGTCCGTCGAAGGCGGACGCCGCCCACGGATACGGCGACCGCCGTGTTTCATTCGACCCTGAAAGGGTCGCATCCATGCGCCGGGGAATAGACGACCCTTTCAGGGTCGGGGTACTTGGCGCATCCGCGATCCGGTGGCGGTGCCACCGGCTACTATAGCGCAGGCTTTCAGCCTGCAACGGCGCCAATCACCCTGAAAGGCTGACCGACAATAGCCGTGGGCAAGCCCAGCGCCGCCTACGGATTACGGCGACCCCCATCGTTCATTCCACCCCGCAGGGGTCGTCGACAGTAGCCGTGGGCAAGTCCGTCGAAGGCGGACGCCGCCCACGGATACGGCGACCGCCGTGTTTCATTCGACCCTGAAAGGGTCGCATCCATGCGCCGGGGAATAGACGACCCTTTCAGGGTCGGGGTATTTGGCGCATCCGCGATCCGGTGGCGGTGCCACCGGCTACTATAGCGCAGGCCTTCAGCCTGCATCGTTCAGCCTGAAAGGCTGACCGACAATAGCCGTGGGCAAGTCCGCCGAAGGCGGACGCCGCCCACGGATGCCGCCCCCCGCCCTCCAGACCCGTCTCACCCCTCAACCCTTTGAACTCTTCAACTCTCGGTCCCTTCCTCTCTCCCTCCCAGCGAGAGGACCGGCGTGAGGGTCCGGACCACACCATCATGGTCGCCGCCCGGAGTTGTTTGGCGATGTATCCTCCTGCGTATAGAATCTGGCGTCGAGTGACCGAGGCGGATGGGTTTGGTTACACCGGATCCGAGGACACGATGCCACGAATAGCAGACTACCACCGCGACTGCGTTTTGTACCTCTACAAGAACAAGAACGACGCGCGGAAGGGCGAGGCAACTGGTGGTTGCGGCTTTTTCGTGACCGTAGGCAGCGAGCAATATGGGGAGGAAGGGTGGGGATACCGTTACGCCGTCACCTGCCAGCACCTTCTCGCCGAGGGCTGTTTCACGATCCGAGTGAACACCGAAGACGGCGGCACCGACATTATCGAGACATCGCCCGCGAATTGGGAGTATTCGCGGGAAAATGACATCGCTGCTTGTACAATCGATTTGGATAAGAGGAGACACGCTTGCAGCGATATTTTCCATCGAATTGCGCCTGGACTTCTTGAACGCTATCCTCGTATTCCCCTATTTATTACCGAAAAAATCATCAACGACGAAGGGATCGGGATGGGAGACGAGGTTTTCCTAGTCGGACGCCTGATAGATCACTCTGGCAAGCAACGAAATACACCGTCCGCCCGTTTCGGTCACATCTCGATGATGCCGTTTGAGCCAATCATGAATCCGCATCTAAAGAAAAAAGTCGAGGCGTTCCTTTGCGAAGTCAAGTCGATTGGCGGGTTCAGCGGGTCGCCTGTTTTCGTTTACATTCCCATGTTCAGCAAACGGCCAAACTCCAATACGTTGGGGGAGGCCAAAGGGCCGTGGCTATTAGGGATCGATTGGGGTCACACATTGAAGGACGAGCCTGTTTTGACCCCCGACAACGACAAAACTCCTGGCGGCTTTCATGTGTTGAGAGACAGCGGAATAGCGTGCGTAGCACCGGCCTGGCATGTCGCGAACCTCTTGGCATGTGACAGATTCCGCCAAGAGAGGGAACGAGATGACGCGGACCTCAAACAAAAAATCCTTGAGTGTCCCACGGCTCTGGACGGTACCGACGCTTGACACGACGCCCGCCGTTGCCCTAGGATTGGAAACCGAGCCGTGGACGATCGAGCGGTTGCTTGCGGCTTGAAATGCAGCCACCGCCCCTTGCCAAGGGGGGTGGTCACGGCGGGTGTCGCCCCCTTCCGAACCGCAGCATTCGATGGCTGGCCCGGTCCGTCCAGCGGGCCGTCGCCCGCCTACCCGTCGGTGCGATTATACGACAGGACACCGTCAAGCTGGAAGTGAGACGCACGCAGGACGATCAAGCGCCTTCGGCGGGTTTGCTGGGATGAGTTTCGTTCCGTCTGAATAATTGCCCCATGACCAGTAGGAGGGCAGTGACAAAGATGAGCGCGGCGAACTCAAGACCTACCCGCACCCAAGCAATCCTGATTCCGCGCCATAGTTCCCCGTACGTCTTGGCTTCGAGCGGGGGAAGTCCGGCGAACCTGCGAGCGTCGTCAAGAGTGTAGAGTCCACCTGTGTCTACGAAAGCCTGGAGCGGGGGGAGCCCGAGGATCCGTCGTGCGTCGTTCATGGTAGCGTAGTGCTCGGGCACAGGCTTCGGCGATTCACCGGCTTCACATTCGTAGGGCGAGTCCTTCGCCGACTGCGATGGCGGCTCGATGCCAAGGAGCTTATCAACGTCGATCGACTTAGGATCACTACTGCGCTTGCGCTCGATTCTCTCACAGGGGCGCGGCGGGGAAAACACCGGGTAGTGCCCGATCGGCTCCAGCTCCCTTGAAAGATTACCCCCTCCGGTGGGACGTAGGCCCTCCCACGGTGGCGCAATCGCAAGTCCTGCGCCGACGGCTAACGCCAATATGAGCACGACCCGCTGAAACATGTTCAAACCACGGGAACGCATGGTCAATTCAGGCGTCCAACGGCGACCTTGTCCATTTCCATGTGCCGTTGACGTTTCGCGCGGCAGGGTTCAGCCGCCTACCCGCAACCAGACAGAAGCTTACGCCGTCCAACGTCGCGACTCAAGCCCCCGATCGCCCGGCACCGCCCCCCCGCCGATCACTCCGCAAGTTCTTGGGGTAGAGACCGGGGACTCCGTCCGCCCGTGTCGGCCGGCAGGGGGTGGTCGCGGTGCGCGCTCGCCGCGCAAATCTTGTTCCACGTGGAACAACGCAAGTGACAACGTGTGGCACACGAACCCCCCTGTGTCCCCCCTTTGTAAGGGGGGAGGTTGTGGGGGGGCGCTTTCCGGGGGTGGCGTCCGCCGTGGGCGGACTTGACCCCCGGCTACGATCGCGGACCCCTTCGGGGTCAAACGTCGCGTCGCTTCCGCTCCACGCTCTGAAGGTCCGGTCGCTGCCGCTCCCGGCTCTGAAGGGGTTGAACGCCGCAGAAGGTAGGTCGGGTCATCGACCCGACAGCCCCGTCAGCACGCCCCACGGAGGAAAGTGCCGACGGTGCGGAAGAGGATGATCATGTCCAACTCGAAGGACATGTGCTTGAGGTAGTAGAGGTCGAATTGTAGTTTGCGCCGGGCGTCTTCGATGGTCGAGCCGTAGCGGAAGCTGATCTGGGCCCAGCCGGTGAGGCCCGGTTTGACGAGGTGCCGCTCGGCGTAATAGGGCAATTTTTCGGTGAGTTCCGCGACGATATCGGGCCGCTCGGGTCGCGGGCCGACGATGGACATGTCCCCCACGAGCACGTTGTACAACTGCGGCAGTTCGTCGAGTCGCGTGCGGCGGAGCAGCCGTCCGACGGCGGTCACGCGGGGGTCATTGGGGGCTGACCAGACGCTCTTGCCGTTCTCGGCGTCCGTTCGCATGGTCCGAAACTTGAAGAGCTTGAAGATTTGCCCGTTCTGCCCTCCGCGGTCCTGGGAGTAGAACACCGGCCCGCCGTCGCAGAGTTTGACGGCGACAGCGATGACCGGCCACAGCGGCGCGGATAGGCACAATCCCAACCCCGCGGTGACGAGGTCGATCATCCGTTTGAGCGTGGCGTGCTCGTCGCAATGCACCTTCAGGTCGGCGAAGAGGAACCACGAGGGAGTGATTTCGTCCACCAGGATTTGACCGGTGGCCTTTTCGTAGAAAATGGCCTCGTTGGTTACACGACAGCCTGCTTGGAGGCAGGGCACGACCCAGTTCATCGCTTTCGGATCGCGGGCCGCACCGGCCCCGACAACAATGTCCGTCACACGCCGCCGACGAAGATGGGCGATCTGCTCGGATATTCGCCCCAGAGAGAAGGGATCGTCCGTTCCGTCTTCGGTCTCATTGCCCGCCGAGGTGTAACCGGTCAGTTGATACTCGTGAAGGAACCCCTCCGTCCGCGCCCGCTCGAAGGAGTGGAACAACGCCCGCGATCCGACGACGAGCAGTCCGCGATGGACCTTGTGCACCGCCCACCACGCTCCCAGGCGTACTCCCGTGCCGCTGAGCAAAAACAACGAAACCGCGAACCCGGCGACCCGTCGACTGACGGTGGAGTACATGATGACGTAGATGATTGCATACGCGATCACGGTCGCGGTGACGGCGGTGAGGAGCATTCGCGTGAGAATCCGCGACCGGCTCATCACCGTCTCGCGCTCGTACAGACCGAAAACGAGGCTGGCGATAATCGCGGCGAAGGCGAAGATGGCCGACGCTTGCCAGAGGGCGATGTGCGGCGTGTCCACGAGCGGCAGCGGTGGGAACACGAGGTACGCACAGTACACGGCCATGGCGACGAGGGTCACGTCGACCAGAAGCCAACTCGAGGGGGGCAGACCGACCAACGCCCGACCGGTGATGTGGAGAACCCGCCCCCACAGCCCGCTCAGGGCGGCTCGCCCTGTCCGGGTCGGGGTGTGTGCAAGGTCAACCAAGCTCGGCGCCGCAACGGCCGGACCATCGGCGCCGGCGGCAACAGTGGCACGCATCGAAACAGCGTCTCCTAGGGAGAAACCCTGTACTCCATCGGAGCGCCGACCCCCGCGGCTGAGTTATCGCTACTCCCGGAGGCGTCGGAATGTGCGCGGGAAGCCCGATAACGACGCAAATCGCGCAGGGTCGAGCTGTCCTTGGTCACTTTTTTGGACCAGTGCCGATCAGCAGCGCCCGATATTCGAGTTGATGAACGCAATGGGCTTTGGACACGTGGCGGACCGGACTCCGACCCACGATGTGGACGGTGCGCGGGTGACATGAGATCGCATTTAGGGATACGCCCTAGGTACTTCCTGATCATCGCCGGCATCACGGCGCTCGGCTCGTTGGCGGGCTGCTCCGCGCCCAAGCAGGAGGTCCAGTGGACGCCCAAGCCGCGTGTCGAATGGAGCGATATCAGCACCCAGCCGGTTGCAGGACTGAGCAACGAGTATCGAATCCTGACCACTCGGCCGACGATGGGTCTCTTCCCGGCGAACATGGCCGTCACCCGGGTTTCGCTGGAGGCGGACGAGAGGCAGGAACTGACGCCCCAACCGAAACTGTTTGCCGATCCGCGCAACGAGTTCCTGCAATGGAACACGACCCTCGACGATCAGATGGCGGTCAGCGAGGCGTTCCCCATCGACCAGCGCGATCTCGGCGGCGGCGAGGCCGATCCCGTCCAAATCCTGGCCGCGTTCCGCGCTCTCCACGCTCGGATCGGGATGATTTACGCGGTCAACGAACTGAGCGAGACGGAATGCGAAATGTTCGGGGCGCTCTTTGATAACGCTTCGGCTGAGCCGATCGCCGTCATCCACGCCCAAGCGGTTTCCGTCGAACCGCCCAAGGACGAGGAGAAAAAGGGCGAACCGAAGGACCTTTGGGAGACGGACTCGAGGGCGTTGGTCCGAGCGAAGTTCGCCAAGCTCACCCATGCCTGTGTGCGCGAGCTGATTCGGAAGGACCAGCCCGCGGTGATCGAGGCGCCGACGGGTTGGACGCCGGCGGGTCCGGTTCGCCCGGTCGAGTGGCCGCCAAGGCACTTGAGCACGCCTCACTGATGCCGTCAGGGGCGTCGCCGCCCGCGCCCTCCGGGTTTGCACGATGAACGCCAGCCGCCCCACGCACCCGGCGACTCAGTTCCTCCTGCAGTATCACGCCGAATTGCTCACCGCGTTCGCGTTTCTTTTCATCCTCCAGTCCGGGACGGTCCCCTTCGACTTCACCACCGACACTCTCGCCCTCCGCGTTCGCCACTTTTTCGATAGGTCCGTCTCGACGTTCAGCTACCCGGATGCGGTCAGCAATGTCTTTTTGTACGTCCCCTTGGGTGTTCTTCTGCATTGGAGTCTGTGTCGCGCGAAAATGAGCCGTGTGACGACCATGCTGACGACGATCGGCGTTGCCGGATTGCTCAGCGGCGGCATCGAATGGCTCCAAGCCTACTCTCCGTCACGAGTCTCCTCGCTGATCGACCTGGTGTGCAATCTCATCGGAGCGGGCCTGGGCGCCTCCGTCTCCTCGCTGGCCCGCGGGATCGTTCCACGCGTGATCGGCGGCGTCATGTTCGAGTTTCACGAGCGTCCCGCGGGGGCCGTCGTGAAGAGCTACTGCGGACTGCTTGTCGTCTGCGCGACGCTTCCTTTCTCGTTTTCCTTCGACGCCTCGCAACTCAAGAAGGCGGTCCAGACCTCGACATTCGTTCCCTTCGGCACGAGTGAAGCCCACCGGTCGCTGCAAGAGCAGGCGGACGCGGGCGGAGACGCGCGTACGAAAGCACTGGCGCGATGGGAGACGATGAGCCGCTGGTCGCGCTGGACGGCGGAAGCGGCCTCCTTCGCGGTCCTGGCGTTGCTGCTCGAGGCGCTTCTACGGAGCGACTATGGATTCGGGCGGCGGTCGGCGGCCGCGCTGGTGTGGTGGCTGTGCGGTCTGTTCGCCATCGCCCTCAGCCTGCTGCAATTCCCCGTTGTCTCGCGCGGATGCGACGTGACGGATATTCTATTTCGGCTCGTCGGGGTCGGGTGCGGCATGGTTACGCAGTCGATTTACGCTCTGCCCCGCGAACGGCGGACCGGAACGGCGCTCGGACATCGCCGGAGAACACTCGCCGGGATCGGCTGCGCGGCGACGTTTGTGTATATCGTTTTCACCGGCATCGTCCCCTTCACCTTCGCCTATCCCAAGGGCGGCGTGTGGGGGCCGCTGACGGCGACGGAGTTCCTTCCTTTCATGGCCTACTTCGTCACTCGTTTCGACCTGATGATGACCGACGTGATGGAGAAGTTCGCCTCCTACGCGGTGCTCGCAGCGCTGCTGGCGACCTGCCGGACGCGGCTGGCGCGAGTGGATATGTGGCCCCGTCTGATCCGCGTGATGACCGTTTGCATCGCGCTCTCGTCGCTCATCGAGTGCGTGCAGATGTTCATTCCCATCCGCGTGGTAAGCTTGACCGATCCCATCCTCGCCGCCGCTGGCTGCGTCGTGGGTGTCATTGTTCAGGAACGAGCCGTTCGCTTCTACCGATTCTCCGTGGCCGAGGAAGTGCTCGGTCGCGACGATCGTCCGGCGACTCCCGAGCAGATGCGCGGCCTGACCATCACGGATTCGTTGATCGCCTCCCTCGCCGATCCGTCGGCCGACGCGCCCGCTGAACCGTCACCCGCGCCGACGCGCAAGTAAGCACCTCAATTGCCGGACCGCGCTCATCCTGCGAGAATCCGCGCGGTCTCAACCGCCACGCGGTAGGAAGTCGCGCGATGAGCTCTGCTCCCCATTCGCCTCGTCTCCGTTCTGTCGAAGCGTACGAGCGCGCGTGCCGCGTCCTCGTCGCCGGGGTCAACAGCCCCGTGCGGGCGTTTCGGGCGGTCGGCGGTACGCCGGTGTTCGTCGATCGTGCCGAAGGCCCCTACCTGTTCGACGTGGACGGGAATCGCTACGTCGATCTGGTCGGGAGCTGGGGGTCGGCCATTGTCGGGCACGCGCATCCCGCCGTCGTCGAGGCCGTCTGCCGGGCGGCGACAAACGGTTTGAGCTTCGGGGCCTGCTGTGTCGCCGAAAGCGAACTCGCGGAAATCATCATCGGCGCGATCCCCTCCATCGAAGTCATCCGTTTCGTCAACAGCGGCACGGAGGCGGCGATGAGTGCCATCCGCTTGGCTCGCGCCGCAACCGGACGATCCAGGATTATCAAGTTCATCGGCTGCTACCACGGCCACGCCGATTCACTCCTCGTTGCCGCAGGCTCGGGAGCAGCGACGTTCGGCGTGCCGGATTCCGCAGGCGTGGCGAAGGCGTTTGCGGAGACGACGTTGCCTACTCCCTACAACGATCTCGCCGCCGTCGAACGGATCATGGGCGAATTCGGCGGCGATATCGCCGCGATTCTCGTGGAACCGATCGCCGGGAATATGGGCTACGTTGAACCGGTCCCCGGATTCTTGTCCGGCCTGCGGGCGCTGTGCGATCGGCACGGAAGCCTTCTCATATTTGATGAAGTGATGACCGGCTTCCGCGTGGCGTGGGGCGGCTATCAGAATGTGTGCGGCGTTCGTCCAGACGTTAGCTGTCTGGGGAAGGTCATCGGTGGGGGGATGCCGGTCGCCGCCTACGGCGGACCGCAGGCGTTGATGTCGTTGGTCAGCCCGATGGGGCCGATGTACCAAGCGGGGACGTTGAGCGGCAACCCCGTCGGCATGGCCGCCGGGATCGCCACGCTTCAACTGTGCCAGGCCGCCGATTTCTACGAGTTCCTTCATCGCAAGAGCACGCGCCTGACCGATTCTCTTCGCGCCGTAGCCGCCGACGTCGGAATCGCCGTGCAATCCGGCGCGCAGGGCGGACTGATGGGGATTTCGTTTTCGCAACGACCGGTCCGGAACTTCGCCGATGCGCAAGCCTGCGCCCAGACGCTCTTCGCCAAGTTCTTCCACGCCATGCTCGATCGCGGCGTATGGCTGCCCCCTTCGGGATATGAGGCGATGTTCCTCTCCGCAGCCCACGACGATGACGCCATCGCGACCGTGATCGAATCGGCGAAGGACGCCTTTCGGAGCATCGCCCCATGACGCGGCTTCAAGTCGGGACGCGCGGCAGCGACCTTGCCCTACGGCAGACGCGATGGGTCTGCGATTTGCTGCGCGGCGTTCACGCGGGTCTGGAGTTCGAGGAGGTCGTCATCAAGACGCACGGCGACCTTGCGACCGGTCAGCCGCTGGATAGGGACTTCCCCGTCGGCGGGTTCGTGAGCGCGATCGAACGAGCGTTGTTGGAGCGGCAGATCGACTTCGCCGTGCACAGCTATAAGGACTTGCCGACCGCGTCCACGCCGGGCCTGATGATCGCGGCCGTACCGGTGCGAGAAGTGCCTCACGATGTCCTCGTTACTCACGATCCGGTCACTCTGCCGAATCTGCCGCGCGGAATGAGGATTGGAACGAGTAGTCCCCGTCGCGCGGCCCAGTTCCGGCGGCTGGCCGACGTGCAGATCGTTCCCATCCGCGGGAACGTGCCTACCCGCGTTGCCAAGGTCGAGAGCGGCGAACTTGATGGGGTGGTGTTGGCCGCCGCCGGACTGAAGCGGTTAGGTCTGCGACCGCCCCACCGGATCGAACTACCCATCGACTGGTTCATGCCCGCCCCGGCCCAGGGCGCGCTGGCCGTGCAGGTTCGAGAAGGCGACGCCATCGCCGCCTTGCTCGCCGTGATCGAGCATCGGCCCTCACGCTCCGCCGTCGAGGCCGAGCGCGCCTTTCTTCGAAACCTCCACGCAGGCTGCCACACCCCGGTCGGGGCGTTAGCCATGGTTTTCGACGGGACGATCTCGCTCCGCGGCCAGCTCTTCAGCGATGACGGTTCGCGCATGGTCGAGGGCGGCGACAGCGGCGACGATCCTCGCACCGTCGGCGTTCGCCTCGCCGACCGTCTGGCGCAAAAACTGCGAGAATCCCAATCAGAGCCGCGACCGTGAGGGAGGAAGCGGGCAGGCAGCAGAGCCGCGAGCGGAAGCGAGCGGACCCATGCGCGCTGCGCATACCCAACATTCGCGTTCTGTCGTGTCGCTCCCGCTCCGCGCTCTGATCCGGTTACACGGATTGACGTCGCCGGGCGGTAAGGTCAAACCTGAAGTCCGAGGGCGAGAATACCCCCCGCGACACAGTCAAGCCCTTTCGGTTCGGCCTCACTTTGACCGGCTTTTGGCGGGATGGTTATGATAGGAGGCCATCGACCGGTACGGTCTGGTCGCCACGGGGAGTGCACGAATGGTCCGCAAGACGCCGACGCTGCCGATGGCCGACATTGCCGAACTCTGCCGCAAGCACGGCGTGAAGGAACTCGCCGTCTTCGGCTCGATCCTCGGCGACGACTTCGGCCCGGAGAGCGACATTGACTTTCTGGTCACCTTCGAGAACGACGACGCCGGGCCTTGGGGATGCAAGTACGGCGATATGAAGGACGCCCTGTCCGCTGTTCTCAAGCGTCCCGTTGACCTGGTTCCCCGGCGGGCCATTGAACGCAGCCGAAACTGGATCCGTCGCAAGAGCATCCTCGACTCCGCCGTCGTGATCTATGGATCGTGACCCAGCCTACGTTGCCGACATCGTTAACGCCTGTCACGAGATCGCCTCGTTCCTGGGTCAACACTCGAAGGACGAGTTCCTTTCAGACCCCATGGCGATGTCCGCCGTCGTCCGCCAGCTTGAGATCATCGGCGAAGCGACGAAGCGCCTTTCCGCGGCATTTCGCGCCAAACACGCGGAGATTTCCTGGAAAGAGATGGCCGGACTGCGTGATGTCTTGATCCACCTCTACGACGAGGTCGATTGGGACCTCGTTTGGGACATCGCGACGACGAAGGTTCCGGTGGTGGGCCAGACCCTCGCGCGGTTCCTGCCGCCGTCGGCGTAACCGCGTGCCAAAACCGCCGGCCACTGGCACAAGACCTGCTAGTCGGTCGATTGGCGCAGCGGCCGCGAGCCCGCGGACCCCTGCGCCGTGGATGAGCCGCAGTGCTGCAAAGGGGCGAGGTTCCACGTATCATGCGGACGACGCGGCTGATTCGCGCCGCAACTTGAGGAAGGATGACGAGCCATGAAGAAAATCCGACTGTTCACCCCTGGACCGACGATGGTTCCGGAAGACGTCATGTTGGAAATGGCCCGGCCCATGGAGCATCACCGGACCGGCTTCTACAAGGACATGGTCAAGGAGTCGCATGGGCTGTTGCAGTATCTCTATCAAACGAAGGCGACCTGCATCACGCTGGCGGGCAGCGGGACCGCCGCCGCGGAGGCGGCCATCGTCGGTTGCTGCCCTCCGGGGCATAAGGCCCTTGTCATCGACAACGGCAAGTTCGCCGAGCGCTGGGTCAAGGTCTGCGCGGCGTTCGGGATCGCGCATACGCGGCTGCCCATCGAATGGGGCCGTGGGGCGAAGGCGACGGACATCACCAAGGCCATGGACGCCGATCCAAAGATCGACACGGTCATCGTCGTCCACAGCGAGACCTCGACGACGGCCCTCTCCGACATCGCCGGCATCGGGCGCGTGACGAGGGAGCGCGGGGCGCTGCTGATTGCTGACGGCATCACCGCCGTCGGGGCGATCCCCTGCAAGATGGACGAATGGGGCGTGGACGCCTACATCACCGGCTCTCAGAAAGCGCTCATGCTCCCGCCGGGACTGGCCTTCGTCGCGGTGAGCGACCGCGCCTGGGAACGGATCGAATCCGGCAAGATGCCTACGCTCTACAATGACCTGAAAGCGTATCGTAAATCGCTCGCGGAATGGGACGTGCCCTACACGCCGCCGGTTTCGCTTGTGCGCGGACTGCTTTGCGTGCTTCGCGGGATCAAGGAGCGCGGCCTGGAATCCATCTGGGCCGAGACGACCATGCTCGCCCGTGCGACCCGCGCCGCAGCCCAGGCCATGGGCCTGAAGCTGTTCGCTGTCGATCCCGTTGATTCCGTCACGGCCGTCGTCGTACCCGCGGGCGTCGAGGAAGGCGCGCTCCGCAAGACGATGCGGGGCAAATACGGTTTCCAGATCGCCGGCGGCCAGGGTGAACTCAAGGGAAAGATCGTCCGCTTCTCGCACATGGGCTACGTCGATGCCTTCGACACCCTCGGCGTACTGGCCGCGCTGGAGATGACTCTGATCGGGCAGGGGTACAAGCTCTCGCCGGGTGCGGGCCTGTCGGCGGCGCAGAAGCTGTTCGCGGAAACCATGAAGTGATCGCCGGTTCTCCGGTGGTGACCGTCAGACAAAGCGCGGAAGCTCTCTCAATTTGCCACTGGCTCGTGGGTGCGAAATGGTGCCAGGGCGGGACGTGTCAACCTCGGTCCTCTAAGATGGCACCCGCGGCCCGTTGCGAGGCAGAAACTCACAGGCCCAGTCGATCAATTCACACTTGATTCCAAGAACCCTTGCCTTCCCCCTTGGTGGACGCATAGAGTTGGAACAAGTGAGTCTGGGACGACCGGTTGCGGGATGGAAGCTCGTAAGCGCGGTCGCGGATCACTTCGACAACGGGGGAGATCAGGCGTGCACAACTTAGCATTCACATGGCTACGGCGTAACTCGGTCGTCTTGCTCATCCCAGGGCTGGCGGCCTTGACCCTGGGCGGGTGCCCACCAACGGGCACGGGGAACGGCAACAACAATAACGACAACACCCCGCCGGGACAGGATTTGGTCACGGTGACCAACAACGGGGAGGGAACGGTCACCCAGACCGCGAACGGCAACATGGTTACGTTGACCGCGGTGCCGGCCGACGGGTGGACGTTCGACGGTTGGTCCGGGGCCGACGGCATCGATCAGAGCGCCAACCCGCTGGTGGTGGACGCCACCCAAATCAGCAGCATCACCGCCAACTTCATTGAGGACAATC
Organism: uncultured Phycisphaera sp.; assembly: GCA_964421865.1. Classification (GTDB taxonomy): domain Bacteria; phylum Planctomycetota; class Phycisphaerae; order UBA1845; family UBA1845; genus SBAX01. The sequence continues at coordinate 1,238 of CAYQZH010000082.1, read as the reverse complement.
AACCCCCGCCGCGCCCGCTCGACGTATGCGGCAACGGCGTGGTGGACCGGGGGGAGCAATGCGACGACGGGAATACGGTGGATGGGGACGGTTGCTCGTCGACCTGTCAGATTGAAACACCATCGCCGGCCCGATGCGGCGACGGCGTAGTGAATGGAACCGAACAATGCGACGCCGGCGGGGAAACGTCCACGTGCAACGCGGACTGCACGAACTCACGATGCGGTGACGGGACCGTCAACGTGCACGCCGGGGAGCAATGCGACGACGGGAATACGGTGAATGGGGATGGTTGCTCGTCAAGCTGCCACACCGAGACGCCGCCGCCGCCGAGCGGATGCGGCGACGGTGTAGTGAACGGAACCGAAGAGTGCGATGGCGAAGGCAGCGAAACGGCGACGTGCAACACCAACTGCACGACCTCGCGCTGCGGCGACAGTATCGTCAACACCCTGGCGGGAGAGCAGTGCGATGACGGGAATCAGGTGAGCGGGGACGGTTGCTCTTCGACCTGTCAGATTGAGACCACGACGCCTCCCCCGCCGCCGCCGCCGAGCGGAATCCCCAATGACGACTGCGCCGATGCGATCGCCGTCACGGACGGGACGCGGTCGTACAGCAATCTGGGGGCGACGACGGACGGTCCGGACGAGCCTACGATGTGCAACTTCTTCGGCCGGACGAACGTGGAAGCGGACATCTGGTATTGCTACACGGCCTCGTGCACGGGCACTGCGCTCGTCAGCCTGTGCGGAAGCGATTACGACACCAAGCTGGCGGTGTACGCCGGTTGCGACTGCCCGACGGCGGCGCCGCTGGCGTGCAGTGACGACGACTGCGGCACGGGGGTCGAGAACGTGCAATCCCGTGTCACCTTCGCGGCTACGGCCGGTCAAAAGTATCTGCTTCGCGTGGGCGGTTACCCGATCGGAGTATGCAGGTCGGGATTTTGCACGGCTGGTACGATTGGGGCGCCGTGCACGGCTGACGCTCAGTGCCACTTGGGCGAGCAGGGCGACGTGCGGTTGACCATCGGCTGCAATGTTGTCGACGCGTGCCGCAATGATAGCAGAGGTTGCTTTGTCGCCTCGCCGACGGAAGGGGCGGGCTGCGGCGACGCGACCTGCTGCGGGAAGACCTGCGACTTGGATCAGTTCTGCTGCGACGTGACCTGGGACGCGTTCTGCGCCGGCGAGGCGGAGGGCGTGTGCGACGGGAGCTTCCGGGCGTGCGGACCG
>CAYQZH010000081.1:0-14774 GCA_964421865.1 uncultured Phycisphaera sp. | reverse complement strand
GCATTGCGGATCGAACCGCGGTTGATGAAGTCCTTGTCCTCGTGGTTCGCGTAGGGGCTGACGTCGAACAGGTCCTTGTTCGTCTCCAACATACCCAGACGAACCTCGAGCTTCTGGCCCAGGAACTTCTGCCAGTACCACCATTTCTTCACGAAGATAACGTGGTTGTCGCCCGCGTCGGCGTTCACGTTGAACAGGGCCCCGACCTTGGCGGGATTGATCCCCACCGACCACGTCCCCTTGGCTTCCATAAAGAACCCGGCATCGCTCCACAGCCCCATCTTGCCGAAATCAAGAATCAAATGAAGGTCATAGCTACCCGACAACCGTTGGCCAGAATGAGTATCCAGTCCGCCTCGGAAGTTCTTTTGGCCTTGTTGGTCGTAAAACAGTCGCAGGGAGACGCCCTTGTCTTCGAGGGCTGGGCGAGCGCCGCCCCAATCGCCGGTCAGCGTTTTTCGGGTCCAGAGGCTCTCAGCTTTGTGTTCGGGGGGTTCGGGCGGGGGCGCATTGGTTTGCCCGGAAGCAAACGTCGTGGCGGCCGCAACGAAAATCAAAAGACTCAGCCGTATTCGCCAAAATCTCTCGCCGGTTCGCATCGTGTTACGCAAGCTCCATTCCGCTGTTCCGCCGCTGGCGGACATCTTCGTTCGGGCTGTCATACGACATCCGCGTGGCCTCTTCCACGTGAGGCCGACTCCGGGGAGCCTCAACCGGGCGTGTTTGTAGGGCACGGATATTAGCGGAACGTGAAGGTCTCGTTAAAAGCGGCTTAAAACTGGTGTGGACGGCGTGGTGATCGCCTTTCGGGCACGAACGGAGCCCCCCTCTTTAACAAAACGGCGTGATGAGGTAGAGTATTGGGCAAGGCCGGTGGTTCGCGTGGCTATCGCGGTGGAAGGTCACAACGGAGGGGCAATCGTGAAAGTCGGACATCGTCTTGTCTTGATCGCGGTGGTCCTCGGCGGGTTCGGGCCGCGGGGAGTGCAGGGCACGTTCCACTTCAACGACGTGAACGAGGTGTACACCAGCGCCGACGGGTCGATCCAATACGTGGAGCTGATCTCGCAGTCAGCCATCCCCCAGACGATGCTCGGCCCGACGCACGTCGAAGCACTGAACGCCGATGGAACGGTAACGATGATGGTGTTCGACTTTACGGCGACCTTCTCCGGCTCGCTGAATAACGGCGACACTCTTCTCATCGCGACGCCCGGCTTTCAGGCCGTGGCCGGGTTCGCTCCCGATTTCGTCATGGCGCGTGGCTCCCTGACCTCATTCCCGGACGGGCGGGTGATCTTTGATCGCGACGGCGTCGGTTCGCCGGTCGACTCCGTCGCCTACGGCGACTACACGGGCTCCAACAGCGGATTTGGGTTGCCCGCAGCGGCGTTGCCTTTCGACGGGATCCATTCGCTGACGCGAGTCTCCTCCCGCGTGACACCCAACAACGCAGTCGATTTCGCAATCCGCACCAACAGTCCACGACGAAATGACGGATGTACGACGACCTTGTCCGCGGCGGCCTTCCGGGATTGCAACGCCACTGGCACGCTGGACTCCTGCGATCTTCGGACACAGGGTTCGCAGGACGCCAACCACAACGCCATCCCCGATGAGTGCGAGGCCCGCGGCGACTTCGACGGCGACGCCGACGTGGACCTGGTCGACTACCGGCGGATTCACGATTGTCTCGACGGGCCGGACGGCGGGATCCTCCCCGGCTGCGACCGGCAGGACCTCACCGGCGATGAAGTCCTGGATCTGCTCGATGTCGCTCGGTTCCAGAACGCCTTCGGAACCGCTCCACCGTAGCGCCGGCGGCCTATCCGCCGCCGGATCGCTCCCTTCCCGGGCCGCAGGGCGTCCTGATTCGGTCCTATATCTCTCGTCTGGCGATGGGCAGTCCCGCTGCGCCGGGAACCGCGCTGTGACCTCGGGCCCTTCTATTTACTCCACCAGCGGCATCGAGAGTCCGATAGAACCGTTGGTTGCGAGCCAGTTGAACCGAAGAATGATTGATCCTGTCAGCGAGCCTAACTACGCCCGCGAGCCGCAGACTTCGGTCGGCTCGGAAAACGCAAAGGAATTGGTCATTCGCTGGCTGCGTCAGCCGCATTCGGCGCCCGCAACTTTTCCGACCGACCCCGGCGAATGGCCGGCACTGGTCGCCTTTATCGAATATGCCGGACTGGCGGGAATCGTCCTGGAGCGAGCGGCCTCCACACGTGCGGAACTGCCGCAGTTGGCGATGGAGCGACTGCGACTCGCCGCCGCGCGGACCGCCGCCGACAACCTTCATGCCATGCACCACACGGAACCTCTGATCCGGGCCTTTCACCGCGATGGCGTGCCTGTGATGCTTCTCAAAGGAGCGGCGCTCATTCCGACGGTTTACCAACGCCCCGACTTACGCCCGATGAGTGATGTAGATTTGCTGATCCGACCGGACGACGCGGAAACGGCAACGCGCCTCCTGCTTAGCGAGGGGTGTCGTGCGGGGGTTGCTTTGCTGTCCGACGACTTTTTCCCGAAGTACTACTACGAAGCGGAGTGGATCATTCCGTCGGCCCGTCCGGTGCGGTTGGATGTGCACGCCAGGCCGTTCCGCCCGTTACGGATTTCGCGGACCATGCCTGACGACGCGTTCTGGAAAGACCCGCGGAGGACACGCCTCGGGGCAACCGATGTGTGGGTTCCACGACTGGAGTTCCTATTCATCCATCTCGCCGCCCATCTCGCGTTTCACGGCGTTACGCGACTGCTCTGGATGTACGATTTGAAACGGTTTTCAGAGGTTCACGGAACAACCCTCGACTGGCGCCTGATTGTGGAATCCTCGCGCCGATGGCGACTGTCCGCCGCCGTCCATCGCGGCGTTCAGGGTGCGGCCGAGACGCTAGGGCCGATCTGTCCGCCCGAAGTTCTGAAGCAGCTTGCGGCGCAGCCCGGAAGCTGGCGCGATCGGTTGACCCTGGCCCGCGCCCCCCACGATGCCCAGACCCCGCTGATCCATGTGCTGTGTAACCTGCTCTGCACGCCGGGTATCACTTTTCGGCTGGGTTATCTCCGGGCTTTGCTCCTTCCGGGGCGCGGGCACTTGGCCGGCCTCTACCAACGCCGGCACGCCGGTTGGATCGCATTTGCACATGCTTTGCGGTGGCTGCGTACTCTTGCACGCGGGGCCTCCGCCGCTTCGACGGCATTGCGCCATCCCGCACGTGGTCTGCATCGAGTCCGGCTAAGTGTAGGCCAACCATGACGCGCGTGGGAAAGCTGGTGAGCGTTGTGATGACCGTAAAGAACGACGCGGCCGGCTGTCGGCTCACCCTGTCGTCCCTTCTCCGCCAGACCAAGCCTCCGGAGGAAATTGTCGTCGTAGATGGCGGCTCGACCGACGAAACGGCGGATGTCGTTCGCCAGTTCCGCTCCGCCAATCCGCCGGTGCGCCTCATTGTTTCGCCGGGAGCGAACATCGCCGCGGGCCGCAATATCGGCACACAGGCTGCCGTCGGCGAGATCGTGGCGACGACCGACGCCGGATGCCGAGCCGCGCCCGACTGGCTCGCCAACCTCTGCAGACCCTTCGACGAGGATCCCGACGCCGAGTTCGTCGCCGGGCTTTACCGCGTGGAAGGACACACATGGTTCGAGACCGTCGTCGGACTGGCCACGATGCGCGGACAGCTCGACCCGGTCTGCCCGGAGACGTTCAACCCTTCGGGCCGATCCCTGGCTTACACCAAGGCGGTTTGGTCTCGCGCCGGCGGCTGGCCTGAGTGGGTCGATTTTTCCGAGGATACCCTGTTCGATCATCAAATGCGGCGACTGAATGTACAATGGCGATTCGCCGGCGATGCCGTCGTCGATTGGCGGCCGCGCCGATCCTGGCACGCCCTTGCGAAACAGTTCTATCACTACGGCACCGGTCGAGGGCACACGCAAATCGGCGCCGCGGACTTCGCCTACAATCTTCGCAACTTGGCCGCCACGCTGGTCACGCTGGCCGCGTGCCTTGTCACACAGTGGGCCATTCCGCTCGTCCTCGTTGTGTGGGCATACTTCTACGTGTGGACATTTCATCGGAAGGCCGTGGAAATCGTTCGGCACACTCGCCGCTGGACAGCCTATCCACTGTGCCTCTGCGTGATGTGGGTGGTCCTGCTTTCCAATCTGACCGGCTATCTCGTCGGCACTTGGCAACGCTGGATCGACCGGGATCGCTACCAACACCGGATGCGCGCCTATTTGGGCACTCTCTAGGTTCTGCAAACTGAGCCTACCTTGCACCTTCCGCGTCACCATCCTTCCTCGCCCCGCCGACACTGGCTCTGCATTGCCTACGCATTCCCCCCCATTAACCGAAGCGGGACCCACCGCACGGTGGCGTTCGTCCGGCATCTGCACCGGCTGGGGTGGGACTCCACCGTCCTCACCGTGGAGCCGGGTAATGAACCGTTGGACGAGGATTTGTTGCGCCGCATTCCACCCTCCACAGTCATCATTCGCACGCCTTGGGTTGATTTGATTGAAAGCCTAAAGCACTTACGCAGTGTGAACGAAAGTACCCGTCACTCCGGTTTCGCCAATCGCCAATCGACAATCGACAATCGACAATCCCTCCGCGAGTGGTTCTCACGTTTTCTGATCACTCCCGACTCCCGTCTGGGCTGGATTCCTTCCGCCGTCCGCGCGGGCTTAGAGGCCGTACGTCATCGCCGCCCGGAGGTCATCTACTCCACATCGCCCTACATGAGCTCTCATTTGATCGCACTGATTCTACACCGTTGCACCCGGATACCTTGGGTCGCGGATTTCCGTGATCCCTGGGTGGACAACCCTTTCCGCCAACTTGGATTTCCCAGTCTCCGCGCTTGGGATTCGTTCCTGGAGTGGATGGTGCTCCGCAGCGCCTCGCGCGTCGTATGCAATACGCCGACGATGGCCGAGACGCTCTGCCGCCGGCAACCGTGGGTCGCGCGAAAGTGCGCGACGATCATGAACGGGATTGACCGCGATCTCATAAGAGGGATTACACCGATTCGCGTGGCGAGCGCGAAGGACTTCGTACTTACGCACTGCGGACAGTTCTACGGCCGGCGCAGTCCGCGGGTCTGGTTCGGGGGTCTGGGCCGCATTCGCCACGAGTCGCCGGCGCTTGCCGACGGCGTTCACCTGGTGCTGGTCGGCTGTGAATCGTACCAGGGGCGCCCTCTGCGGGACTGGGCCGTTGAGGCCGGCGTGGCCGATCGTGTTCACGTCGTCGGCCCAAAGTGCCACGGCGAGACACTTGCGTACATGGCGGGCAGCGACGCGTTGATCCTCTCCGCGCCGAGCGGACCGGGCGATGATCGACAGATTCCCAACAAACTGTTCGAGTACCTCGGCGTGCAAAAGCCCATCCTCGCCGCCGTTCCCACGAGCAGTCCGATTGCCGCGGTTCTGCGCGAGGCCCGGGCGGAGGCGATCTGCTGTCCGCCGGACGATGAGCGTGCGATCGCCGACGCGGTCACGGATCTCATGCTTCGTCCAAAGCGCGCGACGCCGGACGCGTGGAGCGGCGTCGCCCGGTTCGACCGGGTCCATCGTGCGGAAGAACTGGAGGGGCTGTTTCGACAAGTCGCGCGAGTGCGCCGTAGGCGCTCGGAACGGGTGTTGGCGACAGGCGAGAAATCCGCCCGATCCGCCCTCCCCCCCGCGTCGCCGGAGCGATCAAAACCCGTGGATGACGAACGGGTTCGTCTTCCGCTCACGTCCGATGGTGGTTTCCGGCCCGTGGCCCGATAGAACACGCGTATCGTCCGGGAGCGTCATGAGGTTGTCACGGATGTTGCGCAGCAGCGTCGGCCCGTCGCTGTTGGGGAAATCAACCCGACCCACGCTTCCCGCGAACAGGGCATCTCCCGCGAAGGCCATGGCCCACTCGGCGCAATACAGCGTTCGCCCGCCGGGGGAATGGCCGGAGGTGTCGAAAATCCGCCAGCGGCTGCCGTCCAGTTCCATTTCTCCTCCCGCCGGCAGATCGATGGGGTCATGCACTCGCGTCACCAGGCCCGGCCCGACCAGACCGGAAAGATTCTCCATCGGATCGGTGAGCGCGGCCCACTCCTCTCGCGCCAAATGCACGGGGATCGGCCCGAGAGCGTCGCGAACCTCGTCGATCCCCCCGATGTGATCGGGATGGGCGTGGGTGAGCACAATCGCCGCGGGGGTCAGGTCGTGCTGCTGTACGCGTCGGATGATCTGCTGGGCCTGCGGCGGTAGACCGGGATCGATGATCCAGCAAGGCCCGCCATCCCGCAGATACAGGGTGTAGCCATTCTCCATGTACAGGGGGTCGTTGGTGATGTGGATGTGCGGTTGCCCGTCGCCCATGTCCTTCGCCCTGACGCGTCCACACTAGCAATACGGCGACGCAGGCTTCGCGTCGCCGTACAGGATTGCTGGGAAGCAGCGGCTAGATTGTCCGCCGCCCGGTGTCAGCGCCGGTCGCTCGGGCAGAAACACGTCACAGCCGGCGCTGCCCTTTTTGGATGGCCGGGCTGAGCGATGGCCGCTCGCTTACTTGTCGTTGGTCCGCTGCGCCGGCGCCAGGCCAATGGCGATGAGCGCCGCCGGTGCGGTGCGGAACTCCTGAATCTCGTTGCCCGCATCCGCCAGCAACGTCTTCGCCCCGGTGTCGATACTCACCTGGAACGTTCCCGCCGCATCCGGCGAAGGACGGAAGGAGTACGTTCCGAGATACGCCGCCGCAGGCCGGTTCACGACGCCGTCGACCAAAACACCGCCCAGGCGTCCGCCGACTTGATCCGCGACCGAAAGCGCATCCTGGTCGCCGAAGACAAAGTCGGGCCGAGTCTTTTCGATCTGCAGCTCGTCGCGGAGCAGTTCGCCGCTCGTTCCGCCGGTGACAACCACCCCGATCTGGTAGGACCGCAGGTTGGTAGCGCCCTGAACGAACACGTCGACCAAATACAGACCGTCGGGCGACTGTCCCGCCGCCACCAGGCTAATCACCGGTCCCGCCGTCGACGGAGAAGGCGCGGGAACGGGACGCTCGCCGTTGAGGAGCTTCAGCACTTGCTCGGTGTTGACCGAGTTGATCCCGGTGATCGTCAACCGACCGCCGGTGGAACCCGCTCCCAGAGTCCCGGAGGAGACGAGCTTTCCATCGGAGTAGATCGCCAGGCGATCCCCGCTCCTGTGCTTTAGTTCCGAGGCCAGACGTTGCCCCGCCTCCGAGGAAAGCGTCAACTCCATCACCGCCCCGTCCGGCGAGTCAGTGGTCCTCGCCGAGACCACTTCCTTGCTCGTCCACACCGCCCGCGGCGCGACGTACAGCACGCCGTTGTCCGTGCCCAGCGAGACTTTGTCGTAGCCGTTGATCGGCGTCGTGCTGGCCATATGGAAATTGACCACGCCGCCCTTGGTCTCGCGAACGGAACGCGGTTCCGCTCGAGCCGATGCCACCATCGTGACACCAATGCTCACCATTCCTACCGCCACTGCCAACCCTGTCCGTCGCATCGTACAATTCCTTTCCACTATAAGACTCCGACCCGTGCTGGCTGCAGGCAACCATCGCCCGCGCGCCGATCCTCCCAGATCCGTTCGCCGCCTCTGCGCCTAGCGCCTATTTCCCCCGACGCCACGAAGGCGTCCCACTTCCAAATATGGCTACAACCGTCCGCCTATTGCGATTCATAGCACATTCAGGCCGATAACGCAAGTCTTTTTACAACAGACGAGGCCCGCGGCTGCACGAATCCGAGGAACGCCCCAATGCCTATCTCCCTTGGCGAACTCCCGCGAACGGATTAGGATCGTAAAGTCATTGTTCACATACAGTTACGGCAGTTTTTCCCCAGCGGCGTCTTGGACCGCGCGGGCATGACCCGGTTTGAGAGGGTCCGCGGCCTCACCTGCTCCGGGCGGCGGTTAGGTCGCAAAACGACCCGCCCTGGTGAACAGATGACGTTCGGCGGGGATGGTTTGGGTGAGGTCGCAGAGGGTACGCCAAGCTTCAGCCGCACGATCCATCAGCCCCATGTTTTGCAGAGCCAAAGCGAGATTGGCGACGTAGTCGAGGTTCTGCGGCGCCTCCCGCACCGCGTGATCGAAGCGGTCCAGGGCGAGGGCGAACTGGTTCTTGTCCGCGAACATCAGGCCGAGTTGGTAGTGGAGATCGATCGACTGCGGGTCGATGTTCAAGGCCCGCTGGGCGACCTCGATGGCGGCCTCCGGGCGACCCGCCTCGCGTAGTGCGAAGGCGAGCTTGAGGATGGCCTTGAGATACTGCGGGTTGATGGTGACCGCTTGGAGGAAGGACTCGATCGCCCCGCCCAGGTCGCCGTTGTGCCGCAGCAGCAAACCCAGCCGATAGTGCAAATCCGCGTGGTTGGGGTGTTCGCGGACCACCGCCCGAAGCCTGGCAATCTGTTGTTCCATGATCGCGGCGACCTCAGGGTCGCGCGGGCCGTCGGGCGCGCCCGCGATAGCCTCGGGTGACGCATAGCGCTTGGCCTGTTGGGCGGCGGAAACCTTAAGCTGCAGCCGCGCCATTTCACTGAACAGCAAGGTGCTGTTAGGCTCGATACCCGCGGCCATCTCCACGCTGGCTTGCGCGTCCTCCGTTTTGCCCATGGCCTGCTGGGCGACCGCCATTCCGACATAGGCCGTCACAATCCGATCGTTGATTTCGATCGCACGGCTGAACGCCTGGGCGGACTCGACATAGCATCCACGGCGGAGGTTCGCCGTTCCGACTTTGATCATCGCTTCGAGGTAATCGGGGTTCAGGGCGACGGCCTGACCGTACGCCGAAAGCGCCGCATTCTCGTCGCCTGTCTTGGTGTACAGATCACCGAGTCGAAGGTACTGGTCCGCGCACTCGGGACGCTGGGCGATCAACCCCTTCAGCGTCGCAAGGGCCTCATCGTATTTCCCGGCGCTGATCTGGGCGGCGACCAGATCGCCCTGCGCCTCCCAGTTGTCCGGGTCGATGGTGATGGCCGACTGGTATCGGCGGACGGCGTCTCCATGGCGTCCCGCCCGGCAGTAGAGGTTCGCCAGGGTAATGGCCGCGTTGATGTCGCCCGGCTCGCAGAAACACAAATGTTCGTAGTGGGCGATCGCCATCCCCACGTCGTCGCGCTTCAAGTAGATCGCGGCCAGCCGTTCGTGGGCGTTGCGGATGTTGGGCGCGATGTCCAGCGTCGATTCGTACGAGGTGATGGCCTCCTCAGTCTCGCCCAGCTTTTCCTGACAAAAGCCCAAGGCGAACAGCGTCGGTCCGTCTTCCGCGCCACCATGGACGTACTCTTGCAGTTGGGCGACGGCGGAGCGGGTTTGCCCCAGTTCATCCAACGTGCACGCCAACCCGATCCGCGCTACGCGATCCGTCGGGTCCAGCTTCAGGGTTTCGACGAACTCCGTGCGCGCCCGGCCGTACTGGCGGTCGGCCAGCATCCGCACCGCCAGCCGCCGGTGGTGCTCGGCCCCCTCGGGGTCGCCCTCCACCGCGGCTTCGAGGTCTTTCGCGGAGGCCAGCCCGTCGTCGTACAGAAGACCGCGAAATGCAGCCGCCAATTCGGAGAGCAACCCTCGTCCCAGGATTTCCAGAAGATACGACATCGTCCCCTCGGAGTGCTACGAAGACAACGCCGCAAGTGCCTGCTGGGCGGCTTCGTAGCGGTTGTTGATCGCCAGCGCACTGCGGTATGCGTTCCGCGCCCGGCCCACCTGGCCCTGGTCGCGATAAAGGTTACCCAGCAGGTAATACACGTCGGCGTACTCCGCGCCGGCAACGATGGCCTGCTCGAGGCGGGTCGTCGCGTCCGCGGTTCGGTCGGTGTCGTGATAGAGCTTTCCAAGCTCGATGAGCGCCCGAGTGAAAGTCGGGTCGATCTCCACGGCCCGTTCGTTTTCGCCGATGGCGTCGTCGCGTCGGCCCAGCCGGTCGAGCACCCGTCCGCAGTGGAAGTGGAGTTCCGCGTGCTCCGGCTGTCGCTCGAGGGCGACTTCCAAGGTCGAGAGCAGCATCGCAAAGACCCGCTCATCGACCTCTCCGGCGGGGATGGAGAGGAAGGCGTCGACGAAATCGGGATCGGCCTCGATCAGCCGCGACAGCTCCTCGATGCCACGCCGATCTTCGCTGGGGTCGAGGTCAGCCATGGCGGCGCGGACGCGTACGGCAAGTCCTTGCTGCTGCACGGCCTTCGCCGCTTCGGCCAGAAGCAGTCCCACGCGGGCATCGTGCGGTCGGCGGGCCTGCGCCCGCTGTAGATACGACACGGCTTCGCCGGCGGCGCCCCGAGCCCCGCAAGAGAGCGCCAGGCTGACCAACGCCTCCACGTGCTCGCGGCTGATGGTTAGCGCCTGCGTGAAACGCAGCTCGGCCTCCTCGTACTTCTCCATCGCCGCCAGCATGATCCCGAGTTGGTAGTGAAGCTCGGCGCACTCCGCATCGTCCCGGATCGCGGTCCGTAAGGCTTCAATCGCGGCACCCGCGTTGCCCGCGGCCCACAGACCCTGGGCGTGCCGGATACGGCTGACGGCATCGTTGGGCTCGTCCTCGACCCGCTTGCCCCACTGCTCGGCCGCTTCTGCGTTTCGCCCCCGACCGACCAGACACGCGGCGATGTACGACGAAAGCGAGCAGTCTGTTGAACCCAACTGCTGGGCCTTGGCGAACGCTCCGGCGGCTTCGTCGTACCGTCCCGCATTCATCAGGCAGATGCCGCGGCGGACCTGGTCAGCGGCCTGATAGCGCGACTTCAGCAACTCGATGAGTTCTTCCGGCGAGGGCTTCGGCGGGTGAGCTTCGTTCCGTGGAACAACACCTTCGGGCATGGCTCGATCGCTCGATAAACGGACGGACCCATTCACGCCGTGGTATATCGGTAGTTTGCTCCCCGCAGGTTATTAGACGTGGCGGGAAGACCCGTGAGCGACCGACTTTCTCGTGGATGGTGCCCACCCGTTATCGGTCGGTGCTACCGAGTATCGCACCATGGAGCCGAGCACGCCCTCGTTCGGAAAACAACGTGCGTACGAATCGCATCGTGGCACGCCAACTGGGCCATACACGACTCGAACAGATAACCTCCGCCTTGTAACTCAAACTGACCGATTTTCGTCGTGAAGGCGGATAGGGCAACAAAAATGCGGTGTTTCCTGCCGATACCGGGGTTGGAAACGAAACCCGGTCAGGAGGACCACCGCATGGTTACCATCGGACGCATCGCAAGCCTTGTCAATAGTTTCTTTCGGCCCCAGCAGCGGTTTTTCTCCAAGCCGGTCGGGCCGCACTTTGGGGGCTTGGTGACGGGCATGGCCGTGGGCCCCGAGCACACCGTCGGGCGCCTGGCGTCTCCGAACGCTCAAGGTACGATCCAAGCATGGCAAGCGCCTGCCGAACACGGGTTCAAGAGAAGCGCTCGCCTCACGCCGTACCGGTCCTGGATACGGTTGACGAATTAGTCGCCGCCGTCCCGTGGGGCCGCCGGCGATCCGTACTCGTTTACCGCCGCGAACACGCTGGCCGGAAGTGGATTCGGCTTCGGACCTTCAACCGGCACCGAACCAAGGGCTGCTGGTACCCGCCACCGCGGTACTGCGTCGTCCCGCAGGAATGCGCCCTCGCCCTCGCTAGAGCGATCGAGGCGGCGGCCTCGGGTGAGCGGCTCCGCCCTAAACCCGATTGGTACAGCGATTTCGAGAAGCCACACAACGCGGGAGCTCCGGGTTCGAAGTGGCGGGCACGTCGGGCGACACCGGTGATCGCATTAGAGGGGTAAGGGCGAACCGTTGTGCGACGACGCGTAGCGAGGTAGCATGGCACGCAGTGTGCTACGGCCAAAAGAGTTTGGACGGCCGCGGGCCCCAGCCGGCAGCACACGCCTTCTTAACCGAATGGAGCGTTCCAATGTTCAAGACCCTGCATCGTTTTGGTTTGTACGCGTTCACGGCAATATTGGTCCCGGCGATCGGAAGCCGCGTGAGCCTGGCTCAGGACCCGGTCAAGATTGCACCCGACAACTACAAGGTGGCCTTGGAAAATGAATCGGTGCGGGTTTGTAACGTACAGGCGAAGGCCGGCGAAAAAGTCGCCATGCACTCTCATCCCGATCACGTGGTCTACGCGATCAATGGCGGCAAGGTGAAGTTCACGTATCCCGACGGAAAGACAAAGGACGTCGAACAGAAAGCGGGTGAGGCCACCTTCATCAAGGCGGAGACGCACGCAACCGAGAACATCGGTACGACGGATTTGAAGCTCGTTGTTTTCGAGTTGAAGAAGCCGGCCGCGGCGGGCTCGAAGCCGAAGCCGCTGGAAGGTGACGATCAAGTGAAAGCGGCTCCGGAGAGCACGAAGGTAGTGCTGGACAACGAGCGCGTGCGCCTACTTGGTGCGCACATCAAGGCCGGCGGCAAGTTGGCCAAGCACTCGCATCCTGCGAACGTCGTATACGCCTTGGCGGACGCGAAATACAAAGTGACAACGGGAGATGGCAAGACCGTGGAGAAGTCGCTCTCTGCGGGGCAGGCGAGTTGGAACGAGCCCACGACCCATACCGTGGAAAACATGGGAGCCGTTGAGTCCCAGATTCTGGTACTGGAATTGAAGGAATAGGGAACAGAAGCTGACAACAAAGTGCTTCTGCCGCTCTGAAATTCGCGTACGGCCTGTCACCAAAGGACTTACGGTTTGACGTGCCCGACGACCTGGATATGGTCGCCAAGCCGTGATCGCGATTCGCCGGCGTTCATCGTCGAGAAGGCGTGCCCAGCATTTCCTTCATCACGCCGTCGAGTTCGATGAGCGCCTTAGGACCGGCGAATCAATGAGTGTCGCAATTTTCGTCGAGTTCGGGTAGCATGGGCGGCGTGGGAGTTTTCTGAAGCAAGGGAGTTTTGTTGCGGCAAGGAGGCCAAGGATGGCTTTCGTATTCCAGGAGCGCTACGAAGCGAAGGTTGAGGAGCGGATGCGGGCGTTTGCGCCGACGTTGTCCGAGAAGGATCGGCGGCGGTTTGCGGCGCTCGAGGCGGCGCGGTTAGGACATGGCGGGGTCGAGTATATCGCCGAGGTGTTGGGCTGTTCGGTGCGGACCATCGAGCGCGGCGCTCACGAGCTCGAACTGTTGCCGAACGATCCTGCGGCAGGACGCGTGCGACGTCCGGGGGCCGGTCGAAAAAAAAGATCGAGTCCGAGCCGGCGCTCGAAGAAAATCTAAAATCGATTCTGGAAGTTCGCACCGCCGGCGATCCCGACGAGCCGGAGGCCGTGTGGACGGACCTCTCTCCGCGAGCCATTGCCGAGGCGGCGGCCGAGCGGGGAACGCCGGTCAGTCCGCCAGTCGTGCAAGACTGGATGGAAGCGCAAAAGCTGGCGCGACACCAGATTGAGAAAACTCTGGAAGGAGGTCGAAGCCCCGATCGGGATACGCAGTTCCAGCGGATCGCCGCACCGAAGGCCAAATACGTGGAGGCAGGGAACCCCGTGTTTTCCGTTGATACCAAGGCCAAAGAACATCTCGGTCAGCTCTTCCGCAAGGGCCGTGTGTGGACGCAGCGGGCCTTCCGGGCGTTCGATCACGACTTTCCCAGTTGGGCGACCGGCGTGATCATTCCGCACGGCATCTATGACCTCGCGCGCAACTGTGGTCACATCAATATCGGCCTGAGTCGTGACACCAGCCAGTTCGCATGTGACAGCTTTCGTTGGTATTGGAAGCGCATTGGTCGGCGTTGCTACCCCGACGCCACGTCCATTCTTTGGCTGTGTGATTGCGGCGGGAGCAATTCGGCGGCACACTACGTTTTCAAACAGGATATGCAAAACCTGGTCAACGACTTGGGCATCGAAATCCGCGTGGCCCACTACCCCAGCTACTGCTCGAAGTACAACCCCATCGAACGCCGCTTCTTTCCCCACGTTGCTCGGGCCTGCCAGGGCATGCTGTTCGACACGCTCGATACAGTCGTCCGCCTGATGCGAAAAGCGTCGACGACCACCGGGTTGCGAACCACGGTCCACGTGATCCGCCGCACGTACGAAATCGGCCGCCAAGTCGCCGACAACTTCAAAACCAACATGACTCTCTTCTTCGACGACTTGCTGCCCAAATGGAACTACGTCGCTACGCCCCAGTAATAACGCCAGTTATTGATTCGAGGATCCTTAGCGCCGTCGCCGGTGAAGGAACTTCCGTGCATGGTCGCCAGGGTACGCGGCTTGAGCGTCGCGAGGCCCTCCAGGAGCGGGCGTGTGTTCGGCGTGTACGGCATGTAGTCCATCAGTGGACCCGCTTGGAAGTCGATGAGCGACTGGCGCGTGCGGCCGAGGATGTCCGACTCCGTCAGCGGCTCCACGTCGCCATTGTGGGTGAAAAGGTCAGAACAGAAGAGGACCCGCTGCGTCTCCTCGAACAGCACGCCCGCGTCCCAGCCGTGCGGAAGGTGCGGCGTCGGGCGGTATCGGAAGCGAAGCCTGCCGGTGCTAAACATTTCGTCGGTATTGAGCGCCCGCGGCGGGCGGTCGGCGAAGTCGGTGAGGTTCACGAGTGAGCCAACTACACCCGAGACCGCCTGGGCCCGCGGCGCGACCTTGAGCCAGTCATTGAGCGAGCCGCATTCGTCGACCTCGAAGTGGCTGAAGCCGATCCAACGGAGCGTCGCCGGGTCGATCACGCGTTGCACGGCCTCAAGCACCTCCGGAAACATGCGGCGCATGCCGGTGTGGTAGAGCAGAGGTTCATCGTCAACCACCAGAA
>CAYQZH010000080.1:0-14795 GCA_964421865.1 uncultured Phycisphaera sp. | reverse complement strand
CTACCCCTCAGCGTGCGAGGCTTTCCGCCTCCGGCGGATCTGGGCTTCGTCATGGGCTCGCAGCCTCGCCAACACGCCCGGCCGAATCGCGTTCGTCACCTACGGACCGAGGGTTCACCTCTCCCGGCGCGCCGGGACTCTCGACCTCGCCTCGCGGCGACGCCGTTACCTTCGATTACGGGCCGGAGAGCGTTTGCCCGGTGGAGACTTCCACCCCACCAGTCGAGTACACTTTCAGGGGCACTAGCCCACCGATTTATCGGGGGGTCACGGAGGGGATCGCCATTCCCTTCTCCTTCGCCGCCGCGTGCAGCGGCGGCGAAGGAGAAGGGGAAATAAGGGAAGGGCAACGTTGGTTTCCCAGCGTTGAAACGCCGGGCTACGTTCGTTCGTCCCGACGGGACGAAGAAGACGGTGTCGAGCCGAGCCGTGTCCACAGTGAACAAGTCCCTGACCAAGCGCGTGACCGAGGCCAAGGCGCGGCTCGACGCCCACACGCGGGAGATCGTGGCCTGGCACTTCGACCCCAAGACGGGATGCTCGTTTTGGTTGGAGTACGCTAAGAAGCTCGGCTGGGATCCGCGGAAGGAAGTCCAAGGCTACGACGACCTCGACAAGCTCCCGTTTTTCGAGGACGAGTGGCTTCGCGGCGGGCCGGTGCGGCGGTGGGTGCCGAAGGCCTACGCGAATAGCCCCGTCTATGTCTTCGAGACCGGAGGCAGCACGGGAGTGCCCAAGAGCCGCATCAACATCGAAGACTTTCGCATTGACTACGAGATGTTCAGCGAAACCCTCTCCGACGAGTCCTTTCCGAAGGGGGCAGACTGGTTGATGCTCGGTCCGTCCGGTCCGAGGCGGTTGAGGCTGGCCGTCGAGCATCTATGCCAGCATCGCGGCGGTATCTGCTTTCTCGTCGACCTCGACCCGCGCTGGGTGGTGAAGCTGATCGGCCAAGGCCGGATGGATGTGATGATCGAATACCGCGACCACGTCATCAACCAAGGCCTGACGCTGCTGCGGGCGCACGAGAACATCCGGTGCCTGTTTACGACGCCGAAGCTGTTGGAAGCGTTGTGCGAAAAGGTTTCGCTGGCGCGGATGGGAATCAAGGGCGTCTTCTGCGGCGGGACGCAACTGACGGCCCAGTTCCATCGCTTCGCGCGGGAGGAACTATTGGAGGGGAAGGTGGAGTTGGTGCCAACCTATGGCAACACACTGATGGGATTGGCCTGCCACAAGCCTTTCGACCCGGCCGACAACTACAGCGTGATCTATCACCCGCCGTGCCCACGGGCGATGATCGAGGTGGTCGACCCCGATGAGCCGCGTCGCGTCGTCGAATACGGACAGCTTGGCCGAGTGCGGTTGACGACGCTGACCAAGGAGTTCTTCATGCCGCGATTCCTGGAACGGGACGAGGCCATCCGCCATCCACCGTGCGAGAAATACCCCTGGGACGGGGCGGGGGACGTACGGCCGTTTTCCGGGTTCGCCGTGCCGATCGTCGAGGGCGTATACTGATATGTATCCGAACTCCAAGCGCAAGCGCGGGGCCGAGGACAAATGAGGGGATTGGCGATTGTCGATTTGCGATTGTCGAATGAGACCGAGGGGCTGAAGGCTCCTATGGTGGCGATTGAGTTCCGCCCATCGTGTTACGGTTCGAGCATCCCATCCGACCCCCTAACACCTGATGCTAATTTCAGAAATTCTGATTGAACGAACGTGTGGAGCTGATTCACAAAGTCATCCGGGAGCTTAAGGACGCGAATAAGTTCCTGCACATCGCCGAGGTCGCGGACCCGACCCGGATTGGTCATTCCCGAAGCCAGCTTCAACTCGATCAGAGTCGCAAGCCGAACGTAGCGAATTCCGTCGATCTCAACCGCAACGTCCGTGGGGTTTGGGAAAGCGACCGGCTTGGGCTTGCCGTCGCCCGGGTATCCGCCCGCCACCACAAACTCGATCCGTACGCCGGTGCGTGTATCACGAATGTTCTTGCTGCCCTCGAACACGGGACGGTATCCCAGTCCGACGACCGAACGGTGTATCTCTTGAAGTCCATCCTGCGTCACCAAGATATCAACGTCTTCGGTCGTCCGAAGGTAGCCGTGGGCGACGAGCGCCATTCCGCCCATGACCGCGTACGGGATGCCGAGTTTTCCCAATCGCGACGTGATCTCCCCGAGTGATTCGTGGACCGGGTCCGTTTGCATGAAGAATCGCGAAGCCTCCCTGACCGCCGTGGGCCCTCCCCGCCGTACCGTAGCCTCAAACGGTTCCATCGTGCTATATTGTAGCACAGTCCGGCGGGAGTTTCGTCGGAAAAGTGCGACCCCCGGCAAAGCTATTTGAGCGAACAACCACGATGCTGAGCATTCCTATTCTCCGGCACGGAAGACCGTACGAAAGCGTCGACAAGGTCACGCTGGTTCATCATGCCACGGGCGAGGCCGTCGCGTCGGTCAGTCAGGCCAACCCGGGGATGGTCGTGCGCGACGTGCACCGGATGGACGGTACGGTGCTCGAACGGTTCAGTGTGGCGGAATTGCTGGACATCTGTCGTCGGGCGGCTGAGCGGTTCAAGGGCACCCTGCCGTTGGGCGATGCGGAGCAATCGTTCGATGATTACATCCGCCAGCTTTCGGCCACGACGGGGATGCCGGTCACGCACTGTCGGACCAACGCTCAAAAGATTCATCGCGTGTTGGCCGAGATGGACACGATCGTCGCGGGGCTGACGCGCGGATTCGATCTCGACATCCTTGATCGGGGGTATGGGACATCAAGCCACGAAGCCACGGAGCCACGAAGCCACGGAGGGACCCTTCCAGGGCAGGCTCCGGGACGAGGGGACAAAGGCGACGGGCACACGCTCAGCTTTTTCCGCGAAGGGCGGATTTTCGGGGCCGTGCTGCCGAGCAACTCGCCGGGCGTGCACGGGTTGTGGATGCCGGCCATCGCGCTCAAGTCGCCGATCGTACTCAAACCGGGGCGCGAGGAACCGTGGACGCCGTATCGCATCATTCAGGCGTTGATCGCGGAGGGCGCGCCGAAAGAGGCCTTCGGGTTCTATCCCACGGACCACGCCGGCGCGGGAGAGTTGTTGCGAAGCGTCGATCGAGCGATGCTCTTCGGCGACGCCTCGACGACGGGGCCGTGGAAGAACGACCCTCGCATCGAAATCCACGGACCGGGGTACAGCAAGGTCCTGCTCGGCGATGAGGCCGCCGACGAGTGGGAAAAGTACCTCGACGTCATCGAGGAGTCCATCACGGCCAACGGCGGGCGATCGTGCATCAACGCCTCGGCCGTCTGGACGCCCAAGAACGGTCGGGCGATCGCCGAGGCGCTGGCGAAACGGTTGGCGAGAGTCGAGGCGCTGCCGGTGGACGATCCGCGTGCCACGATCGCGGCCTTTGGCAACCTGGCGGTCGCGGAACGAATCTCGTCGCTCATCGACCATGAATTGCGGAACTCCGGGGCGGTCGATCTCACGCAGGCGTTCCGCGGGTCATCGAGGCTGGTGAAGTGCGATCGGTGTGCGTACCTGTTGCCCACGACCATCTGGTGCGAAGAGCGCGAGCACCCGCTGGCCAATCGTGAGTTTCTGTTTCCCTACGCCTCCATCGTGGAATGTCCGACGCGGGAGATGCCCGCCGCGATCGGTCCGACGCTGGTCGTATCGGCCATCACCACGGACGCCGTGTTCACTCAAGCTCTGCTGGCTTCGCGCTACGTCGATCGCCTGAACATCGGGCCGATTCCGACGTACCAGTTGAGTTGGGACCAACCGCATGAGGGGAACTTGTTCGAACATCTGTACCGCCGGCGGGCGTTGCAGATTGAACCTGCGGCGTGAGCTGGCGCGCCGACATGGCGGCGCTTCGCTTGGCCATGCCACCCTGGAAGCATGAGGAACGACCGTTTCACGATCCCCAGCATTCTTACCCAGTCGCGTACGCGCGTGCTGTTCGGACCCGGGAAGCTCGCGGAGCTCGGCGCCCTCGCGAAGCGCGAAGGCGCGGGCCGCGTTCTGCTGGTCACGGATCCGGGGATCGTTCGCGCCGGGCATGTCGAGCGGGCGACAAGATCATTGGAGGATGCGGGACTCGCCATGGCCGTGTTCGACGGCGTCGCCGAGAATCCCTCGACGCAGCATGTGGACGCGGGGGTTCAAGTCGCCCGACGGCATCGCGCCGACTCTCTGGTCGGGCTCGGCGGCGGCAGCGCCATGGACTGCGCCAAGGGAATCAACTTCATCGTCACGAACGGCGGTGTGATGTCGGACTATTGGGGCGTTGGGAAGGCGACGAATCCGATGCTGCCGATGATCGCCGTGCCCACCACAGCCGGGACCGGCAGCGAAGCGCAATCCTTCGCCCTCATTAGCGATCCGGTAACACACCAGAAGATGGCCTGCGGGGACGTCAAGGCCGCGTGCCGCTGGGCGATTCTGGATCCCGATCTGACCTTGACCCAGCCGCCCAAAGTCGCCGCGGCGAGCGGCATTGACGCCATCGCCCATGCCGTTGAAACCGCGGGCACGACGAAACGCAATCCAGTGTCGCTGGAAATGTCGCGCGAGGCCTGGTCGCGGCTCGACGCGGCCTTTGAGCGGGCGGTGCGAGACCGACGGGACGACGCCGCGCGGGCGGACATGCTCATGGGCGCGCACCTCGCCGGGGCGGCGATCGAGCAGTCCATGCTCGGGGCGGCCCACGCCTGCGCCAATCCGCTGACGGCTCGCTTGGGCATCGTCCATGGGATCGCCGTGGGTGTCATGCTCCCGCACGTCGTGCGATTCAACTCTGCGAACGGTGAGAACCCCTACGCGGCGTTGAGCGACGATCCGGAGCGGTTGGCCCGGCGACTGGAGAGGTTGCTGGAGGCAGGGGGGCTGCCGCGGCGACTTTCCGATTGCGGCGTGCCGCAGGGCATGATTTCTGATCTCGCGCGCGAGGCCGCACAGCAATGGACGGCGATGTTCAACCCCAGACTCGTCGGCGCGGCTGAGCTATCCGAAATCTACGCGACGGCCTTTTCCTAACCCCGCGTCGCCGGAACCAGACGGGTGGGTGTGCTCATGCGGCCAGTGGGGGCCCCTCCGGGGAAACACGAAGAGTCGCCTGACGCCAAAATCCCCGGCCAAACGGTCTTTTCGGCGTTTCCCTTGACACCTTGTGACGTGTGGGCTACCGTGCCGGCATGATTGCGGGGTAGAGCAGTTGGCAGCTCGTCGGGCTCATAACCCGGAGGTCGCTGGTTCGAATCCAGCCCCCGCTAGTGACGTAAAACAGGCTGAATCGTAGGGTTTCCTGCGATACCCACCGCGTGGTGGAGCGGCTGTAACCCAAGGCAAAAACGTATCACTGATACGTTGCGTTTTTGGAGGCCGTAGCCATGCGTGAAAGTACCCCCCAACGAACCCCTAAGTATCGCAGGCAGAAGGCGAAGCCCGTGGACCGGGCTTTCGTCGAGTTGAACGGACACCGGGTCTACCTCGGCCCCTACGGGACGCCGGAGAGCCGGACGGAGTACGACCGGGCGATTGCCGAATGGCTGGCTGCCGGGCGATGCGTTCACGTCGAGCCGCAGGAGTTGACGATTGTCGAGTTGGTCAACGCCTTCCGGCACCATTGCGAGGTCGAGTCCATCGACAAGCGGGAGTCGGACCATCTTCGCTCGGCCTGGACCCCCGTCGTCGATCTATACGGCGAGACGCCGGCGGCGGCGTTCGGACCTCTGAAGCTGAAGGCCGTCCGCGAGCGGCTGATCGTTTGCGGCAAGCGGCCCCGGACCCGCCAGTACGTCAACCGGCTGGTGAAGAGGCTTCGGTTCATCTTCAAGTGGGCCGTGGGCGAGGAGCTTATCCCCGCAGCCACCTACGAAGCCTTGCGAGCCGTCCCCGGCCTCAAACGCGGTAAGACGGCCGCCGCTGAGTCCGAGCCCGTGCGTCCGGTCTCCGATGCGATGGTCGACGCCACCCTCCCGCACTTGACGCCGACGATCCGGGCGATGGTGGAGCTTCAACGTCACACGGGGATGAGGCCGGGTGAAGTCTGCATCGTGCGGACGTTGGATATCGACACCTCCGGCAAGGTCTGGACCTTCACGCCGGAACGTCACAAAACCCAGTACGCCGGACGGCAGCGCACGATCTACTTGGGACCGAAGGCGCAGGCCGTATTAAAGCCGCGCCTACTCCATGACCTGCGAGCCTACATCTTCTCGCCGGAGAAGTCCGAGGCCGAACGCCGCGAGAAGATGCACGCCGAGCGGGTGACGCCGGACGGGCAAGGCAACGAGCCGGGCACGAACCGCGTCCGCCGTCCGAAGAAAACTCCCGGCGAGCGGTACGACACCACGGCCTACGCGCACGCCGTTCGGCACGCCTGCGACAGGGCGTGGCCGACACCCCACGGCCTCGACGACGCGGCCTTGAAGGCATGGCGCCACGACCACCGCTGGCACCCCCACCAACTGCGGCACAGTTTCGCAACCCACGTCCGGCGGGAGCACGGCCTTGAGGCCGCACAAGTGCTGCTCGGACACGCGGCGGCGGACGTGACGCAGATTTACGCGGAGAGGGACACCGCGAAGGCGGCGGCGGTCATCGCGCGGATCGGGTAAACTGTAGCATCGGGCACCGGCTTGATCCCCGGTGAACGGCTGGACGCGGGCGCGCGTACTCACCTTCGCGCGTCCCCGTCCGGTCGGCCCGAATTGAAAGGTGAGAACATGACCATTCGACAAACCGCCGAGCACACCGGCATTTACAAGACGACCCGGCAATCGTTGGAGCGACCGCTCGATACTCGCAAGCCGGTCCCGATCCAACAGCTTGCCGACCTGCGGGCGATCCTCGGCGGACCCGGCGACGCGGTACGTCGTGAATGTGCGACGTGGCTTGCAGACACCGAACGCGACTTGCGGGCGATCCTCGACCCCGCAGGCGTGGAGCCGACGATCCGGGCGGATGCTGAGGCCGCCTGGGGAACCCTGGCGATGGTCCGGGTCGTGATCGCCAAGAGTACGATCGACGCCGAGTCCGCGTATTGGATTTTCCGGCTGGGTCGGGAAGTGGAAAAGCTGGCCGTCCGGCCATTTGAGTTGCTTGTGGATAAGGGCCGTCGCCTCGTTCGCTGGCATGGTCGCACCTGCGCGGTGACGAAACGCGAACACGACATCCTGTCGTCCGTGACGGGTACGACCGAGCCGTTGTTGCGCCAAGTCGTCAAACGCGCGTGGGGCGCAGCCTATCAATCACGCATCCGGGACCGCTATGACAAGGCGATAAGCCGGTTGAACGAAAAACTCTGCGACGCCGGCATCCCCTGGGGGCTGCACGTCCGCGGCGACCGGCTGGTCCGCGACGAAACACCACCGGCTTAACCCCCGTCCATTTCTGACATCGTACTGTCAGAACAACCCTTATCGAATGTGCTTACACAAAACCGGACGCGAGGAAACGCGCCGGGTGTGCGGGAGCATTCGACGTGGAAAACATCTTGAGTCTGGCCGAGGCCGCCAAGGCCGTTCCGGCGATGGACGGGCGCAGGCCGCATACTGCTTCAATCTGGCGATGGTGTCGCAAGGGCATCATTCGCAATGCCAAGCGCGTGACACTTCGCTACGTCCGGGTTGGCCGGCGGATCGGCATTCCCCGCGAAGCGCTCGACGAGTTTTTCGTCGCGCTGGCCGAGGCCGATCGCGTCGAGGATGCGTCGCCGTTGGAGCGCCAAGCCGCTAGGTGCCAACCCGTGACATCTAAGGCCCGCACCCCGCAGCAACGCGCGAAGGCGATCGAAGCGGCGCGGAAGGAACTGGCGAACGCCTGAGAAAAAACCCCGCCGATTGTGCGCGCCAGCGCTCGACAGGGTTCGAGGAATACTATGCCAACGAAGTCTATCACGAACGCTGACCCGGTTCAAGAGGTTCTATCCCGTCTTCGCAAAGTCAAGCCAGCCGGCGAGCGGCAGTGGTGCGCGTGCTGTCCCGCCCACGACGACACAAACCCGTCGTTGACTGTCGGCGTCGGTGCGGATGGCCGAGCACTGTTGCATTGTTTTTCCAACGAATGCACTCCCGCCGCTATCTGTGCGGCGATCGGGATGGAGGTCGCAGACCTGTTCCCGTCCAACGGCTCGCCCAAGCCCGCGAAGGCGGAAACGCCCGCGTTTGATACGCTTGAATGCTACGCCGCGACGCTCGGCAACGCGCACGCCGGAACGTGGATATACCCCGACGCCGATGGTAAGCCTGTGCTCGGCGTGGTACGCATCAATTCGTTGGACGGCAAAAAAGAGTTTACGCAACTGCATCCGATCGCGGGCGGTTGGGCCTTCAAAGCGCCCAAGGGACCGTTACCACTCTACCGGCTGCCCGACATCATCGACGCCGACACGCTCTACATTTTCGAGGGTGAACGATGCGCCGACGAAGGAAGGAAAATCGGCTACCAGACATCGACAACGTGGGCGGGCGGATGCAATGCCGTCAAAAAGACCGACTGGAGCGTAGCGGCGGGCAAGAATATCATCATCTTCACCGACAACGACGGCGGCGGCGAAAAGGCCGGAGTCCACATTGCCACAATCGCGTCGGAACTGCAACCGCCAGCTCGCGTGAAAATCATCCGACTGCCCGGACTGCCTGAAGGCGGCGACATTGTGGACTACATCGACGCCCGCGAATGCGTGGATTCGTGCGACATCAAGCGCGGAATCGACGAATTGATCGAGTCTACGCCGTGGTTTGTGCCAAGCGTTGACACCGAAAAACCAAAGTCGAAAGCGAAGTCCGTCCGCGACGCTCTCGAATGGGAGCCGTTTCCTTTCGACGTGTTTACCGAGAAACTCCAACGAATTATCTTGTGGGCCTCCGAAGCGTTCGGCGTTGACCCTGCGATGCTGGCCGTTCCCTTACTCGCCGTGTTCGCGGGCCTCATCGGGAACGCGCGACGACTCGTTATCAAAACAGGATGGTCGGTCCCGGCGATCCTGTGGACCTGCATCGTCGCCGATTCTGGGACCGGAAAATCGCCGGCGCTAGAGTTTGCCAGCCGAAGTCTCCGCCGACTCTACGCGCGCGCGATCCGCGAGCACCGGGACGCAATGGCATCCTTCAACGCCAGACTCGCAGAATGGAAAAAGGATCGTGATGAGCACGGCGACGCCGCAACCACAACGCGACCCCCCGATCCGATCCTCGCCCGCGTCCTCATCGACGATGCGACGGTGGAGTGCGTCCTGGCGATCCACTCCGAAAATCCGCGCGGCCTGGTCTTGGTCAAAGACGAATTGGCCGGATGGTTCGGCTCTTTCGACCAGTACAAAGCCAAAGGGCGCGGCACCGACGTAGCGAACTGGGAGCAGCTTCATAGCGGCGGTCCCGTTATCCGCGACCGCAAGGGCGGTTCGGGCGCGCCACGGGAGCGAATCTACGTCCCGCGCGGCGCAGCGAGCATCACCGGCGGCGTCCAATCCGCTACGCTCGTCAGGGTTTTGAGGCCTGAACATTTCGAGACGGGCTTAGTGGCGCGCGTCCTTTTCACCATGCCACCGGCCCGACTCCGGCAGTGGAGCGACGTAGAGATATCCCAACAGGACGAAGCGGACATCGACGGCATGGTCGATCGGCTGTACGAGCTGGCCCCCGAATACGACCGGGATGGTGCCCTGTCCCCTAGGTTTCTCGGAATGAGCGGCCCAGCGAAAGCGGCCTATAAACGGTTCTTCAACGAACACTGCCGAGAGCTTCACGACCTACGCGGCGACCTGAAAGCGGCGTGGTCCAAACGAGAGGGGTATGTCGGACGATGCGCCCTGGTCCTCCACCTTACCCGCTGGGCGGCGGGCGAGCCGGGCGTGAACCCGGACCAGCTCGATGAAACGTCCCTCGACAACGCGATCAAGCTGGTTCGGTGGTTTGCCCATGAGGACAAGAGAGTCTACGCCGCATTGTCGGGCGGGTTCGTCGGGCGTGAGGATCGGGAGCTTGCCACTCTCATCGAAAGCCGGGGTGGGAAGATGAGCGTCCACGACATCATGCGAACGTCGTCGCGGTTCGGCACGACCGAGGAAGTCGAGACGACCTTGAACCGAATGGCAAAGGCGGGCGTTGGGCGTTGGGAATGGGACGACCACGGCGGCGGACGTGGGGCACCGAAGCGACTGTTTGTGCTGGGAGTGAATGACATAAATGCAGAAAACGGCTGAAAAACAGCATTTGTATTTGTGTCAGTGCTGTAGAGTGGTAGGGGAATTATAGCAATATGACGCATAGAAGAGGTGTTACTCTCTCTCTTATTCCCTACGTCCCCCTCTCTCTACGCACTGCTACAATTAGAAATGCGAAAAACGCCGAGAAAACCGCAATTGTGTCACGGGGGGATACCCACTCCACGGATTTTTCGACGAGCCCTGTAACCGATCGCACTACTGCGCGCCTCTTCTCACGGGATTCTGGGAAACACGGGGGGGGCTGCCCCAGGCCGACGGCGGCACCTACGGCGTCGCGGGTTTTGCCGAGCGCTTGTGGTAAGTTACCACCACCGCTCCGCTTCTTGTCCTTGCCGGATTTCGGCCCTGCCTTCGCCTGTCGTTCCTTCGCCTTGGGCCGCTCGATCGCCGCCAGCAACTCGCCGATGCGGGCGACGGCCTCCCCGACGGGACGTGACCTGAAGATTTTTCGGCTGGGGGCTTGACTCCCCAAACGTATCGCGTATACTGGTTATAGTGGTACTAACGAACGGAGCAAGCAATGAGCGAAGCTGATCTTTTGACGGTTGACGACCTCGCGGCGCGTTTCAACGTCGGCGCCTCGACGGTCCGGCGGTGGAAGTCCGAAGGGCGACTACCTCCACCGGCGACGGGGCCGGCGCGTCGGGAGGTGAAGTGGTCGAAAGCCTCCATCGACGGATGGGAGGCCGCCGGGTTCACGACGAACGTTTCCGAGTTCAAGGCGACGGTCCTGAAACTCGACACGGCCCGACGCGAACTGCGGGCGATCGCCGACGACACAAACGTCCGTTCTGACATTCGAGCAATGGCGGTCGTGGCGTCGGAAGTGATCGGCAATCCCCGCATCCCGCAAGGTCTCCGCGTCGGGATTCTCGAAACGGTTTTGACGCGCTCCGACTTGCAGGACGCCGAAACCGTCCGCGTACTGACGAAACACTTCAAGGGCATCTTGAGGGACTTCACCCGATGAGTGCCACAGCGTTGACACCTGTTGCGATCGCCGAAGTTCTCGAACGGCTGACGTACCTTTACCGGCAGCAATGCACGCGCCTTGACGAACCGGCGGACCTGGGATTGCTCGCACTGGCGGACGAATGCGTCGCAGAACTGTTGCGACCGCCGACAATCGGCGAACTGGCGGAAATGTGTGCAGTCGGCAGTTGTGTCGGCGAACAGGCTTTGCGAAAGCTGGGGCGATTGAATGCCGCGCGTAATTGACCGACGAAAGCATGCGCCTCTTTTGCAACGGCTGTGCGATTTACAGAGCGCCGCCAAGGGGATGCTCGAAACGTGTGCGAGCGAGGACAGGGATTTTTCCCCCGATGAGCGGGCGACGTACGCCGCGCTGATGCGCGAAATTGATATGGTGGACGGCGAGTATGCAACGCACGCGCCAACTTATTGCGGTCGCGGGCGGCGCGCGGATTTTCTGAAAAAGGACAGTACTATGGCAACGCTGGGTGAACTTCGACAAGACCGGGAGCGCGTTCTGGCTGAAGGAAAGGGCATTGTTGCTCTGGCCGAACGCGAGAACCGCGACCTTACACCTTCAGAGGTCGTGCGTTTCAACAAAGTCATGGACGACGCCGGTAAGCTCCAGAACCGGGTTGAGCGTCAAGGTGATTTGCAGTGGCTGAGCGCTTCTCGCGGGCGGACGACGCAACCGCCGCAGATCGTTTCCGACGGCTCTTTCGGATACGGTGATGCTGGCGCGCCGAGCGAGTACCGCGACCAGTATGGCAACCCGGTGCACGTTCTCAAGCCAAGCGAGAAGTTTAGTGGTTTACCGTCTAAACGATTTCCCGGCGTGAATGCTCGTGGCCTGAGCGTCGGGAACGTCGTGCGCGCTGCGGTCACCGGCAATGCGAAGCACATGCAAGCCGAGCTTGACGCACTCTCGCAATTTGCCATGAGCACGAATATCAACACGAGTGCCGGTTATTTGGTCCCGGAGTTTTTGAGCGCGCAAATCATCGACAAGGCGCGGGCTTTGAGCACAGTCATTGCGGCGGGCGCGGTGACGGTTCCCTTGCCGGGCGACAGTCTGCGAATGGCGCGTTTGATAACTGATCCGACGTTCGAGCAAAAGGCCGAAAATGCTGCCTTTACCGGCAGCGACGCGGTATTCGACGCGATCGAGTTTCATTGCTCTACGTTCGGCACGATCATCCGCAGCAGTCGGGAGCTTGCCGAAGATGCACCGAATTACGCCGAGATTATCGAAACGGCGTTGGCGCGAGCGTGGGGCGCGGAGCTTGACAGAATGGGACTGCTGGGCGGCGGCGGGGCCAACGAGTTCACCGGACTACAGAACATTGCAGGGTTGCAGACGGTGACAAGCGTTGGCACGCCAGCGAACTACGCGAAGTGGTTGACTGCCATACAAAAAGTGTGGGAAGTCAACGGCGTTCCTAATGCCTACATTTTGGCACCGAGGGACGCGGCGAAACTGGCGGGCCTGCAAGCGGCGACTTCCGATGTCTACATGGTTCCGCCTGAGCCGGTTCGGGCCTTGCAGCAATTCGTTTCCTCGAAACTGCCGATCACCGAGGGCGCGGGCGCGAACGAGTCGAGTTCCTACTTGGGCGACTTCACACAGTGCGCGTTCGGCGTGCGAACCGACGTAATGCTCGAAATGACGACGGTGGGCGAGGCGGCTTTCGAGAAACACCAGGTCCTCATCAAGTTGGTCTGGCGCGGCGACTTCAACGTTTTTCACAGTGACCACCTTGTGCGCCTAAGTGGCATCACAGCCTAAGCCTCCGTACCGCTGACCGGCTTCCCGCGACCTTGGAACTGGCATCGCGGGGGCCGGTCGGGAAATGCAATGGGCGTTTTCGATGATCCCAACGATCCGATACATGAACCAGAACCGTCCGACGTGTGCGACATCTTCAAGTCGGTTGACTCCGCCGATCCACGTGGCCGAAAGCCGACTGTCGCGGACGAATGGCATCGAGAAATTGAGTTGCGTAACGAAACTGGCGCGGCGCGCGGCGAAGGGCAACGGCGGCGGTGGGGCAGACGCCGGGCATGACCGTGGGCCTACCAGACGATCGTAGCCTAGACGACTGTATCGCCTTCCCCTTGGACAATTCACCCGATCCTTCACCGTGGGGCGAGCTTGTGGACCTTACGCTCGCCGCTGCGAACCGCTGCCGTCGCCGGGGTGAGACCCGCAAGGCTCGATGGTTCACCCGACAGGCGACTCTTGCACGCGAGCGTCACCGGGGGCTGATCCACGGGGGAAGTTTCCCCCAACCCCTCCGCGAGTGAGAGCCGGGAGTTTTGGAGTCGGCTGAGTGAACTTGCATCCGAAGCCGCTGGGGGGACTGCTGACACAACGCGATCTGCCGAAACACGCCGGTCCTGGGCGTGCAAAACGTGGTAACAAGGCGGTACCCGGTTTATCGGGCGAAGCGACCCTTGCACGCGAGCGTCACGGGCGAGTGATTCACGCGGCATGAAGCCCGACCCAACCATCGGCACCGATAGCCAAGAGCAACGCGAGGAAATGCAACGGCTGATCCGTAGTTGTCTGGGCCTGATCTCGCGTGGTGCACCGGACGGGGCCGCTGAGTACGCACGACGCGCGGCTGAGCTTGGCAAGCGGATCGGGCGACGTTGGCACCGGGAGCCGAAAGTCCCATCGGAGCGTCAAGGCGTTCTGCCGTTTGATCGTGGCTGGACGTGGGCGGGTGACGTCCGAGACGGACAGGCCGCAAACGGCTTCGGAAGTCTCACGAAACCCGTGGCGAGAGCCGAAAACCTAGCTTCCAAGGCCGTATCGTCGTCGTGAAGATCACGCCGACCATCATCATCGACACCCGCGAGCAATGCCCGCTCGACTTCCCGACTCTGACCGCTACGGTCGGCACGCTCGACACCGGGGACTACAGCATCGTCGGGTTGACGAACCTTGTGGCCGTGGAACGAAAGTCCATCGACGACCTACTCGCCTGCATCGGTCGGGAGCGGGAACGCTTCAAGCGGGAGCTTCAACGTCTGCGGGGCTATCGGTTCCGGCTGCTAGTCGTCGGGGCGAGCGCTGCGGACCTTGAGGCCGGGCAGTGGCGCTCCAACCTGCAACCCGCCCACGTCGTCGGGAGCCTTGCGGCATGGACGGCTCAATACGGGCTGCCCGTCTGGCTGGCCGGGGACCACGCCAAGGCCGAAGGTGCGGGCATGAGCGAAACATCCCTGGCGATCATGGGCAAGGTCGAGCAAATGCTCGCCAAGGCCACGACGATCCAAGAGGTTAAAGAGGTCAAAGACCTTGCCCTTACGGCAGCCGACTTCGCACGACGCAAGGGATTAGGCGAGGCTACGGTCCGCAAGGCCCAAGGGTATGCTCTCCGCGCCGAGATCAAGCTGGGCGAATTGTTGGCCGTGACGGAGAGGGCCAAGGGCACTGACAAGGGGGGCCGTCAATCGTTAGATGGTAACCGCGCGCTACCATCTAACCCTCCACCCACCCTCGCCGACCTGGGCCTCACCAAGCGTGAAAGCTCGCAGGCCCAAGGCGCACACGCCCGGATACCCGTGGCCGTA
>CAYQZH010000079.1:0-14871 GCA_964421865.1 uncultured Phycisphaera sp. | reverse complement strand
GAGTTTTTTGTCGTCGAGGCTCATGGGTCGGATCAGGTCGTACGCCGCCTGCTCTCCCAGTCGCTTCTTGTCCTCGATGCTCATGGGTGGGACCACGCCGGCCGCCGCCCGCTCCCCCAACGAGCTGCGCAGGTAGGAAACGAGCATGTCGGTCAGTTCGCCCTTCTCGTCGTTCAGGATTGCGCGACTGCGACGCTCCGACCGCTGTGCGGCCAGGAGGTTGAACATCAAGTCGTCGGCCATCTTCCGCGCCGCCCCCTCCGTCGGGAACTCCTTCTGGACGAATTCTTCCTTTTTCAACGTCATCAAGTACGTCGCGATATCCCCCGCTTCCGCCGAAGACAATCGCAGGCTAGGCATCTTCGTCTCCGGCGCGTAGTGCGTCGGCTCGATCAACCAAGAGTACAACCAATCGATGTTGACCTTCGACCCGACCCCGGACAGCTCCGGCGCAAAACGGTTAAACGTCGGCACGTTATACGGTCGATTGGGATCAAACCTCGCCTTCTCCGGCTCGAAGATCGTGTGGGTCTGGTCCGCGAAATGCTCCTCCGCGTACCGGACGCGCTGCTCCTCCGTCATCCCCTTGTACCGGTACAGCGCCGTCTCGCTGTTCAACGCCTCGCGGTGCACGAGGTCCTTGGTGATCCACTCCTCGCCGAACTCCGCCAGGTTCGCATGACACGCCAAACAGCCCAGCGACTTGAAGAGCCCCTTCCCGCGTTTCGCGTCGCCCGCCGCGTCATCCGGCCTGGGAAGCGGTTTCCACGGCTTGGACACGCTGAACAGATACTTGCTGATCGACGCCACCTCCGTCTGCGTGCGCAGTACCGGGTCGGGGTCGAACTGGTTGGCGCTCTCCGCGCGGTTGTTCTCCTGCAGGAAGAAATGCGGCATGCGCGTCGAGGGGCGGAACTTCTGCGGGTAAAACGCCCATGGCTGCACGAACGCCGGCTTGAGCTTCGACGCGACGCTGGTGAGGTCCGGCCCCACCTTCCGTGAACCTGCCAACGCGTCCACGTTGTGGCAGTTGATGCAGCCCACCTCGCGGAACAAATGCTGTCCGAGGTTGATCCGCGAACCCTTCCGCTCCCCGCGGAACCGGGCGATATCCGCGACCTGGGAGTGGCACTTCGCGCAGCCCGATTCCGTGTACTGCGGCAGGTGCATCGGACGATCCCAAAAATGGGCGATGGTCTCGAAAGTAATGTTCGGAATCCCCCAAAGGGTGATGTAGTACCGGGCCTCCCACTCCTTCTCGATCTCGTGGGTCGGCGGCGAATGAGCGGCCTGGACGAAATCCGTCTCCTGCGGATTCCCCTCGTGGCACACCGTGCAGCCGATCTTCGCCATGGGGTGGGCCGAATCGACCGACAGATACAGATCAAGGTCCGGGTGCGCCAAAATCGGCTGCCCCAACTCGATCGTCTTCCGCCCGCTGAGCTTGAGGTACCCATTCACGAGCTTAAGCAACTCGCCGAAGTACGCATCCTGCTGTTTCTTGTTCAGCTCGGCCCAGTGTTCCGTGACCCGGCCCTCCGGCAGCGCCGTCCCCTTCCCCTCCACCGCCGGCGGCGACGGAGGCGACACCGCGGGGTGCCCCATCCGCTGCACGGCCTCGCTGACCCCCGGTAACGAGCGCTCCAGCTTGCGGGCCAAGCGGTCCTTGGAAAACTCCGGATCGTCGATCGCCACGTGACACGTCGTGCAACGGTCCGTGGTGTAGCTTTCCAGGTAATTGAGCCGCTGGCGCACGTCGGGCAACACCAACTGATTGACCTGATGCCGGCCCGGCGTGTTCTTGGGGGCCGTAAAGTCCAGCATCGGCATGTTGATGATGGCCTTTACGATCGGCAGCCCACCCAACAAGCCGTTGTCCGTCAGCACACCACGGAATTGTTGATCCTTCTGCAGCGCCGCGGCGGCCACCTGCTTGAGGTCGCCGAGTCGCTTCTCGGCCGTCTGCACCGCTTCGTCGAGGGCCTTCAGCTCCGTCTCCAACCGCTTCTTCGCGTCCTCCCAATGCTCCTTGTCCTTACGGAGCCGGTCGACCTCTTCCTCCTCCTCGTGGAACCTCTTATAGGCCGCCTGGGTGACGGCGTGGGTGGGGCCGTTGGCGCCGAGCGCTTTCTCGTACGAATCCTTGGTAACCTCGAGCACCTGCGAAGCGCGGCTCCACGGGGCGTTGGCCTTGCGAAACGCCAGGTCGGCGTCGGCAACATCCGCAACGAGCTTCTTCCGCTTCGTCCCGGAGGTTTCCGCGGCGTACTGCTTGGCGTCGGCCAGTCGCCGCTCCGCATCGGCGATCTCGTTCACCCGCTCTTGTCGGGTCGCGTCCAGGTAATCCAAATGCGCCAGCGCCGCCCGACCCAGGTAGTACTCATCCTGGAACGCTCGCCACGGCCGCTCGTAGTCCACCCAGACCATCCAGAAGATCGACGCCGTCATTAGGATGCTGCTGACCGCGAACCAGCGGTTGATCCGCACGGGGTTGTACAGTTTTTCCTCTGGAATCGGCATCGCCTAGTTCCGCCCGGACCTCGTCTCTTCGTGGCTACGTGGCTTCGTGGCTACACATTCAGAAACCACTCCGTGATGCCCACGATGTAGTGCAGGTTCAACGTCCACCGCAGCACCATCTTGATGGGCATGAGCAGCATCACCAACAGCAGCATGACCATCACGCTGTAGCGGGCGAATCCGATCTGCGAATACAGCTTCCGAAAAAAGAGCGATCGAAGAATCACCGGCCCGACGATGAAGTACGCCCCCAGCACGGCGATGCCCGGCGCCTCGCGCTTCAGGTACGCGGGGATGCTCAACCAACCGGGGATCAGGACCGTGTCGTGCGCGGGAAGCGCCCGGCCCAGCAGTCCGATCCAGAATAAGTCGTGGAATTCGGTGTTCAGCAGCGCCATCGGCCGGTGCAGGTCCCAGTACTCATAGGGCCCGAAGAAGTTCCAGTTCGGACCCCGCAGGAACGTCCCGAACAGGATCAACACCACCCACAGAATCACGAACCCGAACAGGAACATGCTGATGGCGAAACGCCGTTCCTTGAACGTGTAGTACCCGTTGCCCCGCGGGTTCTTGTCGATGTAGGGAATGGCGATCAACCCGGCGATGATCAGACCCGGCAGCAGCACCCCCGCCAGCCAGGGGTCGAAATAGACCAACATCTCCTGCAGACCCAGGAAGTACCACGGGGCCTTGGCCGGGTTCGGGGCGACGTTGGGGTCCGCCGGCTGCTCCAGCGGCGCCCGCAGAACGATCGCCCATACCGTCAGGAAGGCCGTGAAAAGGATCAGGGAGATAAACTCACTATACACCAGGTCGGGCCAGACCAGCACCTTGTCGTCCGCGCCGGCCTCGATCAGCGGCTGCCCCTTCTCGATCCGTTCATCGTTGACCGCCGCCTGACGAAACGAAAGCCACAGGAAGAACCCGATGGCGAACATCATCATCACGATCGGAACGTTGTCCGCCTTCTCGACGATCTTCACAAAGTTTGGATCGAGGCAGCTCACCAGAAAGAATAACGTGAACAATCCCGCCAAAGTGCCCGCGACCGCCGGCTTGGTCAACCGACGGTACCCCACCAGGAACACCAGGAGTCCCGCCACGGCGATGATGAGAAACCAGTGCGGCCGACAGAGTGCGTTGATGAACTCCTTGATCCCGTCAAAGAAGGTCGCTTCGGCCAATAGATGGGAGGCGCTCATTCCAGCCCGCGCCTCTCAATGAACAATCGACAATCGACAATCGACAATCGGCAATCCCCTACAACGGACCGCTGATTCCGCCGTCCTTGCGGACTCGCCAAAAGTGCACCGCGAGCAACACCGTCACCACCACGGGAATGAACACGCAGTGCAGCACATAGAACCGCAACAGGGCGTTGGGCCCTACAAACGTCCCCGCGAGAAGCCCGAACCTCGCGTCGTCGCCGGCATGGACGAGCGGTACTCCGCCGATCTGCAGGAACGAGGACATCGGACCCTCCGTGCCCGCACCCGGCGTCGCCCGGGCCATGTTCGACCCCACGGTGATCGCCCACATCGCCAGCTGGTCCCACGGCAATAGATATCCGGTGAAGGACAGGAGGAGGGTCAGTACCAGAAGCACGACCCCTACGCTCCAGTTGAATTCCCGCGGCGGTTTATAGCTGCCCGTCAGGAACACGCGCAGCATGTGTAGCCAGATGGTGATGATCATCGCGTGCGCGCCCCAGCGATGGAGTTCGCGCAACAAGCCCAACGTCACGTGCGCCCGCAGCCCTTGGATGTCGAAGTACGCGTATTCCACCGTCGGGCGGTAGTAGAACATCAACAGCACGCCGGTGACGATCTCCACCAGGAACAGGAAGAACGTCAGCCCGCCCATGCACCAGGTGAACGACAGGCGAATGCCGCTCTTGCGCACCGCCACCGGATGAAGGTGCAGGAAGACGTTGCTGAGGATGGCCATCGCCCGCGTGCGCCGATCGCGCGGAATCCCATGGCGGAAAATGCTCCCCCAAACCTGGCTCTCCCGAATCCACGTCCCTACCGACATCCTTCGCTATTCCCTGGTTTGCGTTCCGCTTCTCACATTCGACAATCGACAATCGAAAATCGAAAATCCCCGGCGGTCGTCAGACCGCCAGAAAGCTGCCCGGCTGCTCCCACTGCCCCAGCTCAAACTGATACTTCTTGCTCTTGTCCACCACCGCGATCCCGTCCTCGACGAAAATACGGAAGCGTTCCAGCGGTCGCGGGGTGGGGCCCTCGAAGTTAATCCCGCTGGGCTTATACCCGCTGCCATGACATGGGCACTTGAACTTCCGATCGTTAGGCAGCCAGTTCGGGATGCAGCCCAGGTGCGTGCAGATAATGCTCAGCGCCGCGATCCGCTCCTCCTCGCGGACCATCCAGATGCCCTGCGGCTTGTAGTCCTCGTTGACCTCGCCGGGGGCCATTTCGAGATAACGTTGTAGCTTCCCGACCCGCACCCGCGGGTCCGGTTCTTCCAGGACGTTGGGCATCATAAACCGCCCGAACGCCGGTCCGCACGAAACACCCAGCCCGGCCCCGAACGCAATCCACCCCGTCGCCAGCGCCGCGTTGCCCAAGAACTCCCGCCGCTTCGCGTCCACCTGCTCGCTGATCTTCTTCGCCGCTTCCTGCACCTTGGCCTGACGAGCGTCCGGCGGCAGGTCGCGAGGGGCTTTTTTCTGGAACGTCGCCACGGCGGGCGAAACCGACTCCGCTTTCTTTTGGATCAACGCGTTTCCACCGCGCGACGTGGCCGCTCGCAGCAGTGCCGCGATCGCCGGATCGGGCGCCCCGGCGACCGACGTCTTCACCGCCGCCGGGGCCTTGGCCGCGACGGCCGTCGCCGGTTCGGCCACGGGCTTCGGCGCCGGCGCCTCCGGCGACCTGCTGACAGGCTTGGCCGGCGCGGCTGCGGGTTTCGCCGCCGCGGCTACGGGCTTCGGCGGCGCGGGTGCCACTGGTCCCGGCGCGCCCAGATCCGCCAGTGCCGCCGACACTTCCTCCGTCACCGTCTCGTACTTAATCACATCGACCGGACACTCCTGCGCCGCGTCGATAATCGCTTGCGTCAAGGGTTTGGTGAAACTCGCGTTCAGCGCTTCCGGCCGGATGAGGCAGGAATCGTCCGTGACCTCGAACACCGTCGGGGCCGTCGTCTCGCACGCGTCACAGACGATGCACCCCGGCTCGATCCAGACTTTCGTCACCACGGGTTGGGTAGCCATGAACGCTACTCCTTAGGGTTTTCCGCCCGCCGACTGGCCCCTTCGCTTCGTGAGTTCCATCGCCCTACCGCGCACCGCCGGCGAGGGGTCGGACTTTAACCGATCGATCAGGCCCCACAAGTCATCGTCGTTCAGATTCGCCGCCGCGTCCATCGCCGCGATCAGCAAAGCCTCGACCCGGTGGGGAGGCAGGGGGTACCGCTGGATGTTCCCCGCCTCGTCGCGGACCTCGTAGCGCTCACCCGATGCCAAATGCGTCCGGTCCAGCAGGTCCAACAGCGTCGATTTCCCGGCCGCGCTCCCCAGGCGGGCGAGCGCCAGCGCCGCCGACCAGGCCACTTCCCCGTCGTGCGTCAGTCGCGCGGTCCCCAAGGCATCCAGGACGCCGCGGTCGTCGCGGCTTGCCAACACGGACAGCGCCGTGCACGCGGTCAACAAGGTCTCCGCCCGGCTGCTCCGGCCCAGGACGGCGACGATCGGCTCAATCGCCCGCTTCGACCCCACGAGCCCGTGAAGATTCCCCAACTGCTGCATCGCCACGGCCACATAAGGCTCGCGTCCACTCGATACTACGTGGGTCAGCGGCTCGATGGCTTCCTCGCGTTCCGTCCGTCCCAACGCCCGAAGCAGGAAGTCGAACCGACCCGAACGCAGCTCTTGCTGCTTCGCAAGGTCGTCGCCGAACGCCGTAATCCGATCGACATGGGCCAGGTCGGTCTGCACCATCGTCGCCAACCGTTGCGTCACCGTCTGGAGTTCGTCGGCGGTCAGCTCGGTATCCTTCTTGGCCAGCCGCTCGCTCAACTCCAACGCGGTCTGCCAAAGCTCCTTCTCACACGGAAGCAGCACGCCCGCGCTGCGCTCGCCGCTGCCGGCTTCGAGCGCTTGCAGGAGACTCTCGATGCTCCGCTGCTCCGGCGACGCCGGCCCGCCGAACAACAGCACGACCACCACCGCACCGCCGACAATCGTCCCGATGATCAGCAGCGGCACCCCGAACCAACGACCCAACAGCGACAGGGTCATCGGTTCCAGATCAGGCGGCTCAGTCTCGCCGACGGCGACCATGACCATTCCTGCTCCAACCGTGCAATACCACCGTTAGTGGCGCACCGGCTCAGTGTAGCGTCGGGGCTAGTCCCCGGCGCAATTCAAACGACAGCGCGGGTCAAGCTAAAAGACCAACTTTGTGAAAAAAGTCACAAACCCGGCCCGCAAGAAGGGCGGCGCAAATCGCACCACCCCGATCGACTTCGTACCCTACCCGGCTACCGGCCCCACCGCAACCCGATAGGCGGGCTTAACGGCCTCCGACCCTACCTAACATTGTGCAAGATTTCATGGATTCAGTCAAGTAGATCGCCCGGCGTTTCGACGTTTTCTGGGATCAGCCCCCTCTCCGTCGCCGATCCACCCGCCCCGCGCTCGGCGGCTGGCCGGGCTTTCCCTTGGAACCCCGCACCGCCGGTTCCCAACCTCCCCGCCCCTAACTTTCCCCCCTCGCGGCTGCGCCTCGAGGCTTACACCCGGAGTGATTTGTCCCTTGCCGCCGAACGACAGGGTGGATAGTATTTGGCTGCGTGCCCGGTGTCGCCGCGCGGGTGCCGAGCACTTATAGAAAACGTGGTGACTGCCCACGTGGATTTCGTTACCGGCCCCGATTTCAGCCCCGAATTTCTTGCGTTGCTCCTCTTCACGGAGTGGCAGCACAGCGATGACTCTTCGGCCAGCGAACGGACCTTGGAAACACGCGCCAAGGCGTTCCGGCAGCGCGTGGGTCTCACCCAGCTCAGACCGGAAATCCAGCACGGGCCGGGTGAGGGAGGCGGAGGCTAGACCATGTTGACGAGCAGGAAGCCAAACGACTTCGCCAGCTGGGTAGGCATCTTTACACTGGCGTTCGGTTATCTTGCAGTTGCTCATTTCGTCATTGGGCTTTTCTTTACCCTGCGTCTCGCCAACGCCGTGCCGGACTTTGCCCTGCAGTTGGTGATCTTCTCACTGCCCTATATGGGCATTACGCTGGTTTTTGTTGCAAGCGTTGTTCTAAACCACCTGGGTCGTTTCGGCTGGGGAGTCCTCACATTCGTGTTTGGCCTTCTTGTTTCCGTGGCGGTCTGCGCGTACGACTTCCAAAACGCGCGATACCAAATGTCTGGGAGCGGTCATGGTCCTGATTACACCATTTGGTGGTGGTATTACGAGCCATACTGGCACGGGTACAAACCTGGCAACATATAGCTGACTCTCGTCTCTTCGGGAACCTACCTCGACAGCCCGAGCCGTCGCCGAATCCGTATGGGACGGTGCCGACATGCTTCACGGCAAGGATGAGCTTCGCGTCGTCGGAGAGTTCTGCCCGTCACATTCCCGCCCGCATCCGCAGGAACGTGACCGCCCCGGGTCGGACCGAGCACTCCGCGGGCAACACGCCGCCCAATTCGCCGTCCACCTCGATCGGCACTTTCTCGTCGGAACTGATCCGCACCGTCCGGCATTGCTGGTAGATCATCCCCCAGCGCCCGACGTGTCGGCGCGAGAGCGCTCGGCCGGCGTGCCCCAACATCCTCAACCGCGATCCGCACGGGAACACGCCCAGATCCAACAGCCCATCGTCGGGTCGCGCGTGGAGCAGAATGCGCATCCCGGCCGAGTAGCGGGCGATGTTGCCGATCAGCGCAAACC
Source organism: uncultured Phycisphaera sp. (assembly GCA_964421865.1). GTDB lineage: Bacteria > Planctomycetota > Phycisphaerae > UBA1845 > UBA1845 > SBAX01. Next base: position 6,428 of record CAYQZH010000079.1, on the reverse strand, counting down.
CATGCCCCTCGAACACCGTCGCCCCGTCGGCCTCCACGAGAAGACGAGGGTACTGATACGCCCAATATGTCCGCCAGATCGGCCAGAAATAATCCCCGTGGGTGATGTGCCCGCGCCGCGCCCGGTTCATGCGGACCACACATTCGGCGTCGAACCCGATCCCCGCCATGGCCAAGAACCGCCGGCCGCCGATGACCCCCACATCACTCGCGAACTCGTCGCCGTACACCAGCGTCGCCGTGATTTCGTCGGGGTCGCTAGGCATCCCCAGCTCGCGGGCCAGCAGATTCTCCGTACCCGTCCGGTAGATGACCAGGGGAACCCGGGAATCGGCAAGTCCGTTGAGCACCTCGCCCACGGTGCCGTCGCCGCCGACGACGAGCAAGGCCTCGACCTCGCTTCCCAGTGTTGACGCAAGTTCCGTCGCGTGTCTCGGGCCGTCCGTGACCAGGACTTCAAGCCGACCGCCGCGACGCTCCACCGCCCGGGCGATCGTCCGCACGCGGGGCAACATGTTCCGGCGACCGGAGATCGGATTGACGATGGCCGCGAATCGACGACGCTCGACCATCAATCCACCAGCGTGCCGCGCATCGTGGTGACGGCTTGCCCGCCGATCCGCACGGCGAAACGATCCTCGCCCTGGACCTGCACAAGGGCGTGCAACAAGCCCGTGCGTCCGCCGGGCTTGCCTTGCACGCACGTCAGTCCGGAAAGCCCGTTAGCGGTCGGTACGAGCTGCTTCCACACCAGATACGCCGCCAGCGGGCCGTGAACGCTCCCCGTCACAGGGTCCTCGTCGATCCCCAAATTCGGGGCGAAAAAACGCGATTGCACGTGGACCGACGGTGTGATCGTGTTCACCGTCGCCAGGCAGAGACCACGCAGCCGCTCGCGGTTGAGCAACTCGGCGAGTCGCGGAAAGTCGGGCCGGGCGTCGTTGAGCGATCCGAAACTTCGCACGAACACGAGCACGTCATGGTCCTGCGTTTCCGTCGTCGGCAACTTCGTCTCCAACGCATCCACCGGTATCCGCAACACGGTCGAAAGCTCCGCCGCGATCAGCCGGTGGTCCGTCAACACCGGGTCCGGCAGGTCCAGCCAGATCATCCGCGCTGACTCGTTCCCCGGAATGGCCTCGATGAAGCCCGTGAGGGTTCCCGACTTCGTATCAATGTGAACCTGCGTGCTGGCGGACGGATCGTCATGTCGCACGCGACCGGATTCGATAAGCGCGTGAAGGCCCGCGATTGTCGCGTGGCCGCACATATCGACTTCCACGGTCGGCGTGAACCACCGAAAACGAACGTGCGGCCCGGCGCTCGTTCCACGACCGCTCTGCGGCGGCAGAACGAAAGTCGTTTCGCTGAGATTGAACTCCGCGGCAATCGCCCGCATGGCCGAGTCGTCGAGCCCCTCCGCATCAAGCACCACCGCCGCGGGGTTGCCGGTGTACCGCTCGCTCGCGAACGCATCAATCACATAGTACGGCCTACCCATGCGCGGTCTCGCGTCGCGGATCGCCCATCCCCACCATTCCCACCGGACGATCGAATCCTACGGCCCAAAGTTGCGCCCGGCAAACGCACTCGCCTCACGATAACTTCGACCTGGCGGGCGAGCGACGGGTTAAAGCCCAAAGCAAGGCGTGCGGAGTACGCACCGCCCACAACTCTCGAATCTCAAATCGCAAAGCGCAAATCAGCGGGTGGCGACCGACGGTGGCCGAAGGGCGTGTCAGTGGGTGGGCTTTCGCGCGGCGAGCGCGGGTCGGCGCAGGCGTCGAAGGAGGATCGCTCCACCCGCTCCGAGAAGCAGCAGCGACGTTGGTTCCGGGACCGCAACCACGGTGTCGACCGACAGTTCTTGCCCGCCGATGAGAACGCGGTCGATATCGCCGGTGAGGGTGATCCGACCGCCGTCCACCAGCGCGGTGACTCCCGGAGCCACATTGACGGGAATATCCGTGAGGTGTGCTAAGGGTTGCAGGATCGGGCCGCCGTTCACGGCGAAGTTGTCTTCCCCTCCGAGTTCGTTGTATTGGAGCGTCAACGAGGTGACGTTGAAGGGAAGGGCCGTGAGGTCAAACAAAACGCTGATGTTGTCGATGGCCAACTGATGATCGTTCGCCGGTTCGGTGACTTCCGCCTGGAAGAAATCCGTGAACTGGCGGAGAAAGAACTGCTCCACGGACATTTTGATGCCGTTCTCGGTGAGGACGACCTGGCCGGGGACGTTGCCGAAGTCGCCGCCGTACTTAGTGCCGACGGGAACGGACTCGAACTCCATCGTCGCGGCCAGGCAGATCGGCGAGATGCCGAGAACCGCCGCGACCCAGATGCCTGCCGCCAGTGGACCGTGCTTCATCGCTTCCCCTCCGCGCTGCGCACTCAGCAAGTTGGCGGCGCAGGCCTCCGAACCCTTCCACCCCGCGGCGCGCGGCACAACGATGCCGCGGAGCCGTTACGATAGACTAGCGATCTTATCCAGGGAATTCAACTGCCATCCACCACAGATACCCCAGTTTATCGCTCCTGCCTCGATGGCGGCCGTCGTGGCTGGGACCAGTCCTGGCTGCTACAATGGAGTATCCCATCCCCGTGGGCTGCCGAAGCGGGCGCATCGAGGTTGCTTCGTGATGGATGGAGCGATGAAGGTCCTTGTGAACCCGTGGGTAGTGCCAGCCATGAAAGCGGGGCTTCATCGAACGGGTTGAATTGCAGTGTCTGCTGCCTTCCCATCGCTGCTTCGACAAGGACCCGCCCGTTTGGATGCGTCCCAAGGAGCTTCGGCCGCCTGGCCGACGACTTCTGCCCGGTCACGCGAAGTGCTGTCCGCGGAGCGCGAGGCAAGAAGTCCGAGCGATAAATGCGTGGGGAGACCCGGCCGATAACGACGTCTTGGGGGATCGAAAAGCACACGAACCGTTTGCGTTGACAATCAACATTTGTTCCCGCGGGGTGTTTTCGGACCCGGCTTTGCTGCTGAGCTACGCTGGAGTCCCGCGGCGCACCATGTGACTTTCACCGCCGCGGACTGGACGACCGGTCGGAGGCGCGCTAGAGTGAGTATCCCGTTCTTGTCGGCGGTCCGATGCGCGGCGGTTGTGTCGCCGCCGCCGATGTGGTAGATTAGAACGGAGTCGAGGGAGAGGATGCGGCCGGTGTCAACTCGACCATCTCCGATAACATCGCCGCTGCGACGTGTTGCGTGACGATGGGGGCGTTGTCGCCGGTTTGCGTCAGACGAGGTCGTGCGTCCTTGCGGCGCGGTCTCGTGGGGTGGATAGGGGGCTGAGGGGTAACGACATGGTATCCAACTGGACGGGTTCGCACCTCGGTGGGGACGGCCGAAAGGGCGCGAGGTTATCGGTTCTGGTCGTGGCGGTGGGTTGGGTCTTCGCCACCGGGGGTGCCGCGCGCGGCCAAGCATGCTCGCCGCCGAACTGCGACGACGGGTTGTTCTGCACAGTAGACTTCTGCCTCGGCGGAAACTGTTTTCACCCGCAGAATGGTTGCAGCGACGGCATTTTCTGCACGGATGACGGGTGTAATGAGACCACCAACGCCTGCAACCACACGGCTCACATCTGTCCGGCGACGACGCCGCCGACGCCCAACTGCAGCGAGGCCTTGAACGCGTGCGTTCAATGTTTGCAAGACAACCACTGTACGACCTCGCCGCGGCTGCGCTGCAACACCTTAACGGGCAAATGCGTGCAGTGTCTGAGCGATGCCCAATGTCAGGACGGTTTGGTCTGCAACGGTGGTGAAAGCTGCAACAGCTCCACTGGACTCTGCCAGGCCGGTACGCCGCTAAGCTGCTCCAAGAAATGCTTCCGGGGAACTTCGCCCGGGGTGACCTGTATCACGGATTCGAGCTGCGGCACGGGAGGTAAGTGTCTAGGATTTTGCAGCGAGCTGCGCGGCCGGTGCGTGCAATGCGATCACGACGCGGACTACGCTCACGGCGGCTGCGACGACGGAACGTTCTGCAACGGAGCGGAAGCCTGCCAAAACGACCAATGCGTCGTGGGCGCGCCGCCGGTTTGTAAGAAGTGCGTTAATGGGCCGGACAACCTGCAACCCTGCTCCACGGATGCCGACTGTGGAAGCCCGGGTACTTGCATCGGCGGCCCGAGCTCTTGCGACGAGGTAAGTGATGGCTGCGTGCAATGCCTAAACTCGAACCAGTGTGAGGATCTCAACTTTTGCACAAGCAATGTCTGTTTGTGGAATTCGTGCGTGTTCACGGGAAACTCGACGATCTGCAGCGACGGCTTATTCTGTAACGGTGAGGAAGTCTGCACCTACCAGCTCGGGAACCCCTGCTCGATCTTCAGCGACCGGGCGCATTGTTGTTTCAAGGGCACGTGTTCCACCAGCAGCCCGCCGAAGGGCTGCAATTCCAACGCGGACTGTCCCGCCGGGACGGGGACTTGCAACAACTCGACGGCCACGAGCTGCAACGCCGACCACAGTGCGTGTAGCAAGGATTGCAGCGATGGCATTTCGTGCACCACCGATTCTTGCAACGAGACCGCCGATTCGTGTCAGAACGTCCTCAACGACTCACGTTGCGGGTCGTGTCACCCGGGTACAAGTTGCGTCACCGATTCTGACTGCCCGAACGCGGGGCAGTGTGTCAGGACTAGTTTCGGCAAGGAGTGTTCGCCATTTGCGACGTGCGTGAGCAGTTCCGATTGCCTGGCTGGGCAGAGCTGCTGGTCGCCTTCCAGCGGAGGCAATCTGTTATGCGACGGGAACGAGAAATGCAGGCCGGGCGATCCCAACGCCGGCCCCCAGACCGGTTGCGTGGCCGGCACATCGGTTGTTTGCCATTCGCTCGACAACTTTTGCAGCGAAGGAACTTGTGTAGAGCAACCGACGGTCGGCTGTCAGGGCAGCTCGATCAACCAAGGCGTGGGTTGCGACGACTTGGACCCCTGCACGGCGGTCTCCAAGTGCAACAATGGGTTCTGCGTGGACAGCCCGCCAGCGACTGACCCTGCGTATCGATGCGTCAACCTCCAATGGCTTGCGTCCGGCCCGACCACCGTCCCTGCCGGCTCGACAGTTGTGCTCGAACTCCGCGCCGTGGCCAACGGATGCAACACACCCACGGCCGAGTGCCCCGGGACCAGCCTCGAGGTTTCAAGTATTGATGCTTTGTTTTCGTGGAACAAGACCTTTCTGCAGTTGCAAACTCCCACCTCCGGCAACCCGAACCCGGCGGATCCCTGCGTGCGGGCGGATTCCTGCCGGATCTGTCCGGCGAACCAGTACCCGTGGGGCTTCTCGGGATGGATCAACGATTGCATCAACAACGGCGACGGTCTGAACGAACCGTGTACCGGCGGCCCGCTCTTCGTTCCGGCGAACGACGGCAACGCACGATACTTTGCGTTCCAGTCGCCTACGTGCAGCCTAACGTGCCGCGGTGGTTCCAACAATGGCTTAGCCTGTTGCCTGGTTCCGCCATGCCAGCTTCCGCTGGTCGCTTGTCCCAATGGGATATGCAGCGATTTGTACTGCCTCGGTGGTTCCAACGATGGCTTACCATGCTCTTCGCTCGCCGACTGTCCCACGGGGAGAGAGTGTACGAACCTGGCGCCCCCGGCTTGTGCGACTACGACGGGGCTGCAAGTGACCACGATCAAGTTCAAGGCCATTAGCGGCGGGACCAGTCAGATCGCCCTCCTTCCATGTTTCGGCGCGGGCAGCAAGACGGCGGTACAAAGCCCGATTCCGAACCCCCTCACGAGCGACGTCACGAAGTCGCTCGGCCCGGGCGTCACCATCACGGTGACCTGCGACGGCAACGACGACTGCAACGACAACAACCCCTGCACGGGACCCGACACGTGCAGCTGTCTCACCCCATCCTGCGGGGGTACGTGCCAACACCCCAACACCCCCGGTACATGCAACGACGGCAGCGCTTGTACGACCAACGACACGTGTTCGGGCGGGGTTTGCGTGGGTGGTGTGCCGCCCAACTGCGACGACGGAATCGCCTGCACCACGGACTCCTGCAATCCGGCGACGGGGTGCATTCACACGCCGGTCAATTCGGCGTGCGATGACAGCAAGGTCTGCACGTTGGACACCTGCATCGTGGGGGTGGGCTGCAGACACGACGGTACGGGTGTGACCGTAGCCTGTGACGACGGGGACGGGTGCACGACGAACGATGTGTGCCAAGGTGATGTAGCCGGAACATGTTCGGGAACCCGTGTTGACCCGTTATGCGGCTTGGGGCCGCCGGGGAACATCGTGTGGGATTCCTCTGCCACGAGCCCCGATCGCACCACTCGGTCCCTGAGGTTCCGCGTGGAGGGCAAGCTGCACGGCTCGCTGGAGGACGCCATCAGGGTGGAGTTGGTCGAGTTGCAGCATCCCAACCCCAGGAACGCGGTGGCGACGGTG
>CAYQZH010000078.1:6003-15050 GCA_964421865.1 uncultured Phycisphaera sp. | reverse complement strand
CCTTCACAAGGCAATTCGCCCGCCGGAGAGAAAGCTATGGCCCGTGAGCGCCCGGTCGATCCTCCTCCACAAGACCCGTCCACCGAAACACTCGATGCGGCTCGGACAGCCCCGATGTTACCCGACCGAATCGGGCGCTATCATATTAAACGCGCCATTGCTTCGGGCGGAATGGGTACGGTCTACGAGGCCGCACAGGACAACCCCCGGCGAGTCGTGGCCGTCAAGGTGATGAAGCAAGGCATCGCCTCCAAATCGGCCCTGCGACGCTTCGAGTACGAGGCCCAAGTCGATTATTCGGTGTCACCGAAGAAGGAACGCATCGATGACCAGTGACTCGACGTACTCGGGCGGGGGTGCGGGCAAGCACGACCCCAACGAGACGATATCGATATCCGGCGTCCGCGTTGGAGCCGGCGGACGATCGGAACAGATCGGACGTTACCGCATCATGCGTGTCATCGGCGAAGGAGGCATGGGGACGGTCTACGAAGCCGAGCAGGATAAGCCGCGGCGCGTCGTGGCCCTGAAGGTCATCAGGCCCGGCTATGCGTCGCCGCAGATGCTGAAGCGTTTTGAACAAGAATCACAGGTGCTCGGCCGACTGCAACATCCGGGCATCGCCCAGATCTACGAAGCGGGGACGCACGAAGTCGCGCCAAGCTCCGGGAGCAGGCATGGCGTCACTGTGCCCTACTTCGCGATGGAGTTTATTCGCGGACGTGGACTGAAAGAGTTCATGGAGGAGGCGAAACTGGGTACCCGACAGCGACTAGAGCTGGTGGCCAAAATCTGCGATGCCGTCCATCACGCCCACCAGAAAGGGGTCATTCATCGCGACCTGAAGCCGGGCAACATTCTCGTCGACGAATCCGGCCAGCCGAAAATCCTGGACTTCGGCGTCGCTCGGGCGACGGACTCGGACATCCAGGCCGCGACGATCCAAACCGACGTGGGCCAGCTGATCGGCACGATCCCGTACATGAGTCCCGAGCAGGTGGCCGCCGACCCCCAAGAGCTGGACACACGAAGCGACGTGTACGCCCTCGGCGTCATCGCGTACGAGGCGCTCGCCGGGCGCCTGCCGTACGATCTAAAACACAAGATGATCCACGAGGCCGCTCGCGTCATTCGTGAGGAGGAGCCGGCCCCGCTGAGCACGGTCAATCGCGTTTTTCGCGGCGACGTGGAGACGATCGTCGCCAAATCGCTGGAGAAGGACAAGACGCGGCGCTATCAATCCGCGGCGGAGTTCGCTTCCGACATCCGGCGCTACCTGCACGACGAGCCGATCGTGGCCCGACCCGCGAGCGCCGCCTATCAATTCAAGAAGTTCGCCAAACGCAACAAGGCCGTCGTTGTTGGTGTGGCCGCCGTATTCCTGGTTCTCGTCGCTGGAATCATCGTCAGCACTTCTCTCTACTTCCGCGCCGGAGAAAGTGAGCGTAAGGCGCAGGCCGAGGCCGCACAGGCCTTAGCGCAGCGCGACAACGCCCAACTCATCGGCGATTTCATGAACCAGATGCTCGGAGGGGTCGAGCCGAGCGTCGCCCTGGGCCGCGATACAACCCTTCTGCGTGAAATTATGGACACGGCGGCCAAGCGCATCAACGGCGGCGAACTGAGCGACGCCCCGGAGGCCGAGCTGCGCCTGCGTTGGACGATCGGGAATGTTTACCAAACGGTCGTTGCCTTCGATTCGGCGGAAGAGATGTTTCGCCCCACCGTGGAACTGGCCCGCCGCATCCATGGGCAGGAACACCCTGACGTAGCCAAGAGCCTCCACGAACTCGGATGGCTGCTTGTTAAGAAGAATGACTACGCGGACGGCGAATCGCTCTCTCTTCAAGCACTGGATATGCGCCGCAAATTGTTGGGCGAGGAACACATTGACGTCGCCCAAAGTCTCAGCACCGTGGGCGTCATAAAGGATTACTTTGGCTATTTCCCGGAGGCAGAGAAGCTCCATCGGGAAGCGTTGCGTATCCGGCGCAAACTGCTGGGCGACGAGCACAGGGAAATCTGGGAAAGCCTGACGAATCTCGGCCGGGTGCTTACGAGGAAGGGCAGTTACCGCGAGGCCGAAGAAATGCAGCGAAGCGCACTGGCCATGGCTCGTAAACTGTTCGGGCCGGTGCACCCCTCCATAGCGTCGAGCCTATCCGCTGTGGCCGGCTACACAGCCCGCAAGGGAGATTATCCCCAAGCAGAGCAACTTCTTGGGGAGGCTTTGACGATGCATCGCACGCTGATGGGCGATAATCACACCGCGGTTGCGTTTGACCTCTATAACTTAGGCGACCTGCGGAGCCAACAAGGGTTCTACCGCGACGCCGAACGTTTACAACGTGAATCGCTGGCCTTGCTTTGTAGACTAGTCGGGCCTAAGCACGATTACACAAGTCTGCCGTTGATCTGTCTTGGAGAAGATCTTCGGCGTCAAGGGAAACATGAGGAAGCCGAGCAGGTTCTGCGCGAAGCCCGGCAGATTCAGCTCAACTCCGGGGCGGAAAAAAACAATGAGCTTGCGTGGGTTAACAAGTCGCTGGCCCACGTTCTTGATGATACGGGGAGGCATGAGGAGGCTGAAGAGCTCGTAAACGAGGCGCTGGCGATCAAGCGCGATACGCTCGGAGACGACCACCTCGAGGTGGCCGAGCTTCTGTGCACATTGGCCTCGATCCGCGAACGAAAAGGCGATCGAAGCTCCGCGGAGCAGCTTGTTCGGCAAGCGGTGGAGATGAGTCGCCGACTCGACGATGTCGGGATGGAAACTGGAGCGCACTTGCAGCAACTCGGGGCGCTTCTTTATCGCCAAGACAAACTCCCCGAAGCCGAGGCGGTCCTTCGGGAGTCGTTGCAATTGCAACGAAGCGTTCTTGGCGGGGATCATCCTGCGGTGGCGGAGTGCTCGATCGACCTGGCGAAGCTCGCCGCTCGACAGGGCCGCTTTCAGGAGGGAGAGGAATTGGCTCGCGACGCCCTCAGAATCTACGAAGCGAGACCGGATGGCGCCGCCTGGCTACGCGCGGATGCGCAATCCACTCTGGGGGCCGCACTCACGGGACAAGGTCGATTCACCGAGGCCGAAACGCTGTTGGTCGAGGGTCTCGATGCCCTGCGCGATCAGTCGATCGCCCCACCTTGGATCAAAGGGGACGCGCTGCTGGCCCTGACGGCGCTTTACGAGCAGTGGGACGCCGCCGAACCGGGCAAGGGTTACGCCGAAAAGGCCGCCGAGTGGCGGGCGAAGCTGGAAGATGAAGGCACGAAGCCACGAAGCCACCCTTCCAGGGCAGGCTCCGCCACGAAGGGACCGAAAGAAACGCCGAAATAGCCCCGTCCCATCTGTTTTCGTTGTCGGGGATTCGCGGTAGGCCATTCGTTTAAGCGATCGGCGTCGTCAGCGTTCCGGGCCGCTCGATTTCCAGTTCGATCACGTTGCCCGGCGTCAGCCAACCGCCGGCCGCTTCGGGGCCGAGCTCGAGAATGCACCCCGTCCCGACCGTTCCGCTGCCGATGAGGTCGCCGCGATAAAGCATCGTCGATCTCATCGCCGTAGTGGGCCGGCAGGCCGTGGAGGATCACCGCGTCGCGGTCGACGATCTTCAGGGTCTCGGCGGCCATGCGATCGTTCTCGAAGATCCTCTTTCGCGCCTCAGCCTCCGCCTCCTGACCCATCGAGGCCCTGGGGCAGAACCACGTGGACGAGGTGCCGTGCACGTTTACCGGTTGGCTGCATGAGCCGGAGGTGCTGATTCGCCCGACCGCCGCAACGGGTTCGTGCCGTCGCCCCATCCACGCGTACGCGGCCTGTCGCTCCGATCCCGCAGGCAGCTCGCGCAGAGTTCGCGCACGTCCACATCGGCGGGCGATCGGGCGGCGTTGGAGTACATCCGCCCCATCGGCTGCCAGGACTTGAAGGAACAGTGGGTGCCGGTCCTGCGGGAGGCGGGTCTGCGCGTCGGCGCGGCTCGACGCTTCCCAGGGGGAGGAGGCGGTTCGAGGTTGGTCGGTCCGAATCACCTAACGCTGGTGGTGCACTTCGACCCGCTCGTCGCTGGCGACGGGCCACGCGGGGTACACGCAGGTCGTCACCGTGTACAAGTGATTCCCGGCCGTTACCCACCGTGACCTCCAAAAAGAGAAGGCGGGGCGCCGCGTGGCGCCCCGCCTCTCGTTTGGTTTCACCGGAAGGAGGCCCTTTCAGAGATCGGGCCGTCCCCGGCTGATTCTGAGACTACGGACAAGAATCCGATCCGCAGCAGGCTTCTCCCGTACCCGTCGTCGGCGAGCAGGTGAGGGGGAGTATCGCGCAGTGGTTGCCGATCGCGAGGTTGCAATCGTCTTCACTGCCCGCCGGACCCGGCGGGTCGAAGTCGAGTCCCAGCGCGTCGTTGACCAGCGGGCGGTCGTGACAGTTGTCCGGACCGCCGCCCCCGCACGTTCCTGTGGCCGAATCGAACTGACCGCCATTGTTCAAGCAATCAATCTCGTTCCGGCACTGGGTGTTGGTGCGGGTGCTTGCCAAGCCCAAACAGGCGTTGTTGCAGTCACTGAACAGCGCCGCCCAGCTCGCATCGCCGCCGCACGTGGCGCCAAAGCCACTGACGCAGCAGTTCAGGGCCAAGGCCGTGAGTTGGCGGGCATTCTGCAGCACGATGGTGGCCCGCGGACTTACGCAGGTCGCTTCCACCGACGACGCCGCATTGTTGACCGGCACCGTCGCGTTGATGCACTCGTTGCACACCAACAGCGAGCCGCCACAGGCGTTGATCACCGCCTGGGTGATGTTCTGGCTGCGAGCCTTGGCGGGGTTCCTACGAGCATGCGTGCCCCAGAACCCAGGCGTGCGGCAGATGCCTTCGTTGCAGATGTCCTCGTGCGCGCAGCAACCGGCGACACAAGTATCTGACGTGCAGGCATCGCGGTCATCGCAATCGGCGTCGCTCCTGCACAACGGCGTGTTCACGCAGCAACCGTCGGCTCCGCAGGTATCCGTCGTGCATGCGTTGCCGTCGTTGCACGATTGTCCGTCCGCGCAGCAGACGCGGCCTGGACAAAGCGGGTTACGCCCGCAGCAGGAATCCGTGCAGGTTTCCACCGTGCAACGCACACTATCGTCGCAATCGGCGGGCGACGTGCAATCCCTGGTCAGCCCGCACGCCCCGGTGGCTCCGTCGCAGAACTCATGCGTACACGGGTTGCCGTCATCCGGGCAGCAATCACCCGTTCTGCAATCCGGAACGTACTGGCAGCCGTTGATCCGATCGCAGCCGACATTCCTCTGGCACGGGATCGGCGGGCAGGGGATCGCTGGGTTCGAGCAGCATGGCGAACCGGCGGTGTTTCCCCCGCCGTCGCAAACATCTCTCGTGCAGACATTACCGTCATCGCAGAAGTTGGGGTCGTCGCAAACGGAGCGGGACCCGCACCTCCCATCTGCGTTGCAGCTCTCGATGGTGCAGGGGCCTAAGTCCGGGCAGCAACCGGTGCCCGAATGGCAATTAAACGTGTACACGCAGCCCAGGACGGAGTCGCAAACCACGTCGAAGCAGTTATGCGGCGGACACACGTGCGGTGTGTGCGTACAGCAGCCGGCCACACACGCGTCGTCCGTGCATGCATCGCCGTCATCGCACGAGGCCCCGTCCGCGCAGCAGACGCTACCGACGCAAAGCGGGTCGTGTCCGCAGCAGAAGTTGATGCAGGTTTCCACGGTGCAATTCAGACCATCGTCACAATCGCTAGGCGTCGTGCAATTCCTGGTTAGCCCGCACAGTCCGGTGGCTCGGTCGCAGAACTCGTGCGTACACGGGTTGCCGTCATCCGGGCAGCAATCGAGGATTCCTGCTGTCTCGGTGCGGCAATCCGGAACGTACTGGCAGCCGAGGATCGGGTCGCAGCCCGTAAGCCTAAAGCACTGGCGCGGCGGGCAGGGGATCTCGGGGAACGAGCAGCAGCCCGTGCCCGGATCGAAATCGTTCACGCACCTATCCGTGGTGCAGACGTCTCCGTCGGTGCAAACGATCGGCGGGATGTCCCGAACGACGCCGTCATCACCACGACAGCTGTTATTGGTAAGACAGTCGCTGGTGTGCGAGCAGACGCCCGCCGCACAGCAGTCGACCGTGCATTGGTCCTGATCGTCGCAGCAGGGCACCGTAATCTGCGCGATTGCGGCCACCGGCTGTGCCGTGGTCGGAGTGTTCGTGCAATCGAACGTGCCAAGATCAAGGTTCGAGAAATCGAATCGGACTTCCACCGGATTGATATTATCGCACACCTGAGCGGTACAGTTGGCCCGAACCACCACCGAGCCGCCCGAAGGCGCGCCTGGAAGGGTAAGCCCCGTAGTGTCTAGGCACCCAAGCAGGGCAGGCCCGATCAGGCAGGGGAAGTTACAGCCCGGGTGGGGTGGCGAGCTGCAGTCTCCGAGGGCCGTCTCCGTGCAAACGGCGTTACCAATGAGTTGAACGATCGGCTGAGTCCCCCCGCACAGCACCCCGTTTACCTTTAAGGTCGCCCCGGTCACCCTCCAGGCATCCGCGAAATTATCGCCGAAGAAGAGTTCCCCCGTGGCGTTCAGCGTCTCGCCTACGCAGGTGTTCGAGGCCTCCGCCCGACCCCCGTTACCGTGCCGAAGGTTCGGGTTGCACACCACCGAAAATGGAGCATTCGTGCACTGCCCGAAAGCGGCGTCCCCGCCCATGACCACGACGCACGCCGCGGCACCCAACAACAAACGACAAGTTCCTGGAGCCCTTCGACACAAAAAGGAAGTCCAGTGTTTCAGACTACAATCATTCGTTCTCATTCTTTGGTTCTCCAAAAAAGGCCCGAGGTCGGTTTTTGCAACCCCCTCATCATCACAACACACCACTCCAACACAATCACTAACACCGAAGCCTGACGTCGCACGGTTGTCCAAAACCGTGATTGGCATCATTCGCGATCAACCCTCCTTCCTCCGCAAGATCACGACGGATCCATCTCGGTCTTCACGACTTCACGCCCCGGTCTTCATTCGCCATGTTTCGAGCTCCACCGGCCCCAACGCAAGCCTGACGAAGTTAGGCTTCGCTGGGACCATTCCACGCATCGCCCGACGGCGTCGGCACACAAGCCGCTGAGCGTCGAGCCCCTCCCTTCCTAGGCCTACGGCTGCTGGCAATTGCCGTTCGGAACCGGACACGTTCCGTCCTGTGTGTTGGGCAACTCCGGATGAATCTGGATATTGCCGTGCAGCAGGTTCCCGCCGTCGTCGATGTTGGGAGCGCGGGCGGCTTGGCCCACGGGAACATCGTGCGTGCAGCAGGCCCCGTCCGCCAACAGCTTTACGTTTTCGCTTGTCGTCGGGATCCAAATGCGGATACGCATCACGTCGCAGGTGTCATCCGCGTTCGTACCGACCGACGGCTCCCCGCGATCTTCGACTTCCACGCGGAAGGCCACATCAGTTCCTTTCCGCCCGTTCGTCGCCGCCCAGTTCCCAATGCCGGAAAAGCAAGCTACGTTCGCCGGCGCTCTCCGCGGCTCGGGTCCGCGTATCGGATCGCCCGGATTGCACAGATCGCCCGTGAAGTTGGCGGGGTTTTTGAGGCCCGACCCGGCGACGCCTGTGCTGTCACACACCGGACTGTTCGCATCGCAGCCGCAGATCAGGCTGTTGTAATCCTTGGCGTGGAACGTGCCCTGCTTATTCTTGCGGTTGTATTGCCAATTGCCCTGGATGTGTTGGAAAGCCAGGTCGTCGTCAGGGTCAGGAGTGGTAAAGCATCCGATGCAACCGCACGGCGCACCCACTTGTCCGCCGCCCGTGCCTTTGGTGATCTCATCGTACGGCCCTGGGTCCAGCGTTCCGTTGAGCACCTGCCGACCACCGGTGATGCGGCACCCGATCGCGCCGCTAGGACATGTGCAGCCGGAACTGCAATGGCGAGGACAGGCTGCATCATCCGTTCCGTCGCATTCCTCGTTACCATCTACATGCCCGTCGCCGCAGCACGGAACGATCGGCGTGTTTACGCAGCACCCGCCCACGCACCGGTCGCCCGTACAAGCGTTCTGGTCATTGCACTGACTATCGCTCGTGCACAGCGGCGTGTGCGTGCAGCATCCGTCGACGCACAAGTCGCTCGTGCATGCGTCGCCGTCACTGCACGACTGTCCATCCGCGCAGCAGACGCCGCCTGGACAAAGCGGATTATGCCCGCAGCAGGAGTCCGTGCAGGTCTCCACCGTGCAATTGAGGCTGTCATTACAATCGGCGGGCACCGTGCAATCCCTGGTCAGCCCGCAAAGTCCGGTGGCTTGATCGCAGAACTCATGCGTGCAGGCGTTGCCGTCATCCGGGCAGCAATCACCCGTTCTGCAATCCGGAACGTACTGACAGCCGTTAGTCGGGTCGCAGCCCGTAAGCCTAAAGCACGGGCGCGGCGGGCAGTCGATCGGCGAGTGCCCGCAGCAGCTATTCACGCACGTGTCCGTGGTGCACACGTCGTGATCGTCGCAATCGGCAGGAGACGTGCAATCCCTGGTCAGCCCGCAAAGTCCCGTGGCTCCGTCGCAGAACTCGTGGGTGCACGGGTTGCCGTCATTCGGGCAGCAATCGTCTCCGGGCGCTCTACAGTCAAACGTGTACTGACACCCATTGATCGGATCGCAGATAACCGTGTGACACTCGCGCGGCTGACAGGGGATGTCTTCGTACCGGCAGCAGCCATTCACAGCGTCATCGCAAATATCCCGCGTGCAGACGTCCCGGTCGTCACAGAAACCCGGGTTGAACGAGCAGACGGACTCGTATTGGCACCCGGCGGTGGGATCGCAACCGGTGATCCGGAAGCACGGACGCTCCTGGCACGGGATGTCTACGTACCGGCAGCAACCACTCGCAGCGTCATCGCAAATGTCCGTCGTGCAGACGTCCCGGTCGTCACAGAAACCCGGGTTGAACGAGCAGATCGACTCGTACTGGCACCCGTCGACCGGATCGCAACCGGTGATCCGGAAGCACGGACGCTCCTGGCACGGGATGTCTACGT
>CAYQZH010000078.1:0-5903 GCA_964421865.1 uncultured Phycisphaera sp. | reverse complement strand
ATCGACTCGTACTGGCACCCGTCGACCGGATCGCAACCGGTGATCCGGAAGCACGCGCGCTCCTGACACGGGATTGGCGTAAACGAGCAACATGTGGGCGCGTTGGTATCGTCGCACGCGTCGGCTGTACAAACGTCGTTGTCGTTGCAGACGAGCGGGGTGAGGCCCGGGGCGCACGAGGTGTCCACGCAGACGCTAGTGTTGGAGCACACGCCGGCCACACAGCAGTCCGTCGTACAGTCGTCCCCGTCGTTGCAGTCCGGCACCGTGATCTGCGCGATCGCAGCCACCGGCTGTGCCGAGGTCGGAGTGTTCGTGCAATCGAACGTGCCAAGATCAAGGTTGGAGAAATCGAATCGGACCTCGACGGGGCCGACATCGCTAGGCTGGACTACATAGTTGGCCGCGACCACCACCGAGCCGGCCTGAGGTGCGCCGGGAAGCGAAAGCGCTCCGTCGGAACACGCGCAGTTGGCAGGGCCGATCACGCAGGGGAACACGCAATGTGCCCCGGTGTTGGGATCGCAGGTTCCACCGCTATCCGCGCAATCGGCGTTCCCAATGAGTAGAACGATGGGCTGATTCGCGCCGCCCGACTGCAGCACCCCGTTGACCCTTAAGGCCGCACTGGTCACCCTCCAGGCATCCGCGAAATTATCCCCGAAGAAGAGTTCCCCCGTGGCGTCCAGCGTCTCGCCTACGCACGTGTCGGAAGCCTCCGCCCGACCCCCGTTACCATGCCGAAGGTTCGGGTTGCACGTCGTCGTAAATGGCGAATTCGAGCAGGTTCCGCCGGAGCATTGCCCGAAAGTGGTGTCGCCGCCCATGACCACGACGCACGCCGCCAGACCTAAAAGCCACCGACATGTTCCCGCCAACCTGGGCGGGAACGTACACGCACAGTTTCTCAAATTACAACAATCTCTACGCATTCCAAGGTCTCCTAATAGCCGTTACCCCGGCGTCTTCACTCCAGACCCCCACATGACCACACAAAATAAACCACGAACAACGACAACCACGACCCCTTCTCTCATTCCGCGTACCGATTTGTGGCGATCACGATCGACCCTCCTTGCTCCGCGAGATCAGGACGGATCCATCTCGGTCTTCACGACTTCACGCCCCGGTCTTCATTCGCTATGTTTCAAACCCCACGGGCCCCGACGCAAGCCTGGCGAAGTCAGCCTTCGCTGGGACTATTCCACGCATCGGCCGACGGCGTCGGCACGTAAGCCGCTGAGCGTCACCCCACGGACGAACAACATACCGCGCACTCCTGCGCGATTCACGCAGGGGCGCCTAAAAACCCTTCGAGCTAACGGACTTGGGAGCTCCTTCCCGTGATTCGCAGAAGTTGCTGCCCGTTCCCCCCAAGACGTACATCCCCCGATTATACTTCCGAAAAGTCCCCAGTCCACCCGCCCGACGAGCCAGACCCGCATGACTAGGTCGGGTGCCGTGTACGGCTTAGCAATCTAGCAGGTAACGGTAAGGTACGCAAGGGCACGACCTAAGAAATATTTCGACGTCGATTTTCAGGATGAGGGTCTTGACCGATGTTCGAGCCGGTCCCATAATGGGACCTTGGGGCGGACGGGAAAGTTACGCGGTTTTGGAATCCCTTGTTCGGCGGGGTTTGCAATCGCGCTGCCGGGAGTGGGTTCTCCCCCCGAGGTACTTTTGGGCGGTCGTGACCTCCGATAAGACTACGCCTTAAGTGCTCGCCTGAGTGTCTAGTGTCCCACCGCACCTAATTCTGCGGGTAGGTGTGGCCCAGCCGCCCCCGGCTGGGTCACAGGGCACAGCGGAGGGCCGCTGTGCCACAAACACCGAACCCGACAGTTTGGCTGCGACGGAGCACCAGCTGCGTACTCTCCCAGAACGACGGTTGACCTTGGCGGTTCGTGAAGATCGACGTAACGGCCGATAATAACGCCAGCATAGACTAACGCTGATCTGTTCCTTGCCGTACGCCGTTTTCATGGGCTATGATTGGTGTTGACTCCCCGAGGTTTGAATCCGAGACTCTGACTATGTAAGGGAAGATAGGCTGTTCACAGGGATTGTAAGAACGGGGGAAGCTGGCGAAACACGCCAGGAAGGGGAAGAAACCATGGTGCCTACGACTCGTTCACGCTGGGCCGGGCTTGTCGGCCAAACCATCGTTGCCGTGCAAGGAATCAATCAGGACGCACCGGGCGTTCCCCCACCCACGAAACCTCATGGCGCTGAGGAGCCCCGGGCGCAAGGCGCCACGGCGCGGGTCTGGGGAAAACTTTTGCCGATCGCGGTTGTGACCGCGCTTCTCGTGGGCGGCAAGCCGGCGGAGGCGCAAACGACTTGCTCCGCGACATCGGGAATTCGTGTCGGGCCATCGGATGGCGAGTCCCTGGACCAGTTGGGCACGAGCGTTGCCCTGAGCGGCAGTACCGCTTTCCTGGGGACCCCAGGGCGTGTCAATCCCGATCCTAGCTTACCCGCGTTTACGACTACCGGAACGGTGTATGTGGCACGGCGCATTGGCTCGAGCTGGAATATCGCCCAACAGATGTTCGCCCCGGACGGCGCGAACCTTGATAAATTCGGCAAGGCGGTAGCGCTTGACGGCACCTGGGGCATCGTTGGGGCGCCGGGCGACGATGCCTCCGCCGGATCAGCCTATCTCTACCAGTCCAATGCGGATGGATCGGTCTGGTCCTATCGCCAGAAGCTCCTGTCCCCCACCCGCACGGCTTACGAGTATTTTGGGCAATCCGTGGCTATTTCAGGTTCCACGATCGTGGTCGGGGCGTATGGCAACGGGGCGTACACGGGCAAGGCGTACGTCTACCGGTGGAATGGCTCGACCTGGACATGGGTGCAGACGCTGACCGCGCCGGGTGCGGCGACGTACGATTTCTTCGGCTACTCCGTCGCCGTCTCAGGTAATGTGATCCTCGTCGGCGCCTACGGCGACGACGTCATCGGGACCAATTCGGGCTCTGTTTACGCCTACCGGTACAACGGCTCAACGTGGGGCTACTCCCAAACGTTCTGGCCTTCCACTGTGGCCAGCGGCGATTCGTTCGGCGGCTCTTGCGCGCTGGACGGAGGCCTTGCGGTCATCGGGGCGCCTGTCGATGACAGTTTCGCCGGGTCTGCTTACGCGTTCCGCGATAACGGGTCAAGCTTCCAGTGGGAGGGAACATTAGTGCCCTCCGACCGGAAGACGTCGGATCGGTTTGGGCAAACCGTTGCCGTCGCCGGTTCGGGAATTCTCGTCGGGGCCTCGGATTGGACGAACAACGCAACTGGTAAGGTGCAGCAGGGTAAGGCGTATTACTTCGCTTACGACGGCACCGCTTGGCGAGAGAAGCTTAGTTTGCTCCAAACTTCGCCGTGGGGCTATACGGAAGACCATTTCGGAAGCGCCGTCGCCCTCAATGGCGGTTCTGCGGTGGTAGGGGCTATGGGGGAAGACCCCCCGGCGCCGACGGACAGCGGCAAGGCGTATTTCTTCGACATCGCCTGCACGGCCTCCTCGGGATGCGTCACCAACGCCGATTGCGCCGACGACGGCAATCCCTGCACGAGCGAGGTTTGCAGCGGCGGCGCCTGCACGCACCCGCTGAAGGCGGCCGGCACGGCGTGCACGACCGACAACAACCTCTGCACAAGCGACACGTGCAGCAGCACGGGCGTCTGCCAGTATGCGAACGTGGCCACGGGTACGTTGTGTACCGACGACGGGAACCCGTGCACCAACGACTTGTGCAGCAGCGGAAGCTGCACCCACCCCAGCAAGCCCAACGGGACGTCGTGCAGCGACGGCAACTTGTGCAACGGAACCGAGACGTGTCAGAGCGGCGCGTGCACGCCTGGAACGGCGCTAAACTGCGACGACGGCAAGGTGTGTACGACGGATACGTGTAACGCCGCGACGGGCTGTGTGCACACCAACAACACGCTGCTGTGCAACGACGGCAACGCCTGCACCACGGGCGACACGTGTTCGACCGGCCTGTGCGTCGGCGGGCCGCCGCTCAACTGCGACGACGGCAACGCGTGTACGACGGATACGTGTAACGCCGCGACGGGCTGCGTGCACACCAACAACACGCTGGCGTGCAACGACGGGAACGCGTGCACCACGGGCGATGCGTGCTCCAACGGGGTATGCTCCGGGACGCCGCTCAATTGCGACGACGGCAACGCCTGCACCACGGATTCGTGCAGCAGCGGAATCTGCCAGCACGTCAGCACCACGCCGGCGGGTCAGTGTTGCAACCCCAGCACGGGCGGGCTGACGGCCATCAACGACAACAACAGTTGCACGACCGATTCCTGCAACGCGAGTACCGGACTGGTCACGCACACCGCCTTGGCTAACGGCACGGCGTGCGGGAGTTCGGCGAGCACCGATTGCGATAATCCGGATACGTGCAGCAACGGTACGTGCGTGGTGAACTATGATCCAGCGGGTACGCCGTGCACGACCGACAGCAACGCCTGCACGAGCGACACGTGCAACGGCAGCGGGATCTGCGAGCATGTCAACACTTGTGGATGTGTGACCAGCGCCGATTGCAACGACGGGAATGCGTGTACCACGGATACGTGCAGCGCCGGCGTGTGTCAGCACGCCGCGATCACGTGCAACGACGGTAACAGCTGCACGACCGACAGTTGCAATCCCGCCACCGGCTGTGTGTTCACCTCGCCGGCGTGCGGTCTGGCGGACGGGTGCTGCGGGCCAACGTGCACCAGCAGCAGCGACCCCGACTGCCTAGGCCTCCTGTCGGCGGGCGCGTCCTGTACTTCCAACAGCGAGTGCTATTCCAACAGGTGCAAGAGCAGCCGCGGAGGGAAGAAGACGTGTCGGTAATCGGTTCTATCCGGCCGACCCGATGAAGCTCGATTCGGGTCGGACACTGGATTCAAGGAGCGAGATCGGCAATCCACCGATCCCGCTCCTTTACTTTAGGGTAGTCGTCGACGCGCAGGCCCGCCGGCGATCGTTGTTTGCGGGCTTTGATGAGGTCATTGTGGATTCCCCGCCGGTGTTGGCCAAAAGCGACACCGTGGTTTTGGCGACCGTGGTGGACGAAGTCGTGTTGGTCCTTCGCGCGGGGAGGTCGACCCAGGAGGAAGCGCGGGCCGCTCGGCAGTATCTCGCGGCCGTGGGCGGCAACGTGGTGGGCGTGATCCTCAATGCGGTCGTTCCCAAACATGTGCGTTACGGTTACTCGTACAACGATTCCTACACGGGGAGCGCGGAGACGCGGCTCGACGGTTCCGAGGGGGAGGAGGCGGTTCGATGTTGGTCGGTCCAAATCACCCAACGCTGGTGGTGCCCTTCGACCCGCTCGTCGCCGGCGGCGGCGACGGGCAGCGCGGGATTTTGACCGAGCGACTCCAGGTGGCGGCGCGGTATGGTCAATGGGCCGCCGAGCACACGCCGTCGGTGGCGGCCCTGTTGCCCGCTCGCTTCGAGACGCACTACAGACCGATTCTTGCCAACCTCGAGCGCGTGACCGTGATCTGGTGCTCCGACGAGGTCGGGATGACGTTGCCGGAGATGTTCGGCCGACAGGTCGTGTGGCTGGTCAACGGGAACCGCTTGCCGATCGTGGATGGGGAGGCCGCCCGGTCGGCGCCGCGGCGTCCCTCGTGCGACGTGCTGCTTTTCGGTCCGCCCCGCGATCTCGCCGCGGTCCACTACCCGGAATCCGTTCAGGTAGATGAGACCGGCCGCGTGCTGAGCTTTCGACGCCACTATTTCGACTCCCCCACCTACGCCGACCGCTGGTCCGGCGGGGCTTGCTTTCTGGCGGTCGGCGGGCGGGATGCCCGCGCCGTCGTCGGCCATGTGGTGGCGCGAGGTTGGGGTCTGGAAAGCATCGGCGCGCTGACGCGTCGTT